>DATENH010000196.1:0-8737 GCA_035275145.1 Steroidobacteraceae bacterium | reverse complement strand
CCGTTGTCGGCATCGATCGCGTAGGCGTGCGCAGCGTTGGCACTGCGCGAGACCAGTCGCATGCGCGAGACCGAAGCGATGCTCGGCAAAGCTTCGCCGCGGAAGCCGAGCGTGCCGACGCGCTCCAGGTCGTCGATGGTGGTGATCTTGCTAGTGGCATGTCTCGCCAGGGCGAGCACGAGCTCGTCGCGATCGATGCCGTTACCGTCGTCGTGCACGCGGCACAAGCGGACGCCGCCCTCTTCGATCTCGACCTCGATGCGGCGCGCACCGGCGTCGATGCTGTTCTCGATCAGCTCCTTCAGCACAGACGCGGGACGCTCGATGACCTCGCCCGCAGCGATCTGATGGATGAGTTGTTCGGGCAGAACTCGAATCGGCATGGGCGCGCAGCGGGAGGAAAAAGCCGCGCGAAGAATATCAGACGGGGCTATTGCTCCGTGCCGGAAGTGCCGGCTTCGCCCTTGGCGCTGGCAACGACCGCCGGGTCGCGCGGTTGTGCGCGGAGCTGGGCGACGAGCGTGCCCGGCGGCGGATTCGCATAGAAGTAGCCGCGCACGCCCTGGTAGATCGCTTCCGCCAGGCGCTGCTGGTGTTTGCCGCTGCCGAGGCGCGCCTCCTCCGTGGGATTCGAGATGAAGGCCGTCTCGACCAGAATCGACGGGATGTCGGGAGACTTCAGCACCAGGAACCCCGCGCTCTTCACGCCGCGGCGCGTAACGTTGCCGATGCGGTCCAACTCGTCCATGACCTTCTGCGCGGCATCGAAGCTCGCGCTCATGCTCGCACCCTGCGACAGGTCGAGCAGCACTGACGCCAGCACGCTGTCCTTGTCGTCGAGCGAAACGCCGCCAACCAGGTCCGCCGCGTTCTCACGATCTGCCAGCCAGCGCGCCGATTCGTCGCTCGCGCCGCGCGCCGAGAGCACGTACACGGACGAGCCGACGACCGAACGGTCGCGGTACGAATCGGCGTGCACGGACACGAACATGTCGGCTTGCTGGCGACGGGCGCGGACGATGCGGTCGCGCAGCTCGACGAAATAATCGCTGTCGCGCGTCAGCACGGCGCGCATGCCGGGCTCGCGATCGATGCGCTCCTTCAAGCGACGTGCGATGGCGAGCGTGACGTTCTTCTCGCGCGTACCGCTCTTACCGATCGAGCCCGGGTCGACGCCGCCGTGGCCCGCGTCGATCGCGACGATCACGTCGCGGCCATGCGCGTCGTCGGCAGATTTGACGACCACCGGCGGCGCGTTCGAAGCGATCGGGTTGAGGTCGACGACCAGCCGATGGCCGTAACTGCCGGACGGCGCGACGCTGAAACTGTTCGGCGACGCCGGTGAGGAAAGGTCGATGACGAAGCGCACGTCCCTGCGGCCCTGCGGCCCGACGCGCAATTGCTTCACGAAGCCCTGCCCTTCGGGCAACTGACTCGCAGCGTCGACGCGTGCATCGCTGATGTCGATGACTATGCGATCGGGATTCTGCAGCGTCAGGACGCTGTGCTCGACCGGCGCGGAGAGATCGAAGACGAGTCGCGTGCCGTCCGGCCCCGCCCAGAGACGCACGTCTTTGACGGTGACTTGGGCTGCCGCATGGGCGAAAGCAGTGAGCAGCAGCGTGAGGCAGCCAAGGGCCAGGATGGGTGCGCGTGAAGCCAGCCGCTGCATGGTGCCGGATAATCTACCGCGGCCGGGGAGAAGTTTTCAATTAAATTATGAAGATAGCCACCTTTATTCGGAGGTCGCTGCAAGGATTTGCTCCAGCAGTTTGTCGCCGGCGGACGAGTGCGCCCGTGCGGTGAGCAGTCGACCCGGCGCCTGATATTCGATCGACACGCTGAGATCCGGCGTCGGCAACGCTCCGGTTCCGCGCGACGGCCATTCGATCAGCAGCACCGCCCGCGCATCGAGCAGATCGCGGATTCCCAGCGCTTCCACGTCGCGCGCGCCGCTCAAGCGGTAGAGATCGATGTGATAGAGCTGCAGTCCGGAAGCTTCATACGGCTCGATCAAGGTGTACGTCGGACTGCGGACAGCCCCCGTCACTCCGACACCGGCGAGAACTCCTCCCACCAGCGTGGTCTTGCCGGCGCCCAGCTCGCCTTCGATGCCGATCACGAGCGCACCGCCGCCTGCCGGGCTCAATGCATTGCCCAGCGCACGTCCGAGCGTGCGCATGTCGTCGGCCGTCGCGACGTTCACTTGCGCGGAGATGGATTGACGCACGTCGGCAAGTGAGCGAACAAATCGGTTGCGAGCAGTCCGCGCTCGCCGCGGCGCGCAGCCATGTCACCGGCGAGCGCATGAACCAGAACACCGACGCGTGCCGCCGCCGCGAGATCCGCGCTTTGCGCGACGACTCCCGCAATGACGCCCGTGAGCACGTCGCCCATTCCCGGCGATGCCATACCGGGATTGCCGTGGTCGCAGATCGCAGGCAATCCTGCGTCGCTGACGACGAGGGTGCCAGCGCCTTTGAGCACTACAGTGCCGCCGTATCGCGTCGCGATGTCGCGCGCGGCGCCGAGACGATCGCGCTGGACTTCTGCGGCAGTCTTGCCAAGCAAGCGCGCGGCTTCGCCGGGATGCGGCGTCAGGATCCAGTGCGAATTCGTGCGCGGCGACTGAGCCAGCAGATTCAGCGCATCGGCGTCGACTACTGCGCGTCGATCGTTGGCGAGCGCCGTTGCGAACATCGTCCGCGCCCATTCGTCCTGGCCGAGGCCTGGACCGAGCGCAAGCACGTCAGCCTGCGCGATCAGCGCACTCAACTCGTCGGCGCTAGTGACGCCGCGACACATGAGCTCCGGTCGCGCGCCGACGATCGCAGCCACATTTTCGTGGCGAGTCGCGATAGTCACGAGTCCCGCACCGGTCCGCAGCGCTGCCTCGCCGGCCAGCCGTGCAGCACCGGGCATTCCGATGTTGCCGCCGATCACGAGCACGCTGCCCTGCTGACCTTTGTGTGCTGTTCGACGACGCGGCGGCAGCAGCTCCACGATCGCCGACTCGTCGATGCGGACAGCCGACGGTCGAACGTGCGCGAGCGCCTGTGCGGGCAGCTCGAGGGCATCGAACATGACGATGCCGGCACAGTTCTGTCCCTCGCCCAGATAGAAACCGAGCTTGAGTCCGATGAATGTAATCGTGCGCTCGGCACGGACCGCGTCGCCGAGAATCTCGCCCGTGTCGGCGTGCAGGCCGCTGGGAATGTCGAGCGCGAGCACGCGCGCATCGCTGTGATTGATCGCTGCAATCGCTTCGGCTGCGACTCCGGTAACGGGTCGCGACAAACCCACGCCGAAGATTGCGTCCACGACGACATCGGCTCCGCGCAGACAGTTCGCTTGCCAGCCGCCAACCGTGCCGCCGGCAGCGAGAAAATCGTCGTACGCACGGCGCGCGTCGCCTTGCAATCGTGCGGGCTCGTGCAAACCGATCGCGACGACTTCCAGGCGCTGCTGCCGGGCAAGTCGCGCGAGCACGTAACCATCGCCCCCGTTGTTGCCCGGCCCACAGACAACCGCAATGCGCTGCGCCGACGGCCAGCAGCCGCGCAGAACGCCGAGCGCGGCCTCGCCGGCGCGAGTCATCAGCGTGTAGGAAGGAATCTGCAGCTCGTCGATCGCATGCCGGTCCAGCGCGCGCACCTGGTTTGCGGTGTGAACGGCGACGGGCAAAGTGCTCATGGCCGAAGCCTACCAAAACGTATACTGCGGCGCGCATGAGCCACGAAACGCCCGATCGATCGCTCGAAGAGCTGGCGGGCTCGATCCGCGAGTGGGGCCGCGAGCTCGGCTTCCAGCAGGTCGGCATCGCCGGCGTCGACATCGCGGCGGACGAAGAACGGCTGATGCGCTGGCTGGAGCAGGGCCGGCACGGCGCAATGGACTACATGCAGCGGCATGGCCGCCGACGCGCGCGACCGCAGGAAGTGATTCCTGGAACCTTGCGTGTCATTGCGGCGCGCATGGATTATCTGCCGCCACAAGCGCGCGATCCCGATGAAGTGCTGGCCGATGCCGAGCGTGCGTACGTCTCGCGATATGCGCTCGGCCGCGACTACCACAAGGTTCTGCGCAGCCGGCTTGCGCAGCTCGCGGAGAAGATTCGCGCGCACAGCGCCTCGCAATCGCATCGTGTGTTCGTCGACAGCGGTCCGATCCTGGAGAAGGCGTTCGCGCGCGATGCCGGTCTCGGCTGGATCGGCAAGCACACCAACCTGCTGCACTCGAAAGCCGGCTCGTGGTTCTTTCTCGGCGAGATCCTCACCGACCTGCCATTGCCGGTCGACGTCCCGGCGACAGATCACTGCGGCACGTGCCGCGCGTGCATCGACGTCTGCCCGACCGCCGCGATCGTCGCACCGTATGAGCTGGATGCGACCCGCTGCATCTCGTATCTGACGATCGAGCTGCGCACCGCGATCCCTATTGAATTTCGCAAGGCGCTGGGCAATCGGATTTACGGCTGCGACGACTGTCAGCTGGTGTGTCCGTGGAACAAGTTCGCGCGCTTTGCGGCCGAGAGCGACTTCACGCCGCGCCACGAGCTCGACGACGCGCGACTGGTGGAATTGTTCGCGTGGAGCGAAGAGGAATTTCTCGCGCGGACCGAAGGCAGCGCGATACGGCGGATCGGGTACGAGTGTTGGTTGCGGAATATCGCGGTCGCGCTGGGGAATGCACCGACGACGCAGGAAGTGGTGCAAGCGTTAGAGGCACGGCGAAATGACCCGTCTGCATTAGTGCGCGAACACGTGCAGTGGGCGCTGGAAGAGCACGCCCGATAGTTACTTCTTCTTGGCTCTCACGTTGTCGATCAATCGCGCGCGTCCGATTCGCGCCGCCGTCAGCACCACCAGCTCCCTCGACTGCACACTCGCCGCGTCCAGCGTCGCCGCATCTCTGATGTCGAAATAATCCGGCCGAAATCCCACCTGGCGCAGCGCCCGCTCGCCCTGCCGTGCGAGCTCCGCGAAATCGTTCGCTCCCGACTCGATTGCCCGCCGCGCGCGCTCCAGCTCTCCGTAGATCGCGGGCGCGATGGCGCGCTCCTCGGCCGACAGGTAGCGATTGCGCGAGCTCATCGCGAGGCCATCCGGCTCACGCGTCGTCGGCACGCCGACGATTTCCACCGGCATGCACAGATCGAGCGCGGCACGCCGGATGATCAATAGCTGCTGATAATCCTTCTCGCCGAACACAGCGACGTCCGGCTGCACGATGTTCAGCAGCTTGGTCACGACCGTGGCGACGCCCATGAAGTGCCCCGGGCGGAAAGCGCCGCACAGGATGTCTTCGATCACAGGCACGTGCACACGCGCCGTCGACTCTTGTCCGCGCGGATAGATGTCGGCAACTTCCGGCGCGAACAGCAGATCGACTTCGAGCGATTCGAGCACGCGCCGATCTTCCTGCGGCGTGCGCGGATACGCGACAAAATCCTCGTTCGGACCGAACTGCAGCGGATTGACGAAGATGCTGACGATGACGCGATCCGCGAGCTCGGCGGCACGGCCCACCAGGCTGCCGTGACCCGCGTGCAGGTTGCCCATCGTCGGCACGAACGCGATGCGCTCGCCGTTGCGCCGCCAGGCGCTCACGAGTGTGCGCAGTTCGCTCGGTCGGGCGACGGACTGCATGGTCAGAAGCAATGCTCGGGAGCTGGATACTCCCGCGACTTCACAGCCTGCGTGTAGGCCTTCACGGCCTCCAAAGCGCTGTCGTGCCCGGCCATGAAGTTCTTCGAGAATTTCGGCTTGCGTCCGGCAGTGATGTCGAGGACGTCATAGAGGACGAGGATCTGCCCATCGGTGTCCGGGCCGGCGCCGATGCCGATGACCGGCACGCGCAGCTCCTTGGTGATGGACGCACCGAGCGCCGCCGGAATGCATTCGAGCAGCACGACGTCGGCGCCGGCGTTCTCGAGCGCGAGCGCATCGCGCGTCATCTGTTCAGCCGCTGCTTCCTCGCGCCCTTGCACGCGAAAGCCGCCGACTTTGTGTACCGATTGCGGCTTCAATCCGAGGTGCGCGCACACCGCGATGTCCTTGCCCGCCAGGAACTCGACGATCTCGACCTGCCCCGCGCCGCCTTCGAGCTTCACCATCTTCGCGCCGCCTTCCTGCATCAAGCGCACGGCGTTGTCGAGTGCCTGCTCGCGCGAGTGATACGTCATGAACGGCATGTCGGCCATGAGGAACGGGCGATACAGTCCCTTGGCCACCGCGCGGCAGTGATAAATGATGTCCTGCAGAGTCACCGGCACGGTCGTGTCGTGTCCCTGGATCACCATGCCGAGCGAATCGCCGACCAGCACGAGATCGATGCCGGCATCGTCGACCAGCGTCGCGAAGCTGGAGTCGTAGGCGGTGATGCAAGCGATCTTCTCGCCGTCCGCCTTCATCTTCATGAGGGTGGAAACGTTGACCGGCGGCCGCGGCGCATAGCGCTCTTGCAGGTGCTTGTACATGACTCGGCGGATGAGCCAAACGAGCGCCAGAGAATATCAGACTGCGCTCTTCAGCGGGTTGTAGTACTGCCGGCCGCGGCGGATGCGCCGGACCTGCTCGAGCAGCTCGTTGTAGTCGCCCTCGTTGCTCACGAAATCCGCCTGGGCCGCGTTCACGATCAGGAGCGGCGAGGCGTGATAGTCGTGGAAAAAGCGCGCGTACGCCTCCTGCAGCTTCTCCAGGTAGTCCCGCTCGATCTGCTGCTCGTAACGGATCCCGCGCCGCTCGATGCGTTCCAGCAGCACGTCGATCGGCGCCTGCAGATAGATCACGAGGTCGGGAACCGGCACGTCGACCGCGAGACGCGCATAGATCTGCTCGTACAGCGCCAGCTCCTCCTCGTCGAGCGTGAGCTGCGCGAACAGTCGATCCTTGTCGAGCAGGTAGTCGGCGACACGCACGCTCTCGAACAGGTCGTGCTGGCGGATGTCCTCGAGCTGACGCGTGCGCTGGAACAGGAAGAACAACTGCGTCTGCAGCGCCGCCGAACGCGGGTTGCGGTAGAAGCGCTCCAGGAACGGATTCTCGTCCGCCTGCTCCAGCACCAGCTCGCTGCCGAAGCTGCGCGCGAGCCGCCGGGCCAGGCTGGTCTTGCCGACGCCGATCGGCCCTTCGACGACGATGAAACGATGCGGAGCGGTGGCGACTTTGTCTGTCACAGTGGAATCGAGCAGCCAAGAAGAATCAATTCGACGATTTATTCAAGGAGTGCGAGGCCTTCGGACCCCGCGCGCGCCGCCAGCACTTCGACCCGCCCCTCGCCGGGAACGAGCAGCTCGGGCGCGATATCGCGCAAAGGATACAGGACGAAGTTGCGTCGAGTGAGACCGGGATGCGGAATCGTCAGGTCCGGCTCGGTCATGCGAACGTCGTCGAACAACAGCAAGTCCAGATCGATGCGTCGCGGGCCCCAACGCACTACCGGCTGCGCGCGCCCGAGCTCGGCCTCTATGCGCTTCAACGCGCGCAGCAAGTCGCGCGCGTCGAGCATGGTGAGCAATCCCGCTGCGGCATTGACGAACTCGGGCTGATCCTGCGGACCGAGCGGCGCGGTTCGATATAACCGCGAGCGCGCGACGAGTCGGCAACCGTCGAGAGTCGCGAGTCGCTCGAAGGCAGCGGCGACCTGGCGCGGCGGATCGTCGAGATTGCTGCCGAGCGCAACATACGCCGGCATCCACACCGGTGCGCTCACGACGCGCTGGGCGGTCTGCGTCGACGACGACGGCGGCGACGGCGCGGCCCGTCGGAGGTTGCGGCCGGACCCGGTCCCAGGCTCTCTACGCGCGCGATGCGCTCGTCGGCCGAGGCCGATTGAATATCGGTCCACCATTGCGCGAGCTCCGCATCGGCTTCGCCGGCGGCAGCGCGCAGGATCAGGAAATCGTAGGCAGCACGGAAGCGCGGATGGTTCAGCAAGCGCAGCGCCCGGCGTCCCTCGCGGCGCTCGAAGCGCGGTTGCAGACCCACGAGCTCGCGCAACGGCAAGGTGAAGCGCTTCGGAATGGCGACGCGCGCCTGCTGCCGCGCGGTCACCTGATCGCACGCCGCAAGGAGCTGCTGCGCATCTCCGTCGTTGCCGCGCGCCAGCTTGGCGAACGCACGCTGCACGGCCGGCCACAGCAGGATCGCAAACAGGAAAGTCGGCGTGACCGATTTTTCCGCGCGCACGCGTTCATCGGTGCCCTGCAGCCCGAGGCGCACCAGCTCACGCGCACTGCTCCCAGGAGGCGCATCGTGCAAGGCGCTCGCGAGATCCGGAAACAAGTGCTCCAGTAGTTGCAAGCGTTCGAGCAACTCGAACGCGGCCTGCGCGCTGCCCGCCAGAAAGACCTTGTTCACTTCGTCGAACAGGCGCGCCGGCGGCACGCCGTCGAGCATCCACGCGAGCTTCGGGATCGGCGCAGCGGTGTCTGCGTGGATCGCGAAACCGAGCTTCGCCGCGAAGCGCACCGCACGCAGCATGCGCACCGGATCTTCGCGATAACGGGTTTCGGGATCGCCGATCATCCGCAGGATGCGCTGGCGCGCATCCTCGACGCCGCCGACGTAGTCCCACACCGAGAAGTCCTCGATGCTGTAGTAGAGCGCGTTCGCGGTGAAATCGCGGCGCCAGACGTCTTCCTCGATCGTGCCGTAGAGGTTGTCGCGCAGGATGCGGCCGCGCTCGTCGAGCACGCGGTGACCGCCCTCGTCGACGCTGTTGTCCTCGTCGATCG
>DATENH010000195.1:0-27541 GCA_035275145.1 Steroidobacteraceae bacterium | reverse complement strand
ACTGCGGCTCACGATCGCCGAGCGCTTGCAGCTGTTCACGCAAGTGTGCCAGGCGATCCAGCATGCGCATCACAAAGGAGTGATGCACCGGGACATCAAGCCTTCCAACGTGCTCGTCACGATGCACGATGGAATGCCGGTGGTAAAAGTCATCGACTTCGGCATCGCCAAAGCGACGCAAGGTCCGATGAGCGAACAGACCCTGCATACCGCCATCGATCAGTTCATCGGTACGCCGGCGTACATCAGTCCGGAACAGACGGAACTCAGCCAACGCAACGTCGACACCCGCAGCGACATCTACAGCCTCGGCGTGCTGCTGTATGAACTGCTGACCGGCCATACGCCGCTCGACACCGAGGAATTGCTGAGCTCGAGTGCCGAGGAGATGCGCCGACGCGTTCGCGAACAGGAACCGCCCACGCCTTCGGCGCGGCTCAACTCCCTCGAGCTCTCGTCGAAGGACGTGCATGGCGATCTCGACTGGATCGTGATGCGCTGTCTGGAGAAGGACCCGGCGCGGCGCTACCAAACAGTCAATGACCTGCTGCTCGACGTCCAGCGGCACTTGCGACACGAGACGATCGAAGCGCGTCCACCCAGCGCTGTCTATACACTGCAGAAATTCGCGCGCCGCAACCGCACGTTGTTCGCCGCACTGCTCGCAGCGGCGATCTTCGTTATCGCGTTCGCAATCAATACGTCGATCCAGGCGCAACGCCTTGCAGGCGAACGCGCCCGCGTCGAGCAGGAACGCGAGCGCGGCGAGAAGGTCGCGGAGTTCATGCTGGAGACACTCTCCAAGACCGAGCCCTTCGGTTACGCCCAGACTGGTCGTCCTGAGACAGCGAAGGAGCTGTTGGACCGCGCCGCCCGCTGGTTACGACACGAGCAGAGCCAGAATCCGGAGCTGCGCGCGCGACTCCTGGAATCGGTCGGCCGTGCCTACCGCAGGCTTGATCGGGGCGACGAGGCCGTCTACTTCGTTCAACAGGCGGTCGAGCAGCGCCGGCGTCTTTCTGGCGGCGCCGGCGACCTGGCAACCGTGCGCACGCTGAACGAGCTGGCGTACGTGGATCGCGAAATGGGCAATCTGGGTGGTTCGGCGCGCGCGCTGCAAGAGGCCGCTGCGATCGTGCGGCGGTTGCGAGCCGAGCGCTCTCTTCTCTACGCAAAAACGCTGCTGAACCGCGGTCGGTTGGAGGTGCGACTCATTCAGTACGATGCGGCCGGAAAGCATTACGACGAGGCCCTCGCGCTGACCCGCGAGCTCGTGGGCCCCCGCGACCTCCTGGTCGCCGAGGTTCTCCAGGACCAGGCCGGTCTGCTCCTCTGGCTGGACGACTTGCCGGCAGCAGAGCGGACGGCGCGCCAGGCGGTCGAGATCTACAGCATCCTGCCGGAGCTGCACCCCGAGCGCCTGGGCGCCGACGTAACGCTGGGCGAGACACTGCGCGAGCAGCGCAAGTTTGCCGAAGCTGCCGCGATCTTCGACACAGTGCTGACTGCGTACCGGCAGATCTACGGCGAGAACCACCACAAGACAGCGGACGCGCTGGATTCGCTGGCGCGGATTGCGTTCGATCAAGGTCGTCTCGCCGAGGCGGAGAAACTCGAGCGGCAATCTCTCGAATTCGACATCAAGGCGGGGAGGGCGAAGCTCGCCGGAACAGCCGGGACACGGACAGTGCTGGCAGCGATCCAGCTCGAGCGCGGTGCGTACGTCGAGGCAGAATCGCAACTCCGGGCGGCGCTCGCACTGTTGGAAAAATCACAACCGGCGGACAGCCCGTTCCGAGCAGCTGCCGAGTACTTCCTGGGCGTAGCCCTGCTCGCGACGCATCGGTCGAAGGAGGCAGAGCCGTACCTGCGGGCAGCGATGGGCCGGTCACAGCGCATCGGCGAGTACGAGTGGCGCATCGCGCGTGCCGCCAGCGGGCTGGGCGAAGCGCTGTACGCCCAAAGTCGAGCTCGCGAGGCGGAGCCGTATCTCGTGCACAGCTATCGCATCGTCAGCACCAGCGATGCTGACGAGCGCTCGAAGGAGGCTGTGCGCAACCGGGTCGTGCGCTTCTACACGGAGCGTGGACAGGTCGACAAGCTGCAGGCTCTGACCCATGGCACGCAGCGATTGGCTGCGCAGCCGTGAGACGCACAACAATCATGAGCCAGGTGCCTACGGACGAGGAGTTGTTTGCGGGCGCGCTGGCGATGCCAGCCGCGGAGCGCAGCCGCTACATCGAGCGTGCGTGCGCTGACGATTCTGTCGCACTCGACCGCCTCACTGCCCTGCTCGACTCCTACGACGATGCGGTCGACTTCGTGGCTGAGGGATGCGTCGAGCAGATCGGACCGTACAGGCTGCTGCGCGAGCTGGGCGAAGGCGGCTGCGGCATCGCGTACCTCGCCGAGCAACTCGCGCCGGTCAGGCGCCACGTTGCACTGAAGATCATCAAGCCGGGGATGGATACCAAGTCCGTCGTGGCGCGCTTCGAAGCCGAGCGACAGCTGCTCGCGCTCATGGATCATCCGAACGTTGCGCAGGTCTTCGACGCAGGCTCTACGCCGACCGGCCGCCCCTACTTCGTGATGGAGCTGATCCGCGGACTGCGCATCACCGAATACTGCGAGCAGCTGCGGCTGTCGATAGCCGAGCGACTGCAGCTGTTCATGCAGGTATGCCAGGCGATTCAACATGCGCATCACAAAGGGGTGATGCACCGGGACATCAAGCCTTCCAACGTGCTCGTCACGATGCACGATGGCGAGCCGGTGGTGAAAGTCATCGACTTCGGCATCGCGAAGGCGACGCAAGGTCCGATGAGCGAACAAACCCTGCACACGGCCATCGATCAGTTCATCGGCACGCCCGCTTACATCAGTCCGGAACAGACGGAGCTCAGTCAGCGCAACGTCGATACCCGCAGCGACATTTACAGTCTCGGCGTGTTGCTCTATGAGTTGCTCACAGGTCATACCCCGCTCGACACTCAGGAACTGTTGAGCTCGAGTCCCGAAGAAATGCGCCGACGGGTTCGCGAAGAGGAGCCGCCCACGCCCTCGGCGCGGCTCAAGTCGCTCGAGCTCTCAGCGAAGGACGTGCAAGGCGATCTCGACTGGATCGTGCTGCGCTGTCTGGAGAAGGAACCGGCCCGACGCTATCAGACGGTCAACGACCTGCTGCTCGACCTGCAGCGTTACCTGCGGCACGAAACGATCGAGGCGCGTCCACCGAGCGTCGTCTACACCCTGCACAAGTTCGCCCGCCGCAACCGCGCGATGTTCGCGGCGATGTTGGCAGCGGCGATCTTCGTGATCGCGTTCGCCGTCAACACATCGATCCAGTCACGGCGCGTCGCCGGCGAACGCGCGCGTGTCGAGCAGGAACGCCGGCGCGGCGCGAAGGTCGCCGAGTTCATGCTCGAGACGCTCTCCAGGACCGAACCCTTCGGTTACGCCCAGAGTGGCCGCCCGGAGACGGCAAAGGAGCTGCTGGACCGCACTGCCCAGTGGCTGCGACAGGACACGAGCCAGAACCCGGAGCTGCGCGCGCGCCTCCTCGCATCGGTCGGGCGTGCCTATCGCCGGCTGGATGCGGACGACGAGGCTGTCTACTTCGATCGGCAGGCTGTCGATCTGCGCATGAGGCTCTCGGGCGACCCTGGTGACCTCGCGACAGTGGAGGCCATGACCGAGTTGGCGTACGCGCATTACCAGATAGGCGATCTGGAGAGTTCCGAGCGTGTGCTGCAAGAGGCCACTGCCAGGGTGCAGCGGCTGGGAGCCGAGCGCTCGCTTACCAACGTGAAGGTTCTTCAGAGTCGCGCCCGTGTGGAGATGTGGCGCACTCACTACGATGCAGCCAGGAAGCATGGCCTGGAGGCCCTCGCGCTGGCCCGCGAGCTCGCTGGCCCCCGCGACCTCCTGGTCGCCCAGGGGCTCTCGGATCAGGCAATCGTGCTCTTCTGGCTGGACGACCTGCCGGCAGCAGAACAGACGGCGCGCGAGGCGGTCGAACTCTTCAGCGTCCTGCCGAAACTGCACCCGGATCGCCTGGAGGCTACAGGGTTTCTCGCCGAAGCTCTGCGCGAGCGGCACAAGTTCGCCGAGTCCTCCGCGCTTCTCGAGGACCTGCTGAATGCCTATCGCACCATCTATGGCGCAAACCATCGCCGGATAGCGTCCACGCTGGACTCGCTGGCGCGGATTGCATTGGAACAACGTCGGCTCGACGAAGCAGCGGAATTGGAGCGCCAGTCTCTCGAGTGCGAGATCAAGATGGGAAGGGCGGAGCTCTCCGACACGGCCGTGACCCGGACAGTGCTGGCCGCGATCCAGCTCGAGCGCGGCGCGTACGCCGACGCAGAGGTGCAGCTGCGGACGGCACTCGCAGTGTTCGAGAAGTCACCCCCAGCGGACAGCCCGCAGAAAGCAGCGGCCGAGTACTTCCTGGGCGTAACGCTGCTCGCGACTCATCGGCCGAAGGATGCCGAGCCGTACTTCCAGACCTCGATGAGCCGATCGAAGCGCAACGGCGACCCCGACTGGCGCGTCGCGCGAGCCGCCAGTGGCCTGGGCGCAGCGCTGTACGCCCAAGGCCGGACTCGCGAGGCGGAGCCGTTGCTGGTCGACGGCTATCGCACCGTCAGCACCAGCGATGCGGACGAACGCTCGAAGCAAGCCGTGCGCAACCGGGTCGTGCGCTTCTATACGGAGCGCGGACAGACAGACAAACTGCAGGCTCTGACCAATCGCACGCAGCGATTGGCTGCGCAGCCGTGACACACACAACGGTCATGAAGCAACTGCCTACCGACGAGGACTTGTTTGCCGGTGCGCTGGCGATGCCGGCGGCGGAACGTAGCCGCTACATGACGCGCGCCTGCGCCGGCGACTCTGTCGCGTTCGATCGACTCACTGCGCTGCTCGACTCATTCGACGATGCGGTCAGCTTCGTGGCCGAGGATTGCGTCGAGCGGATCGGCGCATATCGGCTGCTGCGCGAGCTGGGCGAAGGTGGCTGCGGCATCGCCTATCTCGCCGAGCAACTCGCGCCAGTCAAGCGGCATGTCGCGCTGAAGATCATCAAGCCCGGGATGGATACCAAATCCGTCGTGGCGCGCTTCGAGGCCGAGCGCCAACTGCTCGCCCTGATGGATCATCCGAACGTCGCAAAGGTGTTCGACGCAGGCTCGACGCCGACCGGCCGGCCCTACTTCGTGATGGAGCTGGTGCGCGGGCTGCGCATCACCGAGTACTGCGAGCAGCTGCGGCTCACGATCGCTGAGCGCCTGGAGCTGTTTGTACAGGTGTGCCAGGCAATCCAGCACGCTCATCACAAAGGAGTGATGCACCGGGATATCAAGCCCTCCAACGTGCTGGTCACGATGCACGATGGCGAGCCGGTGGTGAAAGTCATCGACTTCGGTATCGCCAAGGCGACGCAAGGTCCGATGAGCGAGCAGACGCTGCACACGGCCATCGACCAGTTCATCGGCACGCCCGCCTACATCAGCCCCGAGCAGACCGATCTCAGCCAACGCAACGTCGACACCCGCAGCGACATCTACAGTCTCGGCGTGCTGCTTTACGAGCTGCTCACGGGACGCACCCCGCTCGACACGCAGGAACTGCTGAGCTCGAGCGCCGAAGAAATGCGCCGACGGGTTCGCGAACAAGAACCCCCGACGCCTTCGGCGCGGCTCAAGTCCCTGCAGCTCTCGGCGAAAGACGTGCAAGGCGATCTCGACTGGATCGTGATGCGCTGTCTGGAGAAAGAGCCGGCCCGGCGCTATCAGACGGTCAACGACCTGCTGCTCGACCTGCAGCGTCATCTGCGGCACGAAACGATCGAGGCGCGTCCGCCGAGCGCTGTCTACACACTCCACAAGTTCGCCCGCCGCAACCGCACCATGTTCGTGGCGATGCTCGCAGCAGCGGTCTTTGTCATTGCGTTCGCAGTCAACACGACGATCCAGGCGCGCCGCGTCGCCGGCGAGCGCGCCCGCGTTGAGCAGGAACGCGAGCGCGGCGAGAAGGTCGCCGAGTTCATGCTCGAGACGCTCTCCAAGACCGAGCCTTTCGGCTACGCCGAGACCGGTCGTCCGGAGACAGCGAAGGAGTTGCTGGACCGTGCCGCGCGCTGGCTGGAGCAGGACAGCAGCCAGAACCCCGAGCTGCGAGCGCGGCTGCTCGAATCCGTCGGCCGTGCCTATAGCCGCCGCGGTGACTTTGGCAGGGCGATCCGATTTCTTCAGCAGGCACTCGATCTGCGCAGGAAGCTCTCCGGCCCCGCGGGTGATGCGGCCACGGCGCGCGTCATGGCCAGCCTGGCGTCCAATATGCGCCTCGGCGGCGAGCTGCGGGCTCCAGATTCTCTGCTCCCTGAAGCTGCTGCCATGCTCCAGCGGCTGGGAGAACAACACTCCATGGTCTACTGCCGGGTCCTGTTGGAGCGCGGTCGACTGGAGCTGGCGCTGGGCCGACCCGCCGCGGCCTTGAAATCTCTGAACGAGAGTCTCGCGTTGGCGCGCGACCTGATGGGTCCTCGCGACGTCGCAGTCGCTGAAGTGCTCCACGATCAAGCGAGTACGTTGGGCTGGTTGGAAGACTTGCCGGCCGCAGAGCAGGCAGCGCGCGAGGCGGTCGACCTCTTCAGCGCCGTGCCCAGGATGCACCCCGATCGCCTCGACGCCGAATTGGACCTCGGCGAAATTCTCCGCCAGCGGCGCAAGTTTGCCGAAGCAACCGCGGTCTTCAACGAACTGCTGAGTGCGTATCGCCAGGTGTATGGTGAGAACCATCAGAAGACAGCGAGCGCGCTGGATTCGCTGGCGCGCATCGCCTGGGCGCAACACCGCTACGCCGAAGCGGAACAGTTGGCGCAGAGCGCTGTCGATCGCTCGACCAAGGCTCTCGGGATGGACCACGTCACCACGGCACTCTTCCGGGAGTCGCTCGCCCTGACGCAAACCGATCGCGGCAAATACGTCGATGCGGAAGCGCAGTGGCGCGCGGCACTCGCAGCATTGCAGAAGACTCTGCCAGCGGATCACCCTTACATAGCAGCGGCCGAGTACTGGCTGGGCGTTGTGCTGCTCGCAACCCATCGGCCGAAGGATGCAGAGGCGAACTTCCAGGCAGGGATGAGTCGATCGAAGCGCAACGCCGATGCCCAGTGGCGCGTCGCGCGGGCCACCAGCGGGGTGGGAGCAGCCCTGTACGCCCAAGGTCGGGCTCATGAGGCGGAGTCGTATCTCGTAGACGGCTATCGTGTGCTCAGCACCACTGAGATCGCCGATGCGCGCTCGCGGGAAATCGCACGCGACTGGCTCGTGCGCTTCTACACGGAGCGCGGACAGACCGACAAGCTGCAAGCTCTGGCCAATGGCTCGCTGCGAGTGGCTGCGGAGCCGTGACGATTACAACAATGACTGCACACATTGCTGGGGACGAGGATCTCTTTGCGGGCGCGCTGGCGATGCCCGCGGCTGAGCGGGGGCGCTACATCGAGCGGGCGTGCTCTGATGACTCTGTCGCACTCCGCCGCCTCACTGCGCTGCTCGACTCGTTCGACGACGCGGTCAACTTCGTGGCCGAACGTTGCATCGAGCAGATCGGCGCCTATCGACTGCTGCGAGAACTCGGCGAAGGCGGCTGTGGTGTCGCGTATCTCGCCGAGCAACTCGCGCCGGTCAAGCGTCATGTTGCATTGAAGATCATCAAGCCGGGAATGGACACCAAGTCCGTCGTGGCGCGCTTCGAAGCCGAGCGTCAGCTGCTCGCGCTGATGGATCATCCGAACGTCGCGAAGGTGTTCGATGCCGGCTCGACTCCGGCTGGTCGACCCTACTTCGTGATGGAGCTGGTGCGCGGGCTGCGGATCACCGAGTACTGCGAGCAGTTGCAGCTCATGATTGCCGAGCGGCTGCAACTGTTCATGCAGGTGTGCCAGGCGATTCAGCATGCGCATCACAAGGGCGTGATGCATCGGGACATCAAGCCTTCCAACGTGCTGGTCACGATGCACGACGGACAGCCGGTGGTGAAAGTCATCGACTTCGGTATCGCGAAAGCGACGCAAGGCCCGATGAGCGAGCAGACGCTGCACACCGCCGTCGATCAGTTCATCGGCACGCCTGCGTACATCAGTCCAGAGCAGACCGACCTCAGCCAGCGCAACGTCGATACCCGCAGCGACATCTACAGTCTGGGCGTGCTGCTCTACGAACTCCTGACCGGCCACACCCCACTCGACACGCAAGAGCTGCTGAGCTCGAGTGCCGAGGAGATGCGCCGCCGAGTCCGCGAACAGGAACCGCCCACGCCCTCAGCGCGGCTCGCCACTCTCGAGCTCTCAGCCAAAGACGTCCAGGGCGATCTCGACTGGATCGTGATGCGCTGTCTGGAGAAGGAGCCGGCCCGGCGCTATCAGACCGTCAATGACCTGCTACTCGACATCCAGCGTTACCTGCGGCACGAAACGATCGAGGCGCGTCCACCGAGCGTCGTCTACACGCTCCACAAGTTCGCACGTCGCAACCGCACGATGTTCGCCGCGATGCTGGCCGCTGCGCTCTTCGTCATCGCGTCCGCCATCAATACAACGATCCAGGCGCGGCGCGTGCAAGGAGAACGGGCCCGCGTCGAGCTGGAGCGTCAGCGCGGCGAGAAAGTCGCCGAGTTCATGCTCGAGACGCTCTCCAGGACCGAGCCTTTCGGCTACGCCGAGACCGGTCGTCCCGAGACAGCGAAGGAGCTGCTGGACCGTGCCGCTCGCTGGCTGGAGCAGGACACCAGCCAGAACCCCGAACTGCGCGCGCGGCTCCTCGAATCCGTCGGTCGCGCCTACAGTCGGCGCGGCGACTTTCCGCAGGCGATCGGCTTACTGCAGCAGTCACTCGACCTGCGCCGGAAGCTCTCCGGCCCTGCCGGCGATGTGGCTACGGCGCGCGTCATGGAGTATTTGGCCTCCAACATGCGGCTGAGCGGTGAGCTGCGGGCTCCTGACCCTCTGCTGCCGGAAGCCGCTGCCATGCTGCAACGGTTGGGAGAGCAGCACTCCCTCCTCTACTCACGAGTTCTCCTGGATCGTGGTCGACTGGCGCTGCTGCTTGGCCAACCCGCTGAGGCCATGAGGCACTTGGACCAGAGCCTCGCATTGGCTCGCGAGCTGATGGGGCCCAGACATGCTTCAGTAGGTGAGGTGCAGCTGGAGCGGGCATCTGCATTCAGCTGGTTCGATGAACTGCCGGCCGCAGAGCAGGCAGCTCGCGAATCGGTCGACATCTATCGCGTCTTGCCCCCGCTGTACCCCGATCGAGTGGAAGCCGAAGCGGCTCTCGGCGACATTCTGCGCCGACAACGCAAGTTTGACGAAGCTGCCGCGGTCTTCGACACAGTGCTGACGTCGTCGCGTCAGATCTATGGCGAGAACCACCGAAAGACAGCGGACGCGTTCAATTCGCTGGCGCGGCTCGCCTGGGAGCAACACCGGCCTGCCGACGCCCAACAGTTCGCACAGAGCGCTGTCGATCGTTCGATCAAGGCCGACGGGATCGAGCAATTCAGCACGGCGGTATTCAGGATGACGCTCGTCATAGTGCAAATCGACCTTGGCAAATACGTCGAGGCGGAACAGCAGTGCCGCGCGGCGCTCGCGGTGATGCAGAAGACTCTCCCGGCGGATCACGGGCACATAGCATCAGCCGAGTACTGGCTCGGCGTAGTGCTGCTCGCCAGGCAACGGCCGCAGGATGCAGAGGCGTATTTCCAGGCTGCGATGAGTCGATCGAAGCGCAACGCCGACCCTGAGTGGCGCGTCGGGCGAGCCAGCAGCGGACTGGGAGCAGCCCTGTACGCCCAAGGTCGGGCGCATGACGCGGAGTCGTATCTGGTAAACGGCTATCGCGTGCTGAGCACCAGCGAGGCCGCCGATGCGCGCGCGCTCGAAAGGGCGCGCGACTGGATCGTGCGCTTCTACACAGAGCGCGGACAGCCTGACAAACTGCAGGCTCTGATCAATGGCACGCTGCGAGTGGACGCTGACCCGTGACACAGAACCCACCGGTACAGGACGAACCGATGAAGCAACCGAAGGACCAGGACCCGGAAGTCGCAGCGCTGCTGCCTGCAGTCTATGCAGAGCTCCGGCGCATCGCGTCGGCGAACATGGCGCGCATGCCCATGGGCAGCACGCTGCAGCCGACCGCTCTCGTGCACGAGGCGTGGCTGCGTCTGGGCGGCTCCGAGAAGGCCGATTGGCAAAGCCGCGCGCACTTTCTTGCGGCGGCGGCTGAGGCGATGCGACATATCCTGATCGATCGCGCCCGGCAGCGCAGCTCGATGCGTCACGGCGGCAAGCAACAGCGCGTGGACATCGAGCACATCGACATCCCCATCGACACGGAGGACGACGAGCGTCTGCTGGCGATCAGCGCGGCCGTCGACAAGTTGACGGCCGAACATCCGCAGATCGCGGAGCTCGTGAAGCTGCGCTGCTTCGTCGGCCTGGAGGTCGCAGAAGCGGCCAAGGTGCTGCAGATCCCGCGGGCCACCGCGTATCGCCGCTGGCAATTCGCGCGCACGTGGCTCTACAAGGAGCTTCGCACCTGAGCCCGTTGAGACGCAGCGACGCTGGTTCTCGTATTTAGCAAGTGATACGACTGCTCCGTAGCAGATCTCAGCGGACTTGAACTTGAGGCCGATGGCAGCTGTGTTGCCGTTCTCGAAGGTCGCTCTATGCAACGGCACATCGCCGTAGACATGGACGTTCTCGCACAGGAAGTCTCCCGCAGACTGTGCGCTCTGGACGATGCGGCCGTATTGGACGACCCGCACAGCCATGTCCTGCGCATCGCAACCGAGGTCGAGACCGAATGGGAGGGGCGCGCACGGCGGTCACGGATCGATCGAAGCATGGATGCAATCCCCGCTCCTTCTGCATCGGCTTCCGACGCGATCCGGGCCGCCGTGCTCGCGCTTTCGCCGCGCCAGCGCGAGCTGTTGCTGCTGCATGTCGAAGGGCTCAACTACCGGCAGATCGCCACGAGGGTGCGCGCAACGAACGCAGAAGTGCTGCGCGAGCTGACGAATGCGTACTGCCAACTGCGCCGGGCGGTGCCGGAGCCGGCACGCCCTGGTGTGGGCGATTCCGTTCGCCCGCCACCGCTCCAATCCCCGTAAAGGTGTACATCCCTCATTACGAGATTGGCGGCCGGCGCGTCTCACCCATCCGCTACAATCTGCACTCCCTTCAGCGAGTGCCCCGCCATGAAAGTCGAAACCTTCACGCCCGCGAATGTGATGAAGCCGATCGGCCCCTACAGTCACATCGCCAAGGCCGGCTCGTTCATCGCGATCTCCGGCACCGCCGGCATCGATCCGGCCACCGGCGACTTCGCCGGCCCGGACGCGCACAGCCAGGCGCGGCAGATCCTGCGCTCGTTCCGTTCGATGCTCGAGACCGTGGGCTCGGATCTCGACCACATCCTGCACGTGCACGTGTTTCTGAAGAATGTCGGCGACTTCGAAGAGATGAATCGTGCCTATCGCGAGGCGTTCGGCGCTCACTTGCCGGCGCGCACAGTGGTGGCAGTGAGTGATTTGCCCAAGAAGGGCGCACTGATGACGATGAACCTCACCGCGGTGACCAAAGATTGAGCAGCTGACGCTGTCGCTGCACCAATCTGGAACGCGTTCGGCGATTGCCGAACGTTGCGCGTTCGACGAAACTGTTCGCGTGCCAACACCCGACAGTCGCCCCGCAATCCTCGTGCGCGATGCAAGCGACGCAGACATGGGCGCGGTCACGAACATCTACGCCGCGCACGTGCTGCACGGACTCGCGTCGTTCGAAGAAGTGCCGCCGACGCTCGATGAGATGAAATCGCGTCGCGCCGGTGTGCTGCAACTGGGCTTGCCTTATCTGGTCGCGGAGCTGGACGGACGCGTCGTCGGCTACGCCTACGCCACTTTCTATCGCACGCGGCCGGCGTATCGCTATACCGTGGAAGACTCCGTGTACGTCGAGGACGGACTCAACGGGCGCGGCATCGGCACGCTGCTGCTCGCCGAGCTCATCGCACGCTGCGAGCGCGGCCCGTGGCGACAGATGCTCGCTGTCATCGGCGACAGCGGCAACGCCGGCTCGATAGCATTGCATCGTCGGCTGGGATTCCAGCCCGCCGGCAATCTGACCGCGGTCGGCTACAAGCTCGGCCGTTGGGTCGACAGCGTCTTCATGCAGCGCCCGCTTGGGGCGGGCGACTCAGCAGCGCCTGGAGCGATGCGAGATCGACGGGCTTGACAAGGTGATGATCGAAACCGGCGTCGCGAACGCGCCGCCGGTCTTCATCCTGGCCCCAGCCGGTGAGCGCGACCAGCGCGACGCGCTCGGGGCGGCCGATCTCGCGCAGCCGGCGCGCCACTTCGCAGCCGTCCATGTCGGGCATGCCGATGTCGAGCAACACGACGTGCGGCTCGTTGCGCTCGAACTCCGCGAGTGCAGTCGGGCCGTCATGCGCGACGTGAACTTCCGCACCGGCGGTGCGCAACAACATGGCAAGACTCTCGGCAGCATCCTGGTTGTCATCGACGACGAGCACGCTCAGCTCTTGCATGCTCGAGTGATCGCGGCCGCGTGCTTTTGGCGGCACCGCCTGCCTCACGTTGAGCGGCAGGCGCACGCTGAAGCAGCTGCCCTTGCCGACACCTTCGCTCGACGCCTCGACCCGTCCGCCGTGCATCTCCGTCAAGCGGCGCACCAGCGCGAGACCGATGCCGAGCCCGCTCTGATTACGGCGCGCGCTGCGCTCGCCACGCGTGAAGATCTCGAACAGCTTCGCAATCTGCTCCGGCGCAATGCCGTCGCCGCTGTCGCGGACCGTGACGAGCGCATCCTCGCCGTCGCGGCGCGCGGCGATCTCGATCCGCCCGCCGTCTTCCGAATACTTCGCCGCGTTGTTGAGCAGGTTGCCGAAGATCTGCGCGAGCCGCACCGGATCCGCATCGACCAGCAGCGGCTCGTCGGGGAACGAGACGATCAGGCGATGGTTGCCGGCACGGATCAGCGGCTCGCTCGTCTCGATGGCGCTGTGGATCGCCGCATCCAGCCGCAAGTGCTCGCGCCGCAGCTCCACCTGGCCGCGCGTGATCCGCGACACCTCGAGCAGGTCGTCGACCAGCCGAACCAGATGACTCATCTGCCGCTCCATGATCTCGAGCGCGGCCGCTGCATTGGGCGGTGCGCTCGCCAACCGCTTCACGACTTCCAGCGAGCTGCGCAGCGGCGCCAGCGGATTGCGCAGCTCGTGCGACAGCGTGGCGAGGAACACGTCCTTGCGACTGTCCGCCTCGCGCAGCGCCTCGCGCGCCAGGATGGTTCGCGAGATGTCGCGGAAGTAGCACACGACACCGCGGCGACCGCCCGGCAGCGGAATGCGGCTGACCTGCCATTCGTAGTACTCGATAGCCTTGCGATCCCTGCGCAGCGCGATGAACTCCGGCACGACGTGCGGCTCGCCGGTCTGCAGCGTGTGACGAAACCGCCGCGTGATCTCCTCTGCGTCCGCGGCCGACCAGGCTGTGCGCACGACCGAATCGAAATCGCGGCCGATCAGCTCGGACTCGCCGATCAGCGGCAGTGCTATCGGATTCACCGCGGCGATACGGAAGTCCTCGTCGATCAGCATGACACCGAGCGGTGCTGCATTGAGCAGCGTCTCGAACTGAGCGCGCGCTTCCTCAGCGCGCCGGCGCAGCTCGGCCGAGCGGATCAGCGTCCCGGCGCGAACCAGCAGCTCGCGCGCACTGAACGGCTTCACCAGGTAGTCGTCGGCGCCGCGATCCAGACCCTCGATGCGCGATTCTTCGCCGGCGCGCGCTGACAGCAGGATGATCGGAATCGAGCGCAGCTGCGGATCCGCGCGCACCTCGCGTATCAAACCGAAACCATCGAGGCGCGGCATCATCACGTCGGAGACGATCAGATCCGGCCGCCGCTCGCGCGCGGCCTCGAGTGCAGACTGGCCGTCCGGGACGACGCGCACCTGATACTGCTCGGAAAGCAGGCGGCGCGCGTACTCGCGCAGGTCGGCGTTGTCGTCTGCCAGCAGGACGCTCGGCAGATCCTGACGCGGCGCCAATGTCGGCAGCACGTCTGGCAGCCACTCCAGTGCTTCCGCGACGTACGCCTCTGCGCCGATCGACGACGCAGGCGAAGACACGGACGTCGCGGCTCGCAGACGCGCGGCGGGCAGATGTGCCGAGCCCTTCGGAATCCTGACGAGAAATGTCGTGCCCTGGCCGAGCGCGCTCTCGACGGAAATCGAGCCGCCGTGCAGCTTGACCAGCTCGCTGACCAGCGCGAGACCGATGCCGCTGCCCTCGTGGCTGCGGCCGCGCGCGTTCTCCACGCGATGAAAGCGCTCGAACATCCGCGGCAGCTCCTCCGGCGGAATGCCCGTGCCGGTATCGCGCACGGTGAGCTCGATGCTGCCGCCGGCATCGCGCACGCGGATCGCGATTTCGCCCTCGAACGTGAACTTGAAGGCGTTCGACAGCAGGTTGAGGACGATCTTCTCCCACATCTCGCGATCGACGTAGATCGGATCGGCGAGCGGCGCGCAGTCGACCACGAGTCTGATACCGACGCGCTCGCAGGCTGAGCGGAAGTTGCTCGCGAGGTCTTCCGTCAGCTCGCACAGATCCGTCGGTTGATACGACGCCTGTGCGCGACCTGCTTCGATGCGCGCGAAGTCCAGCAGCGTATTCACGAGCCGCAGCAAGCGAATGCCGTTGCGTTGCGTGACAGCGAGCAGCGCACGATCGTCCCGCGACAGGCTGCCCGACTTCGACAGCAGGTCCTCGAGCGGCCCGAGCATCAGCGTCAGCGGCGTGCGGAACTCGTGACTGACGTTGCTGAAGAACGCGGTCTTGGCACGATCCAGCTCGGTGAGCTGTTCGGCGCGCCGGCGCTCGTCTTCCAGCGCGCGTACGCCGGCGAGCGCACCCGAGATGTGCGCACCGACCAGCCGCAGGAAGTCGCGATAGTCGTCATCGAACTTGCGGCGCGCGCTCAGCCCGCAAACCAGATAGCCGTAGGTTTCGTTAGCGCGAGTGGCGAGCTTGAGGACAGCGGCGTGCTTCACCGCTTCCGGCCAGGGGCCGCGCGGCAGATCCACGTCGGTCGACGGCTCGGCGAGCACGATTTCTGCATCGCTGCCCACCGGCCAGGAGTCGTGACGATTCGCCGCATCGATGTGTGACGGCGCGCCATCGTCGCCCGCGGCGACGCCCGCAGTCGCCTCCAACCGTGCGACGCCCGATGCTGCGTCCCAGCTATAGAACGCGGCGAACGGAATGTCCTTGCCGTAGTTCTCCAGGACTGTCGCAGTGTTGCGGAAGATGTCGGCCGCCGAGGTCGCGCCGTTGCCGACGCGCCCGAGATCGCGCAAGGCCGCGAGCCGGCGCTCGCCGACGACACGGCCGGTGGTCTCGCTGACGATGCAGAAGACGCCGCCGACCTGACCGGTCTCGTCGCGAACCGGGTCGTACGAAACATCGAAGTACGTCTCTTCGACATAGCCATGGCGCTCGAGCGCGAACAGCAGGTCCTGGCCCCAGAACGCATCGCCCGTGCTCACGACGCCGGCGAGCAGCGGCTGCAGCACGTCCCACACCTCGCTCCAGCTTTCCCGGCCGGGCAGGCCCAGCACACGCGGGTGCTTGCCGCCGAACACCGGTCGGTACGCGTCGTTGTAGACGGTGACGAGGTCGGGCCCCCAGAACAGCACGATCTGGGCCCTGGAGGGCAGCAGGTGGCTGATGCAGCTGCGCAGGCTTTGCGGCCACGCGTCGATCGGACCGAGCGGGGTCGCAGCCCAGTCCTTGGCGCGAATCAACGCGCCGAGCTCGCCGCCTCCGACGAGCCAGTCCGCCGCCATTGGCCGTGGCTGAGGCATGGGCTGCTTTGTGATTGTGCTGGCCACGAAACGTCCGACGGAGGGTGTGCCGGCAGTCAAACGCACCAGCGCGCAAAACGTTCAACTTGGCCTGCCTGTAGGAGTTACAGGGCGCGGCCGGCTGGACATCCCGGCCTGCCGTCGACACTCTCGTGCAATGAAGCATGTCCCTCTTTTTGCCCTGCTCCTGCTGGTGCACGGCGCCGGCGCGGCCGCGGCCGACGTCAAAACCCCCGCCGAGATCTATGGCGAGCTGTTCGAACGCGTACAGCTCGACGGGATCTACCCCGACAGCAAGAGTTTCGTCGATGCGCTTCCGGTGAAAGCGCCGGAACAGGTGCTCGCCGATTTCCGTCAGGCGCGCGCCCGCGCGGATTTCGATCTGCGTAAATTCGTCGCGGCTCACTTCACAGCGCCGCCGCAGGCCGGTGCCGAATATCACACCGTGCCGGGCCAGGACGTGCGCGCGCACATCGATGCGTTGTGGAAGGTGCTGGAGCGCAAGCCCGAGGACCAGCGGCCGTATTCGTCGCGGCTCGCGCTCCCGCACCGCTACGTGGTACCTGGCGGACGCTTCAACGAGATCTACTACTGGGACTCGTACTTCACGATGCTCGGCCTCGAGCAGAGCGGGCGCCACGACCTGACCACCGCGATGCTCGACAACTTCGCGTGGCTCATCGACCAGTTCGGTCACGTGCCGAACGGCAATCGCAGCTACTACCTGAGCCGCTCGCAGCCGCCGTTCTTCGCAGCAATGGTGGAGCTCGCTGCGAAACGCGACGGCGACGCGGCGTACCGCAAATACCTGCCGCAACTGCGGCACGAGTACGAGTTCTGGATGGAAGGCGAGCGCGCTCTGGCGCCAGGCGCCGCGCATCGTCGCCTGGTGCGGTTGCGCGACGGCACGCTGCTCAATCGTTACTGGGACGATCGCGACACGGCGCGCGAGGAAGCGTATCGCGAGGACGTCGCAACCGCGCGTGCCTCGGGTCGTCCTGCGGCCGATGTCTATCGCGACTTGCGAGCCGCGGCGGAGAGCGGTTGGGATTTCGGCTCGCGCTGGCTGGCCGACGGCAAGACGCTCGCCACGATCCACACCACCGACTTCGTGCCTCCGGATCTCAACAGCCTGCTGTATCAGTTGGAACTGACGATCGCGAAGGGCTGCGAGGTCGCCGCGGATGCGGCATGCGCGAAGGACATGAAGTCACGCGCAGCGAGCCGCAAAGCGGCGGTGGACAAGATCCTGTGGAGCTCGGCGCTGGGCGCGTACCTCGACTACGACTGGCGCGCGCAAAAGAGCAGCGAACGCATTTCCGCGGCGACGCTGTATCCGCTGTACTTCAAACTCAGCGATCCCGAGAAGGCACGCACGATAGCCGCGACCGTCCGCGCGAAACTGCTGCAACCCCATGGCATCGCGACGACCACCGCGAACACCGGCCAGCAATGGGACGCACCGAACGGCTGGGCACCGCTGGAATGGATCGCTATCGGCGGCTTGCGCAACTACGGCGAGGAAACGCTCGCGGGCACGATCGCGCAGCGCTGGGTGGCGAAGAATCTGCAGGTGTATCGCAGCACCGGCAAGCTCGTGGAGAAATACGACGTGACGGGCTCAGCCGCCGGCGGCGGCGGCGAGTACCCGCTGCAAGACGGCTTCGGCTGGACCAACGGCGTCCTGCGTCACCTGCTCGCGATCTACCCGCAGCTCGCCTCGCAGGTGCCGGGAGAAAAAAGCGGGGGAAACTGAGCGGCGCAGCATCGCCAGGACACTCGGTGGGATGATCGATGGAAACGCTTGGCACCGATCCGGACCGGGCACGCAAGATTGAGATCGTTGCTTACGACCCGGCCTGGCCGCATCTGTTTGCCGCGCAGGAAGCCAGGATTCACGCAGCGTTGGGAGCCGCAGCACTGCTGGTCGAGCATGTGGGCTCGACGTCCGTGCCGGGTTTGCGCGCGAAGCCGGTGATCGACGTTCAGCTCGCCGTGAGAGATTCGGCGGATGAAGACAGCTATCGGCCCGCGCTGGAGCAGGCAGGCTATCGCCTGATCGTGCGCGAGCCGCAATGGTTCGAGCACCGACTGTTCAAGGGCGCTGCGCCGGAGACGAATCTGCACGTGTACTCATCCGGATGCGCCGAGCTCGATCGCTGCCGGGTGTTTCGCGATTGGCTACGTGTCAGCGCCAAAGATGTCGCTCTCTATGCCCGCACGAAGCAAGAGCTGGCGACGCGCGATTGGGCGCATGTGCAAGACTACGCAAACGCGAAACAGGACGTGATCGCCGAGATCCTTGCCCGGGCCGAAGCATGGCACCGCCGCTCGGTCCGCTGAACGAGACTCGCCGATTGCTGCGGTGCTGAGTTTCACCTCATTTCTTCTCCCGGCACCTCCGGCACCTCCGGCACCTCCGCCAGCCAATCGTTGAAGAGCGCGCGGGCTTTCGCGCCCTCGAAGGTGCGGCGGACGGCGTCCATGGCTTGCAGCGTTGCTCGCTCGCCGTGGCCGAAGAAGCCGAGCCAGTAAGGGACGTGGAATTCGCAGTCGAGCGCACGCGTGCGAATCTCCAGTGCACGCACGCCGAAGAACCCCGTCTGGAAAATCGCACGCCGCACCTTGTTCTCCAGGAGCTGCAGCGCGAGCTGCTGGTCGAGGCGAGCCGCGGGCGCATTGCGAGTCGTGACGGTCTGCAGCTCGGTGTCGGCCGGCGCTGCGCTGAACTCGTACAAGTCGAGCACGCCGCAGACGGTATCCGCTGCGTAGAGCGTTTCTATCGACGTCCCGCGGTTCACGACTTCGACGCGATATAGGCGGAACGGCAGATACGCAGCCGCGATCTGCCGCAACTGACCGCGCAGCAACCCACTGCGACGCTCCAGCGCAACGAGTGCTTCCGCCTGCGTGACGTTCGCACGCAGGCAGCGAAGCTCGCGGTGCGCGCCGGCCGCCGGCTCGGTTAGCGGAAGTAGATCCACAACCCGGCGACAGTCGCGATCAGCAGCAGGCTGAATGCGACATTGAGCTTGTGCTCGCGCGGCGACTCGCGTGCGAGCGACACCTTCGTCACGCCGACCGTGTCGATCTTCTCATCGACCGTGGCGAACGTCAGGCCCGCGAGCTTCGCCCGGTCCGGCGCCGGCGTGAGCAGGCTGACGACGATGAGCACCGCCGAGCAGATCACGAACATCAGGATGGCGTAGTGCAGGAAGTTCATGTCGAGCAGCCAGCGCACTGCTCCGCCCTGGAAATGGCTGCTTTTGTCGAACACCTCCAACACGAACCGCAGCGTGCCGAGCACGAAGCCGGCCAGCAGCGCACTGATCGCTCCCGCTCCATTCAGCCGCGTCCACAGGATGCCGAGAATGAAGCACGCAGCGATCGGCGGACTGATGTAGGCCTGCACCGATTGCAGGTAGATGTACAACTGCGAGCTGAGCAGCTTGATGAACGGCACCCACAGCAACCCGAGCACGACGAGCACGCCCGTGGCGACGCGCCCAACGAACACCAGCTGCGACTCGCTCGCGGTCGGACGAATGCGCTTGTAGAAATCGAGCGTCACGAGCGTCGAGGCGGAATTGAACACGGAAGCCATGCCACCCATCAGCGCTGCGAGTAACGCTGCGACCATCAGACCGACGAGCCCGGAGGGCAGCAGATTCACGATCAGCGTCGGATACGCGATGTCGCCGTTCGTGACAGTGCCACTCGCATTGGTGGTGAACAGTTGCGGATACAGCGCATACGCAATCAAGCCCGGCAGCACGAGCACGAACACCGGCAGGATCTTGAGAAACCCCGCGAAGATCGTGCCGGCCTTCGCATGCCCTTCATCCTTGGCCGACAGCACACGCTGGACGATCACCTGATCCGTGCACCAGTACCAGATGCCGAGAATCGGCGCGCCGAGGAAGATGCCGGTCCACGGGAATTCGGGATGACTCGCGGGCTTGATCATGCTGAAGTAGTCCGGCGGCACCGCCGCGCGCAGGCCGGCGAAGCCGCCGATCTCGGACAGGCCGATGATCGTCAGAATCACAGCGCCCGCCAGCAGCACCAGCGTTTGCATCAGCTCCGTATAAATCACCGCAGACAAACCGCCGATGATCGTGTAGATGCCGGTCGCTACGACCAGCGCGACTGCGGCGGTGAGCGGATCCCAGCCGACGACGCGCTCCAGCACGATCGCCGCGGCATACAGGTGCACGGAGATCTTGGTGAAGATGTACGCGAGGATCGAGATGCTCGCCAGGTACACGCTGCTGGCGCGATTGAAGCGCCGCTCCAGGAATTCCGGCATCGTGAACACGTTCGAGCGCAGATAAAAAGGCACGAATACCCAGCCGAGGATCAGCAGGATCAGACACGCCAGCCACTCGAAGTGGCCGACCGCGAGACCCGAGGTGGCGCCGGAGCCGGCGAGGCCGATGAAGTGCTCGGTGGAGATGTTCGAGACGAACAGCGAAGCGCCGATGGCGAACCAGCCGACGTTGCGGCCGGCGAGGAAGTACTCGACCGAGCTGCGGCCCTTGCGCGCGAAGTACACGCCGATGCCGAAGATGATGACGAAGTAGACGGCGATGATGCCGATGTCGAGGCCGGTGAGCGCCTTGGTCGTGACCACGGCAGCGGTCGGGCTTGCCATCATTGCTCCTTCTTTTCTTCAAGCGGGCGAGGCATTCTATGTGTGCTGGGCGGAATGCGACAGACGGGGCAACATGAACGCGACAACCCTCGCACGCGCATCGGACGCCGACTTCGAACTCATAACGGATTGGCACATCGCCGCGGACATCTACGCGGTCTGGCAGGCGCTGAACCATCCGGACTACTGGCCGCGCTGGTGGCCGTACGTCCGCGCCGTAGAAAAACTACGCGCCGGCGATGCCGAAGGGCTCGGCTCGCTCTATCGCATCGAGTGGACCAGCAAGCTGCCCTACGACATCACCTTCGAGGTGGAGACCGTGGAAGTGGTGCGCCCGGAGCGAATTCGCGCCCTCGCGCGCGGCCAGTTGAATGGTCAAGGTGTATGGCAACTGTCGCCGGACGAGAGCTCGACCCGCGTGCGCTACACCTGGACGGTCAACCTCGCTCAGCCGTGGATGCGGCGCGTGCGGTTCATGGCGGCGCCGATCTTCCGCTGGAATCACAACGGCGTCATGCGCGCCGGCGCAGTCGGCCTCGCGCGGCATCTGAACGCAAAACTCCTCAGCTCGACTTAGCTAGTTTTTCGACCGGAAGGCTATCCTCGCGTGCGTGCCGTCGCAGAACGGCTTGCTCGCACTCCCGCCGCACCGACACAACCGCGCGCCGGTCACGCGCGCGACGACACGCCCGGTGCCGCTCATGATTTCCAGATTGCCGCGAATCGCGAGCGGACCGTCGAGCTGCGGATCGATCGCGAGCACACCGTCGCGTACCGGCAGCATCTCGGTCTCGCGGCTCGGCGGCTCGCCCGAAGCATCGAAGCCGATCTGGTTGTGCGAGCCGTCGCAGAACGGCTTGTTCTTCGAAGCTCCGCAGCGGCACAGCGTCGCGCGGAAGCCGCACGGCTCGCCATCGATCTGCAACTGACCGCGGAACGCATACGGGCCACGTTCGCGCACGCTCGCGAGATTCACCGGCGGCGCGGTCTCTTCGCTTGCGCCGTCGACGCGGTGATACCGGATTGCGCCCGAGGGGCACGCGTGCGCGATCTCTACCAGCCGCTCGACCGGCATTGCGTCCGGATGAATCCACGGGCCCTGCACGTTCGCGAGAAACACTTTTGGCGCGCCGGTGACGCAGAAGCGCGCGTGGATGCAGCGCTTGGTCTCGAACATGAGTTCGAGCTTTTCGCCTTGTACACGCTCGACACCGTCGACGATCGTCGAAACTGGCGCGGGAGGTGAAGCCGAGGTTTTTGGCGCGGCCTGCGCGCCTTCACCAAACATCGGTGCCTGCAGATCGAACCCACGACTCGCCTGACGCGACAACGTCGCCAGATGCTCCGACGCCGTCTGCACTCTCTTGTCGCCGCCTTTCGCAAGTGCTGCTGCGACATCTGAGAGCTGCCGCAACCTCTCGATGAAAAACACGCGCGCCGCGCGGCCCTGCTGCAGCGGCGAGGTATCGCGCAGTGTCGTGAACGACATGCCGGCATGACAGTCGGGATTCGACGGCCCCGCCGGCAACCGCACAGCTCGCTCCGCCAGGGGCACGATGGCATGCATCATGCCGAGAGCAAGTCGCAGGACCAGCGCCTTTTCTTCGCCGGGCGCGCGACACACGTAGGCATACGAGAACAACCGCAGCATCAAGCTGTACGCCGCGTTCGCGAGATCCACGACCGCGCTCGCTTCCGCGTCTTCGAGCCACACGCGCCCTTCGGGACGCGGCGGCCGGCGCAGCACCGGGTTGGTCGCAGCGGGAAACGCCGGCGAGAAGCCCGGGCGCTTGCGCTGGAACGCGAGCAGTTCCTCGCGCACGCTCAGGAATCGCTGGAAGTGCGAGCCCGTCATGTCGCGCGGCGAGCCCTCACCTTGCATGACGATGCTGTCGAACGCGGCGAGCGCAGTCTTTGCGCACATCACCGGCTTGGTGCCGGCAAAGCCGAAGTCTGCGAGCGAGATCTGCAGCGCCGGATCGCCGCAGAACACCTTCTCCTCGCCGCAACGCTCCACCAGCGTGCGCAAGCCGAGCGACAGCGCAGTATAGAAATTGCCGACGTTGTCGTAGTTGATGCCCATCGGCGTGAGCCGCGGGACTTCGCTGCCGCGCACGTAGTTGCGTTCGACGGCGAAAGCATCGCTGTCCCGCTCGTCGGAGCCGGCGGGCCGTTCGAGATAGATGAAGTGCTGCAGCGTATGGGCGTTGAACGGCGCAAGCTTCACGACCACGGCTGCGGGCAGATAACCGGGATCGATCGGAAAGTTGCCACGACCGACGCGCGGACTGCCGCCCAGTGCCGACGTGATGTTCCACACGGCCGTGAGGTGCGACATCTCCTCGATCGCGACGTCGAACAAAGCCTGACGCCAGCGGCCGACTGCTTCCACCTCGTCGGGCGCCAACCCATCCTCGGGTCCGCTGCGCAAGCTGAAAGCCGCGTACAGATACGTGCACATGAGATTGTGCTCGAGCTCGGCGGCTTCATAGAGCGCGTGCAGGACGGCTTCACGGTCGGCCAGGCGCGGCGCGGCGACGGCTTCGTTCATGGGATCTCCCGAGAGAATGCGCAATGGTGTGCCCGAACCGCGAGCGGTGCAATCCGCTGGCTGGCCGGGTCGAGAGTCGTGACAGGATCGTCATGAGGGTTGAGCAAGCGGCGCGACCCATGTAAAACGCATAGGTCTCGCAGCCCGCCCTTCGCCTCTCATGCAAAATTTCGCGCCCGGCGATCTCAAGGAAGTGCTCGCGCTCCTCCAGACAGGTCTCGAGCTTCCGGAAAACCAGCGCGAGGCGTGGCTCGCTGCGCTCGACGCTTCCAAGACGCGCCTCAAGCCGACGATCGCGGCCCTGCTGCAGAAACATGCAGAGCACGAGACCGACGACTTCGTGAAAGATCTCGCCCGGCTCACCGCCGCCACCGTTCCCGGCGGCGCGACGACGATCGCACCGCCGCCGGTCGCGGGCGGCATCGTGGGCCCCTACCGCTTGCTCAGCCCGGTCGGCGAAGGCGGGATGAGCTCCGTGTGGCTGGCGGAGCGCACGGACGGCGTCCTGCGACGAAAGATCGCGCTGAAATTGCCGCACTGGTGGGCGCTCTCCAAATTGACCGAGCGCGCGAATCAGGAACGGGAAATCCTCGCCTCGCTGGAGCATCCGAACATCGGGCGCTTGTACGACGCCGGCATCACTGACGACGGCCGGCCCTATCTCGCGCTCGAATACATCGAAGGCAAGGCGATCGACGTCTATTGTCGCGAGCACAAGCTCGATGTGCGCGCACGGGTCGCTCTGATCGCGCAGATTGCGCGCGCGGTCGCCTATGCGCATTCGCGCCTGATCGTCCACCGCGACCTGAAGCCGTCGAACATCCTGGTCGATGCGCAGGGCCAGGTGCATCTGCTCGACTTCGGCATCGCCAAGCTGATCGAGGAAGGCAGCGCTGCGAGCAAAGCACTGACGCAAGTTGGCGCTCGCGTGCTCACGCCCGAGTACGCATCGCCGGAGCAGATCATGGGCAGCCCGATCACGACCGAGAGCGATGTGTATTCGCTCGGTGTCGTGGCATATGAGCTGCTGGCGGGCAAGCGGCCGTACACGTTCAAGAGCTCGCTCACGGCCGATTGGGACGTGCTGTCGAGCGAAGTGCGCGCTCCCAGCACGGTGACGGAAGAACGCGCGGCGGCGCGCAGCCTGCGCGGCGATCTCGACACGATCGTACTCAAAGCGCTCAAGAAAGAGCCGAGCGAGCGCTATGCGACCGCCGCTGCATTCGCAGATGACCTCGATCGTTATCGGCGCGGCGATCCGGTCGTCGCGCGGCCGGACTCGGCCGGCTATCGCCTGCGCAAGTTCGCAGTCAAGCATCGAATCGCTGTGGGCGCGGCCGCTGCAGTCGTGCTCGCGCTCGCTGCCGGCCTGGCAGTCGCGTCGTGGCAGCTACGCGTCGCACGCGCCGAGAAAAGGCGCGCGGAGGAAGTCAAAGAGTTCGTCGCGTCGATATTTCGTTCCGCCGATCCGTACTTCACCGGCGAGCAGCAGATGAAGGCGTCACGGCTGCTCACGCTCGCGAAGGAGCGCATCGATCGCGAAATGGCTTCGCAACCCGAGAGCAGCGTCGAGCTGCTGGCGATCGTCGGCGAAGCGCAAGCAAACCTGGAAGAGTACGACGACGCCCGCGCGACCTTGCAGGCTGCGCTCGATCTCGCCGCACGCAAGCTGCCGCAAGGAAATCTGCACACGTCGCAGGCTCGCGCGCAGCTCGCGACGATTCACGCGAACGAGCGCGAATTCGATCTCGCCAAGCGCGAGCTGGACGCCGTGATTCCGGAGCTGCGCGACTACGGCCGGCCGGCGGTGCGCGCGCTGGTGAACGCTCTGCAGACCCGTGGCTTCATGGCCGGCGACGAGGGCGATGGCGAGCGAGCGATTGCCGACATGCGTGAAGCAGTCGAGATCGCCGAAGAGTCGCTCGGCGAGAACGATTCGGAGACGATCCTCGCGAAGCGCCAGCTCGCGCAGGAATACCTGATGGCAGGACATCTCCAGGACGCAGTCGATGAGTCGCGCGAAGCATTCAGTCTCGCGCAGGCGAACTTCGGCACCGGCGGCCGCAATGCCCTGCTGGTCGAGACAGAAGATATGTATGGCCGCGCGCTGGCGGATTCCGGTCAGCTCGCTGCCGGCATCGAGCATCTCCAGAGCTCGATCAAGCGGACCGAGGCGCTGCTCGGCTCGAACAACGGCTCGATCGCGAGCAAGCTCTCCTGGCTCGCGCGCGCGCAGCTGAAGCTCGGTGACCTTGCTGGCGCGACAGAGTCGATGACGCGCAGCGTATCCGCAGCGACCAACGATCTGGATCGCGCACGCGCGCAGGCGAGTCTCGGCGTTACGCTGGTCGCCGCACGTCGTGTCGACACCGCCGTCAACGTCCTGCGAACTGCTGTCGACGATCTGAAGCGCCTCGACACGGGCGAGGGCTCGTGGCTGCCGAATGCAACCGCAACCTACGGCACGGCATTGGTTCTTGCCGGTCAAACCGCCGAAGCACGCCGCGTTCTGCAGGCGAGTCTGGACACGGGCAAGGTGGCTGGACCCGCGCTCGCGGATACCCACAACGGGCTCGGCTTGAGCAAGTTGAGCGATAACGACGCTGCTGCGGCCATCGATCATTTTCAGCAGGCGCTCGAAGCGGCCGGTCCGCCCGATCCGCCGTCGCGAATTCGCGCCGCAGCCGTGCTCGGCGCAGGCACGGCTCAACTCGAGCTTGGCAAGCTGAAGGAAGCGGATCGGACGCTGCAGGATGCGGAAGCGGCCTATCGGAAGATCTACCAACTGCCGACGCCCGCGCTTGCAGACGTGCAAGTCGCGCGCGGCCGCGTCGCAATGCGCGAAGGACGCGGCGCCGACGCGTCCAAGCTGTTCGCGGAAGCCGACGAATTCTGGCGTCGCTACGACTCGAAGAGCCGCTGGGCGCGCGAGGCGGCGCAATGGCGCGAGCGCGCCCGTTCCGGCGGCAACGAATAGCTCTTGACCTTCACGTAACGTGAAACCCCAAGGTCCAGTCTCCTCACACAAGGAGCTGACCCATGTTCACGATCTACGGGGTCCCGCTGTCCATTCACGTCCGCAAGGTCATCGTCGCCGCGCTCGAGAAACGCCTCGATTACCACGTCGAAACCGTGTTTCCGTTCGATCCGCCACCGGGCTGGCGCGACCTCAGCCCGACCGGCAAGATCCCGGCGCTGAAGCACGGCGAGCTGACGCTCGCGGACTCGTCGGTCATCGTTGCCTATCTCGAGAAGCGCTTTCCGGAGCTGCCGCTCAATCCGAGCGATCCGGCTCAGTACGCGCGCGCGCTGTGGTTCGAAGAGTACGTGGACTCGCAGATCGCGCCGGACGTGATCGGCCTGTTCCAGCAGAAAGTCCTGGGGCCGATGCTCCACAAGAAAGAGCCTGACCCGGCCATCGTGCGGCGCCTGCTCAAGGAAGATCTGCCGCCGAAGTTCGACTACCTGGAACGAGCGCTCGACGGCGACTACTTGGTCGGCGGCCGCGTGAGCGTGGCGGACATCACGCTCGCATCGGACCTGACGATCTTCCACTATCTCGGCTGCACGCTCGATGCCGCGCGCCATCCGAATCTGCTGGCGCACTTCAAACGTATGCTGAAGCGGGATTCGTTCCGCAAGGCATTGGCGGCCGAGCAGCCGTTCGCCGAGAAGATGGGGCTCGACCGCGGGTTCCTGCAGGCAGCATGAGGTCCATGGGCTGACCACGGGGAGGCGCTGTGTTCAAGATCGGTGACTTTTCGCGGATCGCGCGCGTGTCGTGCAGGCTGCTGCGCTACTACGACGAGATCGGGCTGCTCAAGCCGGGCAGCACCGAGCGCGACACCGGCTACCGTTACTACAGCGCCTCCCAGTTGCCACGGCTCAATCGCATCCTGGTTCTCAAAGAGCTGGGCCTGAGTCTCGAAGAGATCGCGCGCGTACTGGATAGCAATCTCTCGGCGGCTGAGCTGCGTGGCATGCTGACGATGAGGCGGAGCGACGCGCAGCGCGCGCTTTCCGAGGAGATGGAACGTCTGAGGCACATCGAGAGCCGCATCGCGCAGATCGACGCCGAAGGCGAGCTGTCCGTCGACGACGTGATCATGCGCAGCGAGCCGGCGCAGCAACTGCTGTCGGTGCGCCGCGTCGTGCCCTCCTTCGTTGCGGCGCGCGATCTCATTCGAGAACTGAGCGAATCGCTGCGCGCGCTCAAGGCCAAGGGAATGCTCGGGCGTCTGACTGCGCTCGCGCATGCGCAGGAGTTCGAGCTGGACCGCATCGATGTCGAAGTCGGGTTCGTCGTAGAGGCCGCCCTTCCCGACGACCTTCGGCTTGCGAGCGGCGAGCCGCTCACGGTTCGTGAGTTGCCCG
>DATENH010000194.1:0-19454 GCA_035275145.1 Steroidobacteraceae bacterium | reverse complement strand
TGTTGGCCACCCCAGGCCCTTACAATCCGCGCCCTCTGTTGCGGGGTGGAGCAGTCTGGCAGCTCGTCGGGCTCATAACCCGAAGGTCGTAGGTTCAAATCCTACCCCCGCTACCACGCTTTCGAGGCGTGAAAAGGCCCGTTTTTCAGGGCCTTTTTCGCTTCAGCGACCGGGAAATTCCGAGGATTTCCCGAGTAGGGTTTTGGAAAAAATGGGCCTCGGGCCCATTTTTTATGCCCGGTGGAATTGCGGGCGTCGAGGGGGACCGTGAGCGGAGGTGACCGATGCTGAGAGACCAGCTGCGCGAGCTGCTCGCGCCGGTCGTCGCTGGCGCGGGTTACCAGTTGTGGGAGCTCGAGTACATGCCGCGTTCCGGCGGCGGGTTGCTGCGGCTCTACATCGATGCCGCCAGCGGCATCAGCCTCGATGACTGCGAGCGCGTGAGCCGCATCGTGAGCGAGACGCTCGACGCTGCGGATCCGATCCCGAGCCACTACACGCTCGAGGTGTCCTCGCCGGGGCTGGATCGGGTGCTGCGCACGCGCGAGCACTTCGAGCGCTTCGCGGGCGAGCGCGTGCGGCTGGAGATGATGCAGCCGGTCGAAGGACGCAAACGGTTTTCCGGGCGGTTGCTCGGCGTCGGCGCGAGCGACATCACGCTCGAGCTGGAGAACGGCAGGATCAGCCTGCCGATCGATGACATTCACAGGGCGCGACTCGCCCCGGACATGTGAGCAGTGCGATGAACAAAGAAATCCTGATGGTCGTCGACGCGGTGTCGAACGAGAAAGGCGTCGACAAGGAGATCATCTTCACGGCGCTGGAAGCCGCGCTCGCCTCCGCCACGCGCAAGCGTCACGGCGAAGGCATCGACGTGCGCGTCGCCATCAACCGCAAGTCGGGCGACTACGACACCTGGCGCCGCTGGAAGGTGTTCGCGGACGACTCGACCGAGCTGGAGAATCCGGACGCCGAGCTGCGCAATGAAGACGCGCTGGAAATCAATCCGGAAGCGCAGATCGGCGGCTTCGTCGAAGTGCCGATGGAGTCGGTCGCGTTCGGGCGTATCGCCGCGCAGACCGCCAAGCAGGTCATCGTGCAGAAGGTGCGCGAGGCCGAGCGCGAAATGGTCGTGAACGAGTACAAGAGCCGGGTCGGCACGCTGGTGTCGGGCATCGTCAAGCGCGTCGACCGCAACGGCGTGTACGTCGACCTCGGCGGCAACGCCGAAGGCTTCGTGCCGCGCGACCAGATGATTCCGCGCGAGCCGGTGCGCTCGCAGGATCGCATCAAGGCGTACCTGCAGGACGTGCGCTCCGAGCAGCGCGGCCCGCAGCTGTTCCTGACGCGCACCGCGCCGGAGTTCCTGATCGAGCTGTTCAAGCTCGAAGTGCCGGAAGTGGGCCAGGGCCTGATCAACATCCTCGGCGCGGCCCGCGATGCGGGCGTGCGCGCCAAGATCGCGGTGAAGAGCAACGACAGCCGCATCGACCCCGTCGGCGCGTGCGTCGGCATGCGCGGCTCGCGCGTGCAGGCCGTGTCGAACGAGATCGCCGGCGAGCGCGTCGACATCATTCCGTACGACGAGAACGCGGCGCAGTTCGTCATCAACGCGATGGCGCCGGCGGAAGTCGTATCGATCGTCGTCGACGAGGACTCGCATTCGATGGACATCGCGGTGACGGAAGAAAAGCTGTCGCAGGCGATCGGCCGCGGCGGCCAGAACATCCGCCTGGCGAGCGAGCTGACCGGCTGGGAGCTGAACGTCATGACGCAGCAGGCCGCCGAGGCGAAGAGCGAAGGCGAGCAGCGCGAGCTGATCGAGCAGTTCAAGACGCAGCTCGACGTGGACGAGGACGTCGCGCAGATCCTGGTGCAGGAAGGCTTCTCGACGATCGAGGAGATCGCCTACGTGCCGGCCTCGGAGCTGAACGCGATCGAGGAGTTCGACGAAGAGATCGTCAAGGAGCTGCGCAACCGCGCGCGCGACGTGCTCCTCACGCAGGCGATTGCGACGGAAGAGAAGATCGACGGCGCGGGTCCCGCCGAGGACCTGCTTGGCGTCGACGGCATGGACGAGGAGCTCGCCTCGATGCTGGCGAGCCGCGGCATCGTCACGCGCGAGGATCTCGCGGAGCAGGCGGTCGACGATTTGTTGGAAATCGAGGGCGTGGACGCCGAGCGCGCGGGCGCGCTCATCATGGCAGCACGCAAGCACTGGTTCGACACTGCGTCGGGACAGGCCTGAGCGGATAGTTGGTCGGAGCGGGAGGAACGATGGCGGATGTCACAGTTAGCCAGTTTGCCGAGGTACTGAAGGTACCCGTCGAGCGTCTGCTGACGCAGCTCGACGAAGCCGGCATTCGCGTTTCCGGCGCCGACGACACCATCAGCGATGACGCCAAGATGGAGCTGCTGACGTTCCTGCGGCGGGCCCACGGCCGCACGCAAGATTCGGCAGCGCCGCGCAAGATCACGTTGCAGCGCAAGTCCCAGGCCGAGATCAAGGTCGCCTCGGCCCAGGGCCGCGCGCGCATGGTCAACGTCGAGGTGCGCAGCAAGAAGACTTACCTCAATCGCAGCGTCCTCGAAGAGCGCGCACGCGTACAGCAGGAGGAAGTGGACCGGGCGAAGCACGAAGTCGAGCGCCAGAAGCAGGACGTTGACCGCGCGCGTGAAACCCAGGAAGAAGACCGGCTGAAGCAGCAGCGTCTCGAGGCCGAGCAGCGCGAGGCCGAAGCACGGCAGCGTCAGCAGTTGGAAGAAGAAGCGAAGCGTCGCGCCGACGAAGAAGCGCGTGTGCTCGCCGAAGAAGAGGCGCGTCGCCAGGCCGAGGCCCGCGAGCGCCAGGAAGCCGAGCGTCGCCGCGAGCAGGAGACTGCCGCGAAGGCCCGTGAGCCGGAGCGCGGCGAGCCCGCACGCGCGCAACGCGCCGAGCTGCACGTGTCGAGCGATGCCAGTGCGCGCTTCAAGAAGAAGAAGCAGCACCAGGCGTCCAAGTCGCGTCGGCCGGTGCAGGTCAACGTTTCGACGCAGCATGGCTTCGAGCGGCCTGCCGCACCCGTCAAGCGCGAAGTGCAGATCGGCGAGACCGTCACGGTCGCCGAGCTGGCGCAGCGCATGGCCGTGAAGGCCAACGAAGTCATCAAGGTCATGATGAACATGGGCGTCATGGCCACGATCAACCAGCCGATCGACCAGGACACTGCGGTGCTCGTGGTGGAAGAGCTCGGCCACACCGCTGTGGTCGTCAAGGAAAATGCGATCGAGGACGAGCTGCAGGGCACCGATACGTCGCATGCGCTCGAAGCGCGTCCGCCGGTCGTCACCGTCATGGGCCACGTCGACCACGGCAAGACTTCGCTGCTCGACTACATCCGCAGCACCAAGGTCGCGGCCGGCGAGGCGGGCGGCATCACCCAGCACATCGGCGCGTATCAGGTCAAAACCGCCAAGGGCGTCATCACCTTCCTCGACACGCCGGGTCACGCGGCGTTCACCGCCATGCGTGCTCGCGGCGCGCAGGTCACGGACATCGTGATCCTCGTCGTGGCCGCAGACGACAGCGTCATGCCGCAGACGATCGAAGCGATCGAGCACGCGCGTGCCGCGGAAGTGCCGATCGTGGTTGCGATCACCAAGATCGACAAAGGCGATGCGGATCCCGAGAAAGTGCGCAATGACCTCGCGAAGCACAACGTGCTGCCCGAGGCGTGGGGCGGCGACACGCTGTTCGTCAACGTATCCGCGCGCACCGGTCAGGGCATCGACGAGCTGCTCGACACGATTCTGCTGCAGGCCGACGTGCTCGAACTGAAAGCGGCGCGTGACGGCCTCGCGGCCGGCGTGGTGATCGAATCCAGCATGGAGAAGGGCCGCGGCCCGGTCGCGACGGTGCTGGTGAAACGCGGCACGCTGCGACCCGGCGATCAGATCGTCGCGGGCACCGAGTTCGGCCGCGTCCGGGCGATGTTCGACGAGAACGGTCAACCCGTCACCGAGGCAGGTCCTTCGCTGCCGGTCGTGGTGCTCGGCCTGTCGGCTGCACCGAACGCGGGCGACGAGCTGCTTGCCGTCGAGAGCGAGCGCAAGGCGCGCGAAGTCGCGTTGTATCGCCAGGGCAAGTTCCGCGACACCAAGCTCGCGAAGCAGGGCCCGGCGAAGCTGGAAGACATGCTGTCGCAGATGGGCGATGGCAAAGCGGCGACCGTGCAGGTGGTCATCAAGGCGGACGTGCAGGGCAGCGCCGAGGCGCTGCGCGACGCACTGTCGAAACTGTCGACCGACGAGGTCGCGGTCAAAGTCGTGTCGAGCGGCGTCGGCGGCATCACCGAGTCCGACGTCACGCTCGCAATGGCCTCGAACGCCCGGATCATCGGCTTCAACGTGCGCGCCGACGGTTCGGCCCGCACGATGATCAAGGAATCCGGCACCGACGTGCGCTACTACAGCATCATTTACGAAGCGATCGACGACGTGAAGCAGATGCTGTCGGGCATGCTCGCACCGGAGGTCAAGGAGCAGATCGTCGGCACCGCGCAGGTGCGCGAAGTGTTCCGCTCCAGCAAGTTCGGCACCGTCGCGGGCTGCATCGTGATGGAAGGCTATGTCCGTCGTAACAACCCGATCCGCGTGCTGCGCGACAACGTCGTGATCTTCGAAGGCGGCCTCGAATCGCTGCGGCGCTTCAAGGACGACGTCAACGAAGTGCGCGCCGGCACCGAGTGCGGCATCGGTGTGCGCAACTACAACGACGTGCGCGTCGGCGACCAGATCGAGTGCTACTCGCGCGTCGAAGTGGCGAGAACGGTGGCGTGACGAATAAAGCTTTTCCCCGCGCCAAGCGCATCGCTCAGCAGATCCAGCAGACGCTGAGCGAGCTGATCCGGCGCGAATTGCGCGACCCGCGCCTCGGCATGGTGACGCTCACGGAAGTGCAGGTGTCGAAGGACCTGAGCTACGCGAAGGTGTACTTCTCGGTGCTCGGCGCTGAGCCGCAGCAGGCGCAGGAAATCCTCGAGGCAGCGGCGCCGCTGTTGCGCGGGCCGCTCGGTCGCGCGCTCCGTATCCGCCACAGCCCGGAGCTGCGCTTCGTGCAAGACGAGCTGATCGAGAGCGGTGCGCGCTTGTCGGCGTTGATCAACCAGGCCGTCAAGGACGACGCCAAGCGTCACGTCGACGCCGACGACGAAGACCTGTAGGTCGGGCTTCAGCCCGACTCTTCTCGTGTCCAAACCCTCTCGCTTCTATCGCCCCATCGACGGCATCCTGCTGCTCGACAAAGCTCTGGGCGTCTCCTCCAACGCCGCTCTCCAACAGGCGCGCTTTCTCTTCAACGCCGCCAAGGCCGGTCACGCCGGCAGCCTCGATCCGCTCGCATCCGGGTTGCTGCCCGTGTGTTTCGGGCAGGCGACCAAGGTCTGCGGCCGGCTCTTGAGCTCGGGTAAGACTTACCGCGTGCTCGTCCAGCTCGGCCAGCGTACCGAGTCCGGCGACGGCGAGACCGAGGTGATCGAGCGCGCCGCAGTCCCGGCGCTCGATGAGCGCACCGTTGACGCCGCGTTAGCCACGTTCCTGGGCGAGCAGCAGCAAGTGCCGCCGATGCACTCGGCGTTGAAGTTCGAGGGCAAACGGCTGTACGAGCTGGCGCGTCGCGGCGAGTCGGTCGAGCGCGAGCCGCGCAAAATCGTCATTCATCGCATCGCGCGGGTGCGGCTCGACGGGGATGAGCTGGAGTTCGACGTCTACTGCTCGAAGGGCACCTACATCAGGACCCTGGCGGCCGATCTGGCCGCGCAGCTCGGCACACTGGGCTACGTCCGGGGCCTGCGCCGCCTGTCGCTCGACCCGTTCGACGATCTGCCCATGTACACGATGGAGCAGCTGGCCGAGCGCTCGCCCGCGGCCCGCGACGAAGTCCTGTTGCCCTCCGACCGGGCGTTCCCCGACCTGCCGCGGGTCGAACTGGACCCGGGCGCAGTCGAAGGGTTGCTGCAGGGAAGGACGGTCGCGGCGCGGCAACGTGCCGCGCCAGGCGAGCTCAGGGCTTACGACGACGGCGGACGGTTCCTGGGCGTAGTGCAGGGTGCGCCCGAAGGGCGGGTCCGGCCGGTCCGGCTGTTCGTGGACGTCGGTACGGACTGATTTTCTGTCGAAAGCGGCCAAGGCCCTTTCGACGACGCCGTCAAAAGACGTGACTTTTGCCGGCTAGCCAGTCGCGGCCTAATTCCGCGGTTTTGCTTGAGATTATCGGCCGCCCGAGTACAATGCGCGGCTCGCAAAACGGCACACATAGCCTGGGTTCAGGCTCCGCAGAGGAAAGGGCAGATGTCATTGTCGACCGACCAGAAGGGCGGGATCGTTCAGCAGTATCGTCGTAACTCGAACGACACCGGCTCGCCGGAAGTGCAGATCGCACTGCTCTCGGCGCGCATCAACGAGCTCGGCGAGCACTTCACCACTCACAAGCGCGATCACGCTTCGCGCCGCGGCTTGCTGAAGATGGTGAACCAGCGTCGCAAGCTTCTCGACTATCTCAAGAGCACCGCACCGGAGCGCTACCAGGACGTGGTCTCGCGTCTGGGCCTGCGGCGCTGATCGGCAAGGTCCGCGTCGCGGACCGAAGGCAGCTTCTCTCTCCTCTCTCTCCGTCCGCGGCTTTCGCACCGGGACAGGTACGCATCGTGAGCTCAACCAAGAAAGTTTCGTTTCCCTACGGCACCCATCAGGTCACCATCGAAACGGGCGAGCTCGCCCGCCAGGCCGACGGCGCCGTCGTCGTGTCGATGGGCGACTCCGTCGTGCTCGTCACCGCAGTTGCCCGCAAGGAAGCCGATCCGAAAAAGGATTTCTTCCCGCTGACGGTCAACTACGTCGAGAAGACCTACGCCGCCGGCCGCATCCCGGGCGGCTTCTTCAAGCGCGAAGGCCGTCCCTCGGAGAAGGAGACGTTGACCTCGCGCTTGATCGACCGGCCGATCCGGCCGCTGTTCCCGGAAGGCTTCAAGAACGAAGTGCAGGTCGTTGCGACCGTCATCTCGCTGAATCCCGATGTCGATTCCGACATCCCGGCGATGCTCGGCGCGTCGGCCGCGCTGGTGCTCTCGGGCGTGCCGTTCCGCGGCCCGATCGCTGCCGCGAAGGTCGGTTACAAGGACGGCCAGTACATCCTCAATCCCACGGCCACGCAGCTCAAAGACTCGAAGCTCGAGCTCGTCGTTGCCGGCACGCGCGAAGGCGTACTGATGGTCGAGTCCGAGGCGGACAGCCTGCCGGAAGACGTGATGCTCGGCGCCGTGACGTTCGGTCACCAGCAGATGCAGGTCGCGATCCAGGCCATCAACGATCTCAAGGCGCAGGCCGGCAAGGCCGCGTGGAACTGGCAGCCTGCGGCTGCTAACGCGCAGCTCGAAGCTGCACTCGCGGCGAACGCCGAAGCCGCGCTGTCGGACGCGTACAAGGTCACCGAGAAGGGGTCGCGTCGCGATCGCCTGCAGCAGATCAAGGAAGGCGCGCTGGCTGCGCTGTGCGGCGGCGACGCCCCGCAGTTCGCTGCCGATGAAGTCTCAACGGAGTTCGCGAACCTCGAATATCGCATCGTCCGCCGCCGCGTGCTTGCCGGCGATCCGCGCATCGACGGCCGCGACTTCAAGACGGTGCGTCCGATCTCGATTCGCACCGGCGTTCTGCCCCGTACCCACGGCTCGGCGCTGTTCACGCGCGGCGAAACGCAGGCGCTGGTCGTGACGACGCTCGGCACCGGTCGCGACGCGCAGATCATCGATGCGCTGAGCGGCGAGCGCAAAGAGCCGTTCATGCTCCACTACAACTTCCCGCCGTTCAGCACCGGCGAGACCGGCATCATGGGCTCGCCGAAGCGCCGCGAGATCGGCCACGGCAATCTCGCCCGCCGCGGCATCTCCGCCGTGATGCCCGACATGGCGAACTTCCCGTACGTCATCCGCGTCGTCTCCGAGGTCCTCGAGTCGAACGGCTCGAGCTCGATGGCGAGCGTGTGCGGCACCAGCCTGTCGCTGATGGACGCGGGCGTGCCGATCAAGGGTGCCGTCGCCGGCGTGGCGATGGGCCTGGTGAAGGAAGGCGACAAGTTCCAGGTGCTCACCGACATCCTCGGCGACGAGGATCATCTCGGCGACATGGACTTCAAGGTCGCGGGCACGCGCTCCGGCGTCACCGCGCTGCAGATGGACCTGAAGATCGACAGCATCACGCGCGAGATCATGCAGGTCGCGCTGGAGCAGGCGAAGGCCGGCCGGCTGCACATCCTCGACCAGATGGACAAGGTGCTGGCTGCGCCGCGCGCGCAGATGTCGGAGTGGGCGCCCTCGATCATCACGATCAAGATCGACCCGGAGAAGATCCGCGAGGTCATCGGCAAGGGCGGCGCGGTCATCCGCGCGATCACCGAAGAGACCGGCACCTCGATCGACATCGAGAACGACGGCACCGTCAAGATCGCATCGGTGGACGGCAGTTCCGGCCGCGAGGCGCAGCGGCGCATCGAGCTGATCACGGCCGAGGTCGAAGTCGGCCGGATCTATGAAGGCAAGGTCGCGCGGCTGATGGACTTCGGCGCGTTCGTGACCATCCTGCCGGGCAAGGACGGCCTGGTGCACATCTCGCAGATCTCGGACGAGCGCGTCGAGCGCGTCAGCGACAAGCTCAAGGAAGGCGACGTGGTGCGGGTCAAGGTGCTCGAGGTGGACCGGCAGGGCCGCGTCCGCCTGAGCATGCGGAACGTCGACGCGGCCTAGCCGCGTCTAGGTCCGGCGTTCGTCGCCGCCGTCTTCGCGCTTGGCGGCGCCGCACATCGCTTTGAAGATGTCGTCCTGCACCGAGCGCCAGCGCTCGATGTTCTTCTGCGTGAGCGAGCTGATCGCGTCGTAGGCATCGCTGCCCATCGAGTTGCGCAGGCGGTCGCGGATCTGCTGTTGCTCTGTCGACAAGAGCTTCAGGCTCTGCTCCAGATAACTGCCGACCACGTTCTGCATCGCTCCGCCGTACGAGCGGATCACCTGCGAGAGGAAGTCCTGGCTCATCAGCGGCTCGCCGGCATGCTCCTGCTCGGCAATCACTTGCAGCAGGATCGAGCGCGTGATGTCTTCCTGGGTCTTCTTGTCGACCACGAGAAAGTCGACCTTGTCCATGACCAGGCGGCGGATGTCCGCAAGAGTGATGTAGCGGCTCTCGACTGTGTCGTACAGGCGCCGGTTGGGATACTTCTTGATCACTCTCGATTCAGTCTTGGGCTCGCTCATAGACGCTCCCATCGTGGCTGCGCGCGGCAGCTCAGACCCGTGAACCGGTCGTGTTTCTATGGCGCTCATACTAACTCCATCTGGCGCAGGCCGGCGAGCGGCTGCGCCTGCCAGTGTTCTATTGCCCATTCCCACAACGTGCCCAGCGGGCCTCGACGCAGGTCCGATGGCGGTCCCTGTTTCAGAAACTGTAGCGTGCGCCACAACTCTCGCGCCGGTTGGCGTACGTCGACTGCTGCGGCGCCCGTCGACTTCGACAGTTTGATCCCATTCGCATCGATGGCTACCGGCAAATGTGCGTACTCGGGAGTGGTCAGACCCAATGCGGCTTGCAAGGCGATCTGGCGCGCAGTGCTGCCCAGTAAGTCGGCTCCGCGTACGACGTGCGTGACGTTCTGGGCAGCATCGTCGACGACGACCGCCAGTTGATAAGCGAACAGACTGTCGCGCCGACGGATCACGAAGTCACCCGTATCGAGGGCAACGTCCACTGTCTGCCGTCCTTGCAACCGATCCTCGAATGCGATCGTGCCCGGTGCGACCCGGAATCTCATCGCAGTGGGTCGGTCCGGTGCCCGCACTCCGTTGCGACACCAACCTTGGTAGTACAGCTCGTCGGACGGGTCGCGGCCGGGCGGCTGTGCGGCCAGCAGCTCGGTCCGGCTGCACGAGCATGGGAATGCGAGGTTGGCGGCGAGCAGCCGGTCGAGCGCAGCCTGGTAGGCAGCGTGACGCTCGCTTTGTCTGACTATGGACCCGGTCCACTGAAAGCCGAGCGTCGCAAGCGTCGCGACGATTTCGTCGGCGCTGCCCGGCACTTCGCGCGGTGGATCGAGATCCTCGATTCGCAGCAGCCAGTCGCCGCCGGCGTGGCGTGCATCGAGAAAGCTGGCAGTCGCTGCGACGAGCGAGCCGAAGTGCAACGGCCCGGTGGGAGAAGGAGCGAAACGACCGCAGTACCTAGCGGTCACTGTCGTCCCGTCTTCTATCTATAGCGATCGTCCCGATCGCCGTACTGCTTTTCCCGACGTTCACGCCGCTCCTGCGCTTCGACGCAGAGAGTCGCGACCGGACGCGCTTCGAGTCGCTTGATGCCGATCTCTTCGCCGGTTTCGACGCAGTAACCGTACGTGCCGTCCTCGATGCGCTTGATCGCTTCGTCGATCTTGCGAATCAGCTTGCGCTCGCGATCGCGCGTGCGCAGCTCGAGACTGAACTCCGACTCCTGCGTCGCGCGGTCGTTCGGGTCGGGGAAGTTCGCGGCCTCGTCCTTCATGTGAAGCACGGTGCGGTCGACCTCGTGCATGAGGTCGCGCTTCCACGTGTTGAGGATCAGCCGGAAGTGCTCCAGCTGCTCCTTGTTCATGTACTGCTCGCCGCGCCGTGGGATGTACGGTTTGACGTTGCGCGGACCCGCGAGCAGGTTCGTGTTGGAGACTTCCGGGCTCTCACCCTCGTCGCTATCGGTTGCGCCCGATGCGTCGAGGTCATTCATGTTCAGGGGTGTCACGGGTCTCGCTGGAATCGTTGGCTTGGCTGGGATCGTGGTCGCCGCACGGACCGGCCTCGCGGCAACTGTACTTGGCGCAGGTTGCGGCTTGACGGCGGGCTTCGGGACGGGCGCTGGCGCCGGCTTGGCCGCGGGCTTCGCTACTGCTTTGGGGCTCGGGGCGGGCTTGGCTTTGGCAACGGCCGCCGGCTTCTTCGCTGGCGCTGCTTTCTTAGCAGAATCAGCTTTCTTCGTAATGGTCTTCTTGGCCTTCGTCGCCTTCGCAGGTTTCTTGGCGGCCATCTTGAGGAGCCTCCCGGGCACTGTCCGAAATCGGGTCTCGCGGACGTCAATCTTAAAGAGGGGCGCGATTATACAGACGGCGCTCCGCCGGTACAGGACCACAAAATCGGCCCGTTTCCCACACGGTTTCACATACACTACCGCGCGGCGAGCGGAACCGTTCCTACACATCCGATATAAGGGCTCACAGCACGCGCGATGCGACTCAATAAGATCAAGCTGGCCGGTTTCAAGTCCTTCGTCGACCCGACGGCCGTCAACTTCCCCAGCAACCTGATCGGCGTCGTCGGCCCCAACGGCTGCGGCAAGTCCAACATCATCGATGCCGTGCGCTGGGTGATGGGCGAGATCTCGGCGAAGCACCTGCGCGGCGACTCGATGGCCGACGTCGTCTTCAACGGTTCGAGCTCGCGCAAGCCGGTCGGCACGGCCTCGGTGGAGCTGGTGTTCGACAATGCCGACGGCCAGCTCGCCGGCCAGTACGCCGGCTACGCGGAGGTTTCGCTCAAGCGCGTCGTGGCGCGCGATGGACAGTCCGCGTACTTTTTGAATGGCGCTCGCTGCCGCCGCAAGGACATCACGCAGCTGTTCCTCGGCACCGGCCTCGGCTCGCGCAGCTACGCGATCATCGAGCAAGGCATGATTTCGCGCGTCATCGAGGCGCGCCCGGAAGAGCTGCGCGGCTTCATCGAGGAAGCTGCCGGCATCTCCAAGTACAAGGAGCGCCGCCGCGAGACCGAGAACCGGATCGCGCACACCAAGGAGAATCTCGAACGCCTCGCAGATCTGCGCGAGGAGATCGAGAAACAGCTCAATCGACTGCAGCGCCAGGCGGCCACGGCGCGCCGCTATCAGGTCTTGAAGCAGGAAGAGCGCAAGCTGACTGCGGAGCTGCTGGCACTGCGTCTGCGGGTGATCGAGCAGGATTCGCAATCGAAAGAGGGCATCCTGCGCGAGCGCGACACGGCGATGCAGGCGCTGATCGCGGACCTGCGCTCCATCGAAGCCCAGATCGAGTCGGCGCGCGAGGACTTCACCGAGAAGTCCGAAGCGTTGAACGCGGTCCAGGGCCGTTACTACCAGATCGGCGCCGAGATCTCGCGCACCGAGCAATCGATCCAACATGGCCGCGAGCTGCGGCAGCGGCAACGGCAGGATCTGGAACAGGCGGCGCAGGGTGCCACCGAGGCGAACCTGCACCTGGCACGCGATCAGTCGCAGATCGACGAGCTGCGCGGCGAGCTGGAGCAGCTCGAGCCAGGTCTGAGCGCTGCGCGCGACCGCGAGCGTGCCTCCGCGGCTGCCCTGGCGCAGGCCGAAGAGTCGATGCAGGACTGGCAGGAACGCTGGGAAGAATTCAATCGCGACTCGCAAGCGGCGAGCGAGAAGACGCAGGTCGAGCGCGCGCGTATCGAGCAGCTCGAGCATCAGCTGATGCGCCTGGTCGCACAGCGCGAACGGCTGCAAGGCGAGCTATCGCAGTTGACGACCGCTGAAGTCGACGCGCGCCTCGCGACGCTGCAGGCGGAGCAGGAGCAAATTCGCGTTTCCGGCGAGCGCGCTGCCAATCAGTTGCGCGAAGCTACCGAAGAAGTGCAAAGGTTGCGCGAGCGCGAGCGCGAGCTCGTCGCCGCAGACGATCGGAGTCGCCAGCAATTGCAGGACGCGCAAGGGCGCTTGATGTCGCTGCAAGCCCTCCAGCAGGCCGCGTTGGGACTGGCACAAGGAAAGGTCACCGAGTGGCTCAGCTCGAATGCTCTCGCGGAGCGTCCGCGCCTCGCCCAGCAGCTCGTCGTGGAGCAGGGTTGGGAGCGCGCGGTCGAAACCGTGCTCGGGTCGTACCTGGAAGCCGTATCTGTCGACACCATCGACGCGATTGCGAACCGGCTCGAATCGTTGCAGGTCGGCGCGGTGTCGTTCTTCTCTTCCGGCGGCGCCAGCGTGCAGAAGGTCGATGGCAGCCGGTTGCTGGCACGCGTGCAGGGTCCTGCGGCAATCTCCGCGTTTCTGACCGGCATCATTGCCGTGGACACGTTGCAGGAGGCGCTCGACAAGCGCCGTACCTTGCTCAGCGGCGAGTCGGTCATTACTCGCGACGGCGTGTGGATCGGGCGCGAGTGGTTGCGCGTCAGTCGCGACAAGGACGTGCATGCCGGCGTCATCGGTCGCGAAAAAGAAATGCGCACGCTGCGCGATGTGGTCGCGGACGCCGAACGGGCGCGCAACGCAGCGCAGGCCGAGCTGGCCGATTCGCGTGCCAGGCTCGCCGAGCACGAGCAGCGGCGCGACGCGCATCAAGAAGAGGTCAACCGGCTGCATCGTGTTGCCGGCGATTCGAACGCACAGATCGGCGCGCTGCGCACGAAGTCCGAGCAGACCGCCGAGCGCGTGAGCCGCATCGGGGCCGAGACCGAAGAGCTGGAGCGCGACTACCAGAGCCGCTCCGGAGCGATCGCCGAAGCTCGCACTCGACTGCAGGAAGGGCTCGATGCGATGGCGGAGTTCGAGACCGCGCGCGTCGACCTCGAGCAGGAGCGCGAAGAGCTGCGCCAGAACCTGTCGTTCAAGCGCTCGCAGGCGCAGGCCGATCGCGACGGCGCGCAGGAAGTGGCGATCAAAGTCGAGTCGAAACGCTCGGCGTTGCAATCGATTTCCGCTGGCCTCGAACGCCTGCGCAATCAGCTCGAACAGTTACAGCAGCGGCGCGACGAGTTGACGCGTCAGCTCGCGGACGGTGAAGCGCCCTTGCAGGCGCTGGCCACGACGCTGGAAGAAGCTTTGCAGAAGCGCGTGCAGGTCGAGCAGGAGCTCGCCGGCGCTCGTACGGCAGTCGAAACCGCGGAAGGACGGATGCGCACGCTCGATCAGCGGCGCGTCGACGCGGAAGCAGCAGTCGATGTCGCACGCGCGGGTCTCGAAGACGTGCGCATGGCGGCGCAGGAACTCAAGGTCCGACGCGAGACGCTGCTCGAGCAGTTCAAGGCAACGCAGTTCGATCTCGCCACCGTCTACCAGGAAATGGCGCCGGAAGCGGACGTACCGACCTGGGAGACGAACCTCGCGGAGGTCGCCGGCAAGATCGAGCGCCTCGGCCAGGTGAATCTCGCGGCTATCGACGAGTTCAAGGAGCAGTCCGAGCGCAAGGAATACCTCGATCGGCAGTTCAAGGATCTGACCGACGCGCTCGAAACGCTCGAAGCCGCGATCCGCAAGATCGACCGCGAGACGCGCGCGCGTTTCCAGGACACGTTCGATCGCATCAATGCCGGCCTGAAGGAGCGCTTCCCGCGCCTGTTCGGCGGCGGCCACGCCTACCTGGAGCTGACCGGCGAGGACATCCTCAACGCCGGCGTGTCGATCATGGCGCGCCCGCCGGGCAAGCGGAACAGCACGATCAACCAGCTCTCCGGCGGCGAGAAGGCGCTGACTGCGGTGGCGCTGGTGTTCTCGATCTTCGAGCTCAACCCGGCGCCGTTCTGTCTGCTCGACGAGGTCGACGCGCCGCTCGACGACAACAACGTCGGGCGCTTCTGCGAGACCGTCAAGGACATGTCGAGCCGGGTGCAATTCATCTTCATCACGCACAACAAGACCACGATGGAGCTGGCCTCGCAGCTCATCGGCGTGACCATGAACGAGCCGGGCGTGTCGCGCCTGGTCGCCGTGGACGTCGACGAAGCCGTGCGGATGGCCGCTATGTAAATGAGCGAGCTGCGCTGGATCTTGATCGGCTTCGGGATCGTCCTGCTCGCAGCGATCTACTTGTGGGGCCGGCGCGGCAATCGCGCGGTCGCCTCCGGCGACGATGCGCTCATGCGCGTACGGCCCGAGCCGTCGGTGCACAGCGGCGAGACGACGCTGATTCGACATGTCGACGAGGCACCGGTGGCAGCGCCACCGGCGATCGAAGTCGTAACGCCGGACGAGCCGCTGCCCGTCGTCGAGCTGGGCGAGACCTGGCGAGGACGTCTGGAGCCGACGTTCGCCGATGCTCCGACCGAGGAACTGCCGGTGCATCCGGCGCCGACACCTGCGCCCGCAGCCGCGGCGCCGACGTTGTCGTCCAGCGAAGCTCCGCAGGCGCGCCGCGTCGAACGGCGCAAGATCCTCTCGCTGCGGCTCGCGAGCTCGCCGCAGCGTATCGAAGGCGCGAAGTTGATGGAGTCGCTGCTCGCGGAGTCACTGCAGCACGGCAAGTACAGCATCTTTCATCGCGTGCACAGCGACGGTACGATCATCTTCAGCGTGGCCAGCATGGTCGAGCCCGGCAGCTTCGATCTCGAGAAGATGAACGAGACGCTCTATACCGGCATCACGATGTTCACGCAGCTACCCGGGCCCGTGCCCGGCATGCACGCGCTCAACGAGCTGGTTGCGTGCGCGCGCCGCTTGCAGGCGAATCTCGGCGGCACGTTGCAGGACGAGCGCGGCGTGCCGCTCACCGTGCACCGGATCGAGCGCATGCGCCAGGAAGTGCGCGATTTCGAGCGTCCGCCGGCGGGGCGGGGCGCGGGCTCCCAATCCGCACACGTGTAGACGATGGCCAAGAGCGCTGCGGCTCGAGTGCGTGAGCTGCGCACGCAGATCGAGCACCACAACTACCGCTATCACGTGCTCGACGAGCCGGAAGTCTCCGACGCCGAATACGACCGGCTGATGCGCGAGCTGAAGGGGCTCGAAGAACAACACCCCGATCTGATCACGCCCGATTCGCCGACGCAGCGGGTCGGCGCGACCCCCGTCAGCGAGCTGCAGGAGGTCGTGCACTCGCGGCCGATGCTGTCGCTGGACAACGCGTTCGCGGACGAGGATGTCGTCGCCTTCGACCGGCGCGTGCGTGAGCGGCTTGAAGACGTCGATCAGGTCGAGTACTCCGCAGAGCCGAAGCTCGACGGCTTGGCAATCAGCTTCCGCTACGAGTCGGGCCGCCTGGTGCAGGCGGCGACACGCGGCGACGGCATGCGCGGCGAGGACGTCACTCACAATGTCCGGACGATCAAGGCCGTCCCGACTGTGCTGCGCGGGTCGCCGCCGAAGCTGCTCGAAGTGCGCGGCGAAGTGTTCATGCTGATCGCAGGCTTCAAAGCGATGAATCAGCGCGCGCTGGAGCGCGGCGAGCGCACCTTCGTGAATCCGCGCAACGCCGCCGCCGGCAGCATCCGGCAGCTCGATCCGCGGCTCGCGGCCGATCGGCCGTTCGACGTCTTCTTCTACGGCGTCGGCGAAAGCGATGGTTGGAAATTGCCGGCGCGGCACAGCGAGGCGCTCCAGCAACTCAAGGAATGGGGCCTGAAGGTCTCACCGCTCCTCAAGATCGTGCAAGGTGCGGCAGGATGCCTGGAGTACTACCGCGACATCGGCGCCAAGCGCGCGAGCCTCGCATATGAGATCGACGGCGTCGTCTACAAGGTCAATCGCTTCGTCCAACAGCGCGAGCTGGGCTTCGTCGCACGCGCGCCGCGCTGGGCGATCGCGCACAAGTTTCCTGCGCACGAAGAGAACACGGTCGTGCGAGGCGTGGAATTCCAGGTCGGACGCACCGGCGCGCTGACGCCGGTCGCGCGCATGGATCCGGTGTTCGTCGGCGGCGTGACGGTCAGCAACGCGACGCTGCACAACATGGACGAAGTGCGACGCAAGGACGTGCGCATCGGCGATACCGTGGTGATTCGTCGCGCCGGCGACGTGATACCGGAAGTCGTGAAGGTCATTCTCGAGCGCCGCCCGAAAGATGCGGTCGAGGTGGAACTGCCGGCGAAGTGTCCCGTGTGCGGCTCGGCGGTGGAGCGCGAAGAAGGCGAAGCGGTCGCGCGCTGCACGGGCGGGCTCTACTGCCCGGCCCAGCGCAAAGAAGCGCTGCGCCACTTCGCCAGCCGACACGCGCTCGATATCGACGGGCTGGGGACGAAGCTGATCGATCAGCTCGTCGAAGCCGGCCTGGTGAACAATCCGGCCGACCTGTACGAGCTGACGGCGGAGCGCCTCGCGGAGCTCGATCGCATGGGCGAGAAGTCTGCGGAGAACCTGGTGAAGGCGCTCGATGACAGCAAGAAGAAAGCGACCTTGCCGCGCTTTCTGTATGCGCTCGGCATTCGCGACGTCGGCGAGGCCACCGCCGCTGCGCTCGCGAATCACTTCGGCTCGCTCAAGGAGCTGCAGGCTGCGAGCGAGGAGCAGATCCAGGAAGTGTCCGACGTCGGTCCGGTCGTCGCGAGCCACGTCTACAAGTTCTTCCAGGAGCAGCACAACCGCGACGTGCTCGCCGCGCTGAGCAAGCACATCCGGCTGCAGGCGCAGGCGCGCAAAGTCGCGAGCGGCGAGGGTCCGCTCGCGGGCAAGACCTTCGTGCTCACCGGAAGCCTGGACAGCATGAGCCGCGACCAGGCGAGCGAGCGCATCGTCGCGCTCGGCGGCAAAGTCGCGGGGAGTGTGTCGAAGAAGACGTCTTACGTCGTCGCAGGGACGGAGGCGGGTTCGAAGCTGGCCAAGGCGCAGGAGCTCGGCGTGGAAGTGCTCGACGAGAAGGGATTGTTGAAGCTATTGGAGTCAGGCTAAAGCCTGACCCACACAGCCTCGGGTCCCTGTGGTCAGGCTTCAGCCTGACTCTTTGGCCGGCGCCTTTGCTTCTACCTTCGGCGCAGCTCCCGCAGCCGCCGCGGTCTTCTCCACCTTCGCCGCCTTGCGCAGCTCTTCCAGATGCGTCTGCAGCTTCTTGCGCTGGACGATCATCTTCACGCGGTCCTTCACTTCGTCGAACGGCGGGGCGCTGGTGGCGCGCGTTTCTTCCAGCTTGATCACGTGCCAGCCGTACTGGCTCTGCACCGGCTGCTCGGTGAGCTGGCCGGGCTGCATCGTCTTCACCGCGTCGGCGAACGGCTTGACCATCGTGTCGAGCGTGAACCAGCCGAGATCGCCGCCGCTCTTGCTGGAGGAGTCCTTCGAGCGCTTGGCCGCGAGCTTCGCGAAATCCGCGCCGCCCTTCAGCTCCTTGGTGATCGCCACGGCCGCTGCCTCGTCTTCGACCAGGATGTGGCGCGCGTGATATTCGCGCGGCAGCGCTGCGACCTGCGCGTCGTACTCCGGCCGCAGCTCGGATTCCTGCACCGGATGCGCTTCCAGATATTTCTGCAGACCGGCGTCGACCAGCACCTGCACCCGCGCGAGCGCTAGCTGGTCGCGGACTTTCTGATCCTTCTCGATGCCGGCTTTCTCCGCCTCTGCGGCGGCGAGTTGCATGCTGATGTACTGATCGAGCAGCTGCTCCTTCTGCTCCTCCGTCACCTCGCGGCCGGACTGCCGGTTCATGTTCGCGACGTACAGGTCGAATTCGGATTTCGGCAACGCCTTGCCGTTGACCGTGGCGACGCGCTCGGCGGGTGCTTCCGCTGCCGGTGTTGCGGCCTTGTTGCAGGCGGCAAGCGCCAGGGGCGCGAGCAGCGCGAGCACGATGGGCGTGTGAGAGCGGAGGTGGGTCATGAGAGTCTCGTGTTGGAGATGTAGTAGGTGTTCGAGTCGCAACGCTGCTAGCGGTTCCGGGTCCCTGGCTGCCCGTGTGGCTTTTTTCTAGCGGCCGGTATCGCCGGCTTCCTCGGGGGTCGCTTCGTCCGGAGTCAGTGCAGTAATGCTCAGGGCGTGGATATCGGTCCGCATCAGCTCGTCCAGCGCACGATACACGAGCTGGTGGCGCTGCAGTGGGCGCAGGCCGGCGAAGGCGGCGGAGACGATGCGCGCGCGAAAATGTCCGCGGCCGTCGCGTGCGCCGGCATGGCCGGCGTGACGGTGGCTGTCGTCGATCAGTTCGACTGCAGCGCCGGGCAGGGCGGCCGCGAGCTGCGCCCGGATCCGCTCGATGCGGCTGGCGGCGCTCACTTGCTCTCGACCTGCTGTGCCTTCGACGCCAGCCAGAAGATCGTCGCGAACATGTAGACGAACTGCACCCCGATCGCCACCAGCTTGAAGGTCACCCAGATGCTCTCGGGATAGTTGTAGGCGACGTACAGATTCAGCCCGCCGAGCGCGAGCAGGAATGCGATCCAGGCATGGCTGAGCTTGAGCCAGGTGGAGCGTTCCGCGACGAACTGCTGCCCGAGCAGGCGCTGGGTGAACGGTTGCTCGCCGAAGTAATGGCTGGCGAGCAGCCCGGCGGCGAGCAGCCAGTCGAGCACCGTGACCTTCCACTGGATGAAGGCCTTGTCGTGGATCACCAGAGTCAGGCCGCCGAACACCAGCACCAGCACCGCGGAGATCAGCGCGACCGAGCTCACCTTGCGAAAGCGGATCCATTGCACCGCCGTCTGGATGATGACCGCGACGATCAGCACGCCGGTGGCGACGAAGATGTCGCTGAAGCGGTAGGTCACGAAGAACAGAATGACGGGCAGGAG
>DATENH010000193.1:0-5069 GCA_035275145.1 Steroidobacteraceae bacterium | reverse complement strand
GGCTGTTCGACGTCCACATCCATCTGCGCGGCGCCGCGCAACCTTCCGGCCCCAACGTGAAGTGGGAAGAGGCGAGCCGCGGCGAGGCGCTCTCAGCGCTGGCAAGTTATCTGTACTCCGGCGTGACGACTGTGTTCGACGCCGGCAACATGCCGAAATTGATCCTGCCGTTGCGGGCCGACGAGCGCGCCGGGCGAATTCTCTCGCCGCGCATCTTCGCCACCGGTAACGCGATCACCTATCCCGGCAGTCACGGCGATCGCATCTCGATCGGCATCACCGACTTCGAGAAAGACAAGGCACTGCTCGACGCTCACATCGCCGAGCAGCAGCCCGACATGCTCAAGCTGATGATGGAGGAGGAGGGCTGGGGCTCGCGGCCGATGATCACGCTGCTCACGGCCGACCTCGCCGAGAAGATCGTGCGCTACTACAACCAGCACGGCATTCGCACGACGGCGCACGTCTCCAACGAGTTTCGCGCGCTCGAGGCGATCTACGCCGGTCTCGACACCCTCGCGCATCCGGTCATTCAAGGACCGGTCAGCGACTCGTTCGTGAAGCTCATGGCCGCGAAGAAGATTCCGTTCGCGAGCACGCTGACCATCGGCGAGAACTACAGCCGCCTCGCCGAGCATCCGGAGTATCTCGATCAACCGCTGTATGCAGCGTCGCTGACGGTCGCGGAGCGCAACAAGCTCAAGACCGAGACTGCTGCGGAGTTTCGCTCGCGCACCTGGACGACGTGGATGAAGATCATGACGCCGATCGCACAGGAGAACATCCGCAAGATTCACGCGGCGGGCGGCGTCGTCGCCTGCGGCACGGATCAGAGCAGCGGACCCGCCGTGCATCGCGAGCTCGAGCTGCTGGCCGCGGCGGGAATCGCGCCACTCGACGTCATCCGGATCGCGACCTACAACAGCGCGGTGTTTCTCGGCAAAGCCGACCAGCTAGGATCGATCCAGGCCGGCCGCCTCGCCGACCTGGTCATGCTCGATGCCGACCCCGCGCTCAGCATCGACAACGTCAAGGCGATCGCGCTCGTCATGAAGAACGGCGAACTCATCGACGAGAGCAAGCTCCCGCTCGCAGGCGGCAAACAGCGCGCGCGGTTTGGGGTGGGAAGATGAGAAGAAGAGAAGGACTCTCGCCAAGACGCCAAGACGCCAAGGAGAACCAGAGATTCAAATCTGAATTCTTTTGAGTCCGAATTCGAACTTTTCCTACTTGGCGTCTTGGCGTCTTGGCGAGAGTCCTTTCTCCTTCTGGGATCCTACCCAGGAATCAGCGCCAACACTCGCAATGGGCTGCCCGAGCCGTTGACGATCTTCAGCGGCGGCGCGATCACGACCGCACCGGTCGGCGGCAGCTGATCGAGGTTCATCAGGCTGGCGAGCCCGAAGCGGTTCGAGCCGTGCATGATCGTGTGGCACGGGAACATCGGATCGAACGTCGCGGCTTGGCCCGCATCGGTGCCGACGGTCTCCACGCCCACGCCGAGAATGTCGCGCTCCTTCGCCAGGAACGGCACGCACTGCGGATGGAAGCCCGGCGTGTGCGGGCCATCCGCCTTGATGTTCAGAAACGGCCCCGCGCCGGTGCGCTTCGACCAATCGGTGCGGATCAGTACCCAGGCGCCGTTCGGGATCTGGCCGTGCCGCGATTCCCACGCCTTCACCACGTCGACCGTCACGAGGAAGTCGTTGTTGTCGCGCGCGCGGTCCGACACGTCGATGACGCACGCCGGGCCGATGAACTTCTGCACCGGAATGTTGTGCGTGGCGTTGTTCGGATAGTCCTTGCCCGTGACCCAGTGGATCGGCGCGTCGAAATGCGTGCCGGTGTGCTCGCCACACGCGATGTTGTTCCAGTACCAGGCCGGGCCGCGCTGGTCGTATTTCGAGATCTCCTCCAGGGCGAACGGCTTGGAGGGTGCGAACTGCGGCGGCAGCTGGATCGTCGGCGTCGCCGGCTCCAGCGGTACGGTGAGATCGACGACGCGAATGCCGCCGCTCACGATGCTCGCAGCGAGATCGGCCAGCAGCGTAGAACCCTTAGGTGTCACTCGGGCCATGGCTCTTACCTCCCGTCAAATGCCGAATTTAGGACGCAGCTCGCGCAGAGCCTCGACGAGCACCTCAACGTCCTCGTCGTTGTTGTAGAAGTGGAAGCAGACGCGCAGGTTATCGTCGCGATTGGACGCCACGATACTCCGTCTCATGAGCTCTTGCGCCAGCGGGCCGCTGGCGCGGGACGGTACGCAGATCATCGCGCCGCGCCGCTCGTCTTGCGCAGGCGTGACGCTGGCCCAGCCGATCTCCTTCAGCTTTTCCATGCAGCTGCGCGTCAGCGCACGGATGCGCCGTTCGATCGCGGGCATGCCGACGTCGAGCATGATCTTCAGTCCGGCTTCCGAGGCGTAACAACTCACGACCGGCGGAGTACCGGCCTCGAAGCGGCGGGCTGTCGGCGACGGGCGGTTGGCACTGATGTCCATCGCGAAGATGTTCTCCTGCGCGAACCAGCCGGTGTGCGTCGGTTGCAACGAGCGCACCAGGGAGTCCCGCGCATACAGGAAGCCGATTCCCGCGGTGCCGAGCAGGTACTTCAACATGCCGCCGACGGCGAAGTCGACGTCCAGCGCCTTGACGTCGATATCGACCGAGCCGACGGATTGATAGCAGTCGAGCAGCACCAGCGCGCCTTTGGCTCGCGCCAGCTTCACGATCCCAGGAATGTCGAGCCGCGCGCCGTTGCGGAAGCAGACGTGCGTGATCGCGACAAGCTTGGTCTGCTCGTCGATGTGCTTCGCGAAGGACTCGGGCGGTATGTAGCCGTCCTGGTCGCGCCGCACGTGCACTACGCGTGCGCCACGCTGCTCCTGCGCGTGCCAGATCTGCGCGTTGGTCGGAAACTCGAAGTCGCTGATGACGACTTTGTCGCGGCCTGGCAAGAACTGGAGCGCCGTCGCCAGTGCATTCAGGCCTGCAGAGGCGGAAGCAGTGACGGCGATCTCGTCTGGCGTCGCGTGCAGCAGTTGCGCCATCAGTGTGCGCACGGCTTCGTTCTTCGTGACCCAGACATCCCAGTTTGCACCGACCTGCAGGCGGTCCTGCAGATAGTTGTCGAATGCAGCCTTGACGTCGTTCGCCAGTGCGCAATACGAGCAGCTGTTCAGGTACGTCATGTGCTGCAACAGCGGAAATTCCCGGCGCAGCGCTGTGAAATCAGGTTCCATAGTCAGTAGTTGATGCCCGGGTTGTCGCCAGGATGGATGACGCCCAGAACGTCCATGCCATCGGCTGACGTGCATTGCAAAGAGTGGATGTGCTTGCGCGGAAAGAAGATCACGTCGCCGGGTCGCACCGGCGCGCGCGCGTTCTCGTTCCAGATGACGCCTTCACCGGAAACGACGACGACCGCCTCTTCGTACAAATGACGGTGCATCAGCGCCTTCGACTGCGGAATGTGGCCGATGAACTGCACTGCGTTGTTGGCGCCCAGCTTGCCGTCGACGAGATGCTGAAACCATCGCGTGCCCATCGCTTTGCGTTGCTCCGCATCGACGCACGCGACGCGCTCCGGTTGCGACTCGTTGAACGGCGGCATCGCCATGCCCGGTTGCAAGCTCGCGGTGGAACAGACGGACGCGAAGGCCTGCAAGAAGTCGCCTGCAGCGGCAGTCAGCCGAAACCCTTCACCGGGGAGCACCATCACTCCGTCGAGCGGACCGACCTCGAAGCGGCGCGAGCCGATCTCGACCGTGCCGCTGCCGGCGGCGATGAAGATGATCGTCTGCGTCGGTCTGCTCGGCACCAGGTTCGGCGAGGGCCGGTCGCGAACTTCGATGTAGACCTGCGTCTGAAAGACGGCACCGCTCGTGCCGTCGACGAGTGTGCGCATCCAGAAGGGACCGGGATTCGCTGGGCGCGTCGCCGCAGCTCGGACGGTGTAACAGGTGCCGTCCAGCCGATGCACGCCGCCGTCGGTTTCACGCGCCCACGGCACTTTGCTGGCAGCAATGCTTTCAGCGGTTTCCACTGCGTAGCCGCCCGGCAGATTCGCATGCGTGCCATCGCAGAACGGCGGCGTCCCGGTACGCTTGCACATGCAGAACAGCGCTTCTTCCTTGTCGGCCTTCGCTACGTACGCAACCGGTTGGAAGCCGGTGCCGGTGTGCGAGCCGTCGCAGAACGGCTGGTTCTTCGAGCGGCCGCAGCGGCACCACATGTAGCGCTTGCCGGCGACCAGCTCCTGGTACGACGGCATGGTGCCGGCGATCAGCGCTTTGGGGGAGTCATCCGTCATGGGACCATCCGACATGCGACTAGTGTAATCCCGAGAGCACGTTGCCGAAGCGGTGAATCTCCGCGACGGTGTTGTAGTGGACGAGCGAGACGCGAATCGTGCCGCTGTCCTGCGCCAGGCCGAGGCGCCGCATGAGCCGCGGGCAATACAGATGACCGTCACGAATGCCGATTCCGGCGCGGGCCATCGCTTCCGTCACCGCTGCAGGTGAGTGTCCGTCGATGTTGAAGCACATCGTCGGAACGCGGTGCGCGATGCGTGCGGGATCAGCGACGCCGTAGATGCGCGCTTTGCAGTCGCGCAAAACCTTCAGCATTTCCAGCGCGAGGATGCGCTCGTAGCCGAGGATTGCTTGCATGGCGCGTGCGACATCCGCGCGCTGATCGGCCGGACCAGACGCCATCGAGCGTCCCAGCCGGGCGAGATAGCCGACGGCCGCGTCCATGCCGGCGACGCTTTCGTAGCTGACGGTGCCTGCCTCGATCTTCCCGGGCGGCGCATCCGGAATGAAGTCTTCGCGGAACGTCGGCAGCCGCTGCAGCAACTCGTAGCGTCCCCACAGGAAGCCCATGTGAGGCCCGAAAATCTTGTACCCGGAGCAGACCAGGTAATCGCAGTCGAACGCCTGTACGTCCACGCGGCCATGCGGCGCGAAGTGCACGCAGTCGAGAAAGATCTCGCCGCCGGCTGCGTGCACCAGGTCGGCCGCGCCGCGGACGTCGACGATCGTGCCGAGTGCATTCGACGCTACAGAGCAA
>DATENH010000192.1:0-28222 GCA_035275145.1 Steroidobacteraceae bacterium | reverse complement strand
GGCTCTTGGTACACGAGCCGGTCGGCAGACACCGGCGTGCCGAGAACGTGCGCGCGCACGCGCCGGCCCAGCAGCGTTACCGGGTCTTTCTCGACGTACAGCAGCGTGCGGTTGTCGTCGGCCCAGGCTACATCGGGCTCGGCATTCTCGATCACGTCGCCGAGCAGCTCGCCGCTGGCAATGTCCTTGAAGCGGATGCGGAACTGCCGCCGTCCGACGACGTCTTCCGCGTACGCGAGCAGCTTGTTGTCGGGACTCGCTTCGTAGCCGCCGAGTTGAAAAAAAGGCTGGCCGACAGCGAGCACATTGCAGTCGAGCAGGACCGCTTCGGCCGCTTCGGCACGGTCCGCCCGACGAACAATCACCGGATACTGCGCGCCGCTGACGAATCGACTGGAGTACCAGTACCCGCGATAACGGACCGGCACGCTCGAATCGTCCTCCTTGATGCGGCCGACGATCTCGCGATACAGCTCGTCGATCAGCGGCTGCACCGGTTCGAGGACGGCCTCCGCATACGCAGTCTCGGCCCGCAGATGCGCCAGCACTTGCGGGTCGCTGCGGGTGTCGTCGCGCAGCCAGTAAAAGGGGTCCTCTCGGGTGCCAAACGGGGTCGTTACCCTGTGCACGAGCGCTGGTGGATTCGGGGGAGTGGGCACCAACCGTATATAGCCCGCCCCGGCACTGACGGTAAATCCGCAGCCCCCCAAAGTGCTCCGGCAAGCCGTTCAGCGTTTGGCTCCTAGGCAGTTCGGCTTAAACCCGGTACAGGTAGCCCCGACTGTCGCAGTTTTGAGTCCCAGTTCACGGGCGATGACTGGAAAAGGCAGATGCAGTTCTCAGTCATTCCATGTTGCATAAGTAGTATTAGACGGCAAACATGAAAGCCCCCAAAGGAGGGGTTGTATGGCCAATGCTCAGCACACCCGTTCGGCACACGGCACGGCCGATGAGGTCAATCTGGAGTTCGACGCGCATCGCACGGGCGCGGATGAGGCGCATCACCCGCCCATCCTGGTCCTGAGCCGCGACGCGAACCTGGTCGAAACCGTCAAGAAGGCCGCCCCGCGCGGCACGGCGGTGGCGCCCGCTCCGGACCTCGATCACGTGGCCGGCAAGCTGTCGGACCTGAAGCCCGGTGTGCTGGTCGCCGATACGGCGAGCACGGCCGACGTCGCCGCCATGGTGGCGCAGCTCACTCAGCATTTCCCCGAGCTGGTCGTGATCGTTGCGGGCAAGCGCGAAGACAGCGCTGCGCTCATGCAGCTCACCGCCACCGGCCGCATCTTCCGCTTCCTGCTCACGCCGCTGTCGCACGGCCAGACGCGCCTGGCGCTCGAAGCCGCAGTCACGCAGCACCAGGACCTGCTCGCGCAGGGCCAGCGCATGACCGCAGCCGGCGCCTCGGGCGGCGGCGAGAAGAAGAATTACCTGGTCACGTACGGCGCGCTCGCGGCCGGCCTCCTCGTCGTCATCGGCGGCATCTGGTTCGGCGTCAGCAAGTTCACCGGCGAGCCGACTCCGCCGCCGGCTGCACAACAGCCCGCGCCCGCGGCCGGTCAGCCCGGCGGCGTGCCCGAGAAGATCGATCCGGTCCAGGCCGAGCTGGCGCTCGCGAAGGAAGCTTTCGCGCAGGCCAAGTACCTGGAACCTGCTGGCGACAGCGCGCTCGACTACTACCGCAGCGCCCTGGCACTCGACCCGAACAGCCAGGCGGCCAAGGACGGTATCCGCTCCGTCGTCGACAAGATCCTGGAGCGCGCCGAGCAGTCGCTGACTTCCGAGAAGCTGGAAGACGCGAGCCGCAACATCGAGCTGGCGCGCGACATCGACCCGGCGCATCCGCGCCTCGCGTTCCTCGACACGCAGATGGCGCGCGAGCGTGAGCGCATCAAGCTCAGCCAGGCCGCCGAAGTCGGCGCCCGCGTCAAGGTGCTGGTCAACCAGGCGAACGATCGCATGCAGAACGGCAAGCTCATTGCGCCGGCGAACGCCAGCGCGGCTGCCTCGCTGGCGGAAGCCCGCAAACTCGACGCCACCGACCCGAATGTCGTGCAGGCATCGCGTGACTTCGCCGCGCTCGCGACCGAGGAAGCTCGCAAGTCGCTGGCCACTGGCGACCTCGCAGCAGCGCAGAACTACGCGAACGCGGCGCGCCAGGTGGGCTCGGGCAGTGCGGCTCTCGCCGCTGTCGAGCGCGGGCTGGCCGACGCGACCAAGGCGGCCAGCGCGGCCGTAGCTCCGGCGGCGGCACGCCGTACGACGCCGTCGAATGCTGCGAGCGATCCGCTCGTCGCCGACGTCCGTCAGCGCCTGAGCGAAGGCAAGCTTATCGATCCGCCGGGCGACAGCGCTCGCGATCTGCTGGTGAATCTGCGCAACACGGCGCCCACGCGTCCTGAAGTCGAAGAGCTCTCGAAGCAGCTGACGAATCGTCTGCTCGAGTCGGGCAAGGGCGCGACTGCCGCCAAGGCATTCCCGCGTGCCGAGCAGTTGATCGCTGCCGCTCGCGACGTGGGCGCGCGCTACAACGAACCCGCCATCGCGCAGGCCGAGAAGGATCTCGCCGCCGCGCGCGAAGCGAATGCGCTGCTGACGAACATCGTGTCGGCGAACTCCCTGAAGCGCACGCGCACCGTACAGCCGGTGTACCCGGAATCGGCGCGCAAGCGTGGCATCGAGGGCTGGGTCGAGCTGGCGTTCACCGTGACACCGGCGGGCACCGTCGAGGACGTCGAAGTGCGCAACGCGAGCCCGGCCAACGTGTTCGACGATGCGGCGATCCGTGCGATCCGCGGCTGGCGCTTCGAGCCGGTGGAGCGCAATGGCGAGCGGGTCGCGCAGCGCGCGATGGTTCGACTGCGTTTCGCGCAGAGCCCGAACCAGTAGTCCGCGCCTGACATTCCGAGTCCCGGCAGGGCCCGCCGCTGCAAAGCGCGCGGGCCCTGTCTTTTTCGGCGCATCCGTTATTCAGCAACGGGCTCATGTGCGCCGCTTCACGCGCGGCCGTTAACCCGGGTGCATGAAGTTCAAGCATCGCATCTGGCTGCTGCCTGTCATGACCGCGGCGATCGTCGCCTTCGGCATAGCAGTCAACTTCCATTTCACGTCGCAAACTTCCGCTGCGCTCCGCCGCGTCGAGCAGGTTCGGTCTCCCACCGTCGAAGCCCTGCACGCGATGCGTGCCGATGTGCTCGACATCCAGCAGTTGAGCCTCATGGTCAGCCTGGGCGTCGGTCTCGCGACGATCCTCGCGCTCGGCGCGGGCTCGTGGGTGCTGATCGGCAGCGTCTACCGCAGCCTCGGCTGCGAGCCGGAAGTCGCCGTCGACACGGTGCGCTCGATCGCGGCCGGCGATTTCACGACCGCCGTGAATCTGCGGCTGGGCGACGAGAGCAGTCTGCTGCACGGGATCGAGACGCTGCGTCAGCGGCTCGGCACTTTGATTCAGGACGTCCGCCGCGCTTCGCGTACGGTGGATACCGCGGCGGCAAACATCAACTCGGGCATCGACAATCTCACGGCACGCACGTCGGACCAGGCTGCGAACCTGGAAGAAACGGCGCAGAGCATGGAAGAGATGACGGCGACCGTGAAGCGCAATGCCGACAACGCACACACGGCGAACCAACTCGCCACGGCCGCGCGCGATCAGGCCGAACGCGGCGGCAACGTCGCCGGGCGCGCCGTGAGCGCGATGGCGGAGATCAACACCTCCAGCCGGCGCATCGCCGACATCATCGGTGTGATCGATGAAATCGCTTTCCAGACGAGCCTGCTGGCGCTGAACGCAGCCGTCGAAGCAGCGCGCGCCGGCGAGCAGGGTCGCGGCTTCGCAGTGGTTGCTTCCGAAGTGCGCAACCTCGCCCAGCGTAGCGCCACCGCGGCGCGCGAGATCAAAGGACTGATCCAGGACAGCGTCGCGAAAGTGCAGGAGGGCTCGCGGCTCGTCGACGAATCCGGCCGCCACCTGCACGACATCGTCGCGGCTGCGAAGAAAGTGGCCGACATCATCGGCGAGATCTCATACGCCAGCCAGCAGCAGACGAATGGGCTCGACCAGGTGAACCGCGCGATCATGCAGATGGACGAGTTCACTCAGCGCAACGCCGAGATGGCACAGCAGACCGCGTCAGTCGCGGGCTCGATGACGTCGCAGGCGAAGGCGCTGACCGATCTCGTCGCGGTGTTCAAGATGCAGGATGCGAAGCCGGCGATCGTGCAAGTCGAGCGCGCGGCGCCGGTCGTTGCGGAGCCGGTCGTCGTCAAGAAGGTCGCCGGCTCCGACCTGGAATGGCAGGAGTTCTGACGGGGATGATCAGAGGATAAGAAGAACTTACCTGAGTGACAGCACCAGGCGCGGCAGGGCCCGCCGGCGCTGCTGCTGATCGCGATGAAAGCCGTTTTCCGGACTGTAGGCGAGCTCGCTGAAACGCTTCTCGAGCTCCGCCGCGCGCTCCGGATCGGGCGTAACACGCGGGCGCACGATGGACGTCGGTATATCCCTGAGTCTGAACAGCATGGCGGTTCCTCCCGTAGGCGTTGCGCTGTCGTCTATACGCCCAGGCAGTCGCGATAGATCCACCGACGCCGTGTGTCCGTGATCCGTAACGGTAATGTCGGGGATCCGTGGGAACCGTCCGCTACTTCCAGACGTTCGCATGCTCTTTGAAATCGGCCCGCTGCGGCCGCACGAGGCAGAACTTCTGGCCGGTCGGCGCCTGCATCACGCACCAGGTCTGCACGCTGCGCACGCGCTTCGCGCCGAGTGCTTCGAGGCGTCGCGCTTCAGCCTCGATGTCGTCCGTCTCGATGTCGATGTGCACGCGGCTTTCGTGCTCGACTTGCTGCACCTCCATGTGCAGATCGTTCGGCCCCGTTTGCAACTGTCGATAGATCGGGCTCGCCTCTTCGGCGGCCGGCTTGAGCGGCACGCCGAGCGCCTCGCTCCAGAACTGCGCAGCTTTCTCCAGGTTGTCGGTCCGGCAATCCAGAATGAAGCCGGCGAGACGGCTGCGATGCATGCGAACCTCAGGAATTGGGATTGATGCCCCTGCGGGCGCTGTTCATCGCCGCGAGAATATCCTGCACGTCTGCGCGCGCAAAGATGTCCGCGGTGTCCTGGGTGACTTTGCGCTGCCAGTTTGCGTGCTCGGTGTCGGTGCCCGGCACGTTGACGGGATCGCCCATGCCGATGAGGTCCTCGACCTGGATCATCGCGATGTGAGCCTGCGACAGGCCGAGATACGCGTGCACGGCGCGCGACAGCGCCTGCGAATACGGCGGCAGCGGCTGATCCGGCGACCAGCGCCACAAACCTTCGGCGACCAGAGCCAGCATGAGCTCGCGACGCTCCGAGGCGCGCGCCGAGTGCGCTCGCGTTTTGAATTCCTCGCTCGGGTACAGGTCGAGCCGCTCGCGCAGCGTGAGATCGCCCTCCTCCCACCAACCGCGCAGCGTCGGCAGATCGTGCGTCGTCACCACCGCGAGAGCGGTCGGCACATACGCATCCGGCGGCTTGAAGCGGCCGTTCTGCTCCTGCTCGAACAACAGCACCTTGTAGTGATAAGCGCGGTAGTGCTCCATGGCGCGCGTCATCGCTTCGGGCACGGTGCCGAGGTCTTCGCCGATCACCAGGCACTCGTCGCGCTCGCTTTCCAGCGCCATGATCGCGATCAGGTCATCGAGCGGATAGTGCACGTACGTGCCGTCCTTCGACAGCAACCCGCGCGGCACCCACCACAGGCGATACAGCGACATCACGTGATCGAGCCGCAGCGCTGCGAAGTACCGCATGTTGTTGCGGATCAGTCCGATGAACGGCTGATACTGCTGGGCGCGCAGCTCGGTGGGATCCTGCGGCGGGATGCCCCAGTCCTGTCCCTTCAATGCAAGGGCATCGGGCGGCGCGCCGACCGACGCGCCCTGCCGGTACAAATGCCGGTTCGACCACGTCTCCGAGCCGGCCGAGTTCGCGCCGACCGCCACGTCGCCGTACAGACCGATGCTCATGCCGAGCTCGCGCGCCGTCGCTTGCGCCTCGCGCAGTTGCTCGGCCGCGAGCCACTGCAGATACAGAAAATACTCGACGTCCTGCACGCGCTCGCGCGCAAAGCGGTTGACGACGAGCGACGATGGATCGCGATAGTCCTCGGGCCAGCTAGGCCAACCCCAGTACTGCGGACCTTGCAGGCGCAGATGCGCGTCGAGCGCGTCGTAGATGGCATGCAGGCGCAGCGGCTCGCCCTGCTCATCGAGGAAACGGCGGAACGCTTGCGCGCGCTCGCTGCCGCGGTCCAGGTGGTTGCGGCGAAAGCTCGCGTACAGCAGCTTGAGTATTTCGAACTTCGCGCCGGCCGCGCCGACGTAGTCCACGTTCAGGGTCGCGCGCAAGTTGCGCAGCGTCGACTGAAATTCCTCGGTCGCGACGCGCTCGCGCGCCTCGTCGCATTCGGCGAAATCCGGCACGTCCTCGACCGCGATATAGAGCACGTTGAGAAATTGCCGACTCGACGGGCTGTAGGGACTGATGTGCGCGGGATTCGCCGGCATCAGCGCGTGCAGCGGATTGAGACCGACGATGCCGCAGCCCAACGGCGCTGCGTGACGGATCAGCTCGCGCAGATCGCGAAAGTCGCCCATGCCCCAGTTGCGCGGCGAGCGCAGCGCGTAGAGCTGCGCGGCAATGCCCCAGGCACGCGTACCGGCCGTGATGGCCGGCGGTTCGTAGCAGTGCGCCGGTGCCACGATCAGGCGCAGCTCTGCGCTGAGCCCAGTGTCGAGCGCGATGGAAGCCGTGTGATAGCCGAGCGGCAGATCGGGCAGCTTCAGCGAGAGGCGTCGATAAGCGCGATCGTCGGCACTGCCTTCTTCGAGAACTTTGAGCTTGTCGAGCCGTGCCACGCCGCGGCGACGGGAGCTGTCCTCGAGAGCGATGCGCCATTCGAGCCAGGTCGCGTCGAGTTCGAGCGGCACGGAAACGGGCACGACGAGCGGCTCGCCGATCTCGACCACGACGACCGGCGGCAGCAGCCGCGTCCAGCGCACTGTCTGGTGCTGATGAATGGCAGCGGCGGCGGCGGTCTCATCCGCGGCATCGACACCAATGGCCGCGAGGATCGCAGCTTGCGACTGCAACGAGACCTCGCGCGGCTGCGCGCGGTAGTCGACGTACGCGGCCGCGACGCCGTAGAGCCTGGCAAGTTCCTGGACGGCGTTCATCCTCGCTCAAGTTTGCATCGAGAAGCTGCGGACGCTCAACGGTGCGTCGCCGTCTGCGAGCAGCATGCAGGAATGAAACGGTACGGTGCATGTTTCGCCGGCCGCCAGGCGCTTGCCGAAGTCGCTTGCGCGCCAGCGAGCCGTGTCGAACACCACCTGCCAGACCGCATTGGTTTTCGGCGCCGGCAGGCGAAAGTCCACGGGTTGGTCGCCCGTGTTGCATAGAAACAGGAGATGCCCGTTCGGGGTTCCATGCGGATCCGCGAAGGCATGGCCGATCAGCACGCCGAGCGCGCGCGCGTTCTCGTCGTGCCAGTCGCCGGCATTCATCTCGTGACCGAGCGGATGGCGCCAGCTCACGTCCTTGTGCTCGCGATCGACCTGCCGCGCGCCTTTGAGGAAGGTGTCGCGGCGCAGACCGGGGGCGTGCTTGCGCAACGTGAGCAATTGTCGGACGAACGCAGTGAGCCAGACGCGGTGCTTGGCGAGGTCCCAATCGATCCAGCTCAGCTCATTGTCCTGGCAGTACGCGTTGTTGTTGCCGCGCTGGGTGCGGCCGAACTCGTCGCCCGCCTGAATCATCGGCACACCCTGCGAGACGAGCAGCGTCGCCAGGAGATTGCGAACCTGGCGCTCGCGCAGCTCCATCACCGCCGGATCTTCGGTTGGACCTTCGAAGCCGCAGTTCCAGCTCAGGTTGTGATTGTGCCCGTCGCGGTTGTCTTCGCGATTCGCTTCGTTGTGCTTGTCGTTGTAGGCCGTCGCATCGTAGAGCGTGAAGCCGTCGTGACACGCGACGTAGTTGATGCTCGCGGTCGGCCGCCGGCCGGTCGCACGGAACAAGTCGCTCGAGCCGGCGAAGCGCTCGGCGAAGTTGCCGAGGATGCCGGGATTGCCGCGCCAGAAACCGCGCATGGTGTCGCGATACAAGTCGTTCCATTCGGACCAGCCAGCCGGGAAGCGGCTGAGCTGATAACCCTCGACGCCGATGTCCCACGGCTCGGCGATCAGCTTCACGTAGCGCAAGGCAGCCTGCGCGGCCAGCGCTTTGAAGAACGGCGCGTCGGTGCGGAAGCGGCCGTTGTCGCGTCCCAGCACCGCGGCGAGGTCGAAGCGGAAGCCATCGACGTGCATCTCCTCGATCCAGTAGCGCATGCAGTCGATGATGAGGTCGCGCGTCACATTGTGGCTCACTGCAAGCGTGTTGCCGGTGCCGGCACGATTGACGTACTGCGCGAGCGATTTCGGTTCGAGCCAGTAGTACTCGGCGTTGTCGAGGCCGCGCAGGCTGAGTGTCGGCCCGGTCTCGTTGCCCTCCGCGGTGTGATTGAACACGACGTCGAGAATCACCTCGATGCCCGCGGCGTGCAGCGCCTTCACCATCGTCTTGAACTCCGCGACCGGATCGTCGATCGCGTATTCCGGCGCCGGCGCAAACCACGCGAGCGGGTTGTAGCCCCAGTAGTTCACGAGCCCGCGCTCGGCGACGAACTGCTCGGAGATGAACGCTTGCACCGGCAGCAGCTCCACGGCCGTCACGCCGAGTTGCTTGAGGTACGCGATCACTTCGGGCCGTGCGAGTCCGAGATATGTGCCGCGCTCGCGCTCCGGAACCAGCGGATGCAGCTTGGTGAAACCTTTGACGTGCAGCTCGTAGATGACGGTATCGCGCCAGGGCACCGAGGGTGCGATGTCGTCGCCCCAATCGAAGGCAGTGTCGATGACACGCGCCTTGTAGTTATAAGGAGCACTGTCTGCCGGATCGGGGCGATCGCTCTCGCCGTGCCCGACCAGTGCAGGATTCCATTGGAACTTGCCCGCCAGTGCGCGGGCGTACGGATCGAGCAGCAGCTTGTTGCCGTTGTAGCGCAGCCCGTGCGGCGGATCGTAAGGCCCGTGCGCCCGCAGCCCGTACACCAGTCCGGGCACACCGTGCGGTGCCGGCAGAAAGCCGTGCCAGACGTTGTCGGTGCGCTCGGGCAGCGTGAGCCGGCGAACCTCGTGCGCGCCGCTTGCGTCGAAGATGCACACTTCGACGCTGGTGGCACCACTGGAGTGCACGGCGAAATTGACGCCCTCGCCCGTCCACGTGGCACCAAGCGGTTCGGGTGAGCCGGGCAGCATTGCTGCGGCGCTGAAGTCGGAGGGCAGTGCGTTCATGGGGGGTGCGATGGTGACAAATCGCGAGCGATCCGTGTAGGTCGGATTTCACACGGAGTTCACAACGCGGCACGGATTGTCGGGCTGAAGCCCGACCTACAGCGCACTACAAACGCTCGAATATGACCATGGCGAGGGGTGGCAATGTGATGGCGATGCGCGTCGGGAAATCGCGCCAGCCTTCCGTCTGCGCTTCGACCTCGCCCTGCTGCGAGTAGCCCGAGCCGCCGAATGCCGGCGAATCGCTGTCGAGAATCTTGCGGTAGCGGCCGGGCTGCGGCACGCCGAATAAGTAATGATCGCGAGGCACGGGAGTGAGATTGAAAGCGATCACGAGTTGCGTGCCGCCTTCTCCCGGCAAGCGCTGGCGCAGAAACCCGAACACGCTCTCCGCTGCATTGTCGGGGTCGAGCCAGCGAAATCCGTCCCACGAGTGCTCGCTCGCGTGCAGCTCGGGATAACTGCGATACAAGCGATTGAGCGCGCGATTCCACGCGTGCAGTTCCTGGTGATGCGGATGGGCCAGCGCGGCCCACGCCAGGTCCTCGTAGTCGCGCCATTCGTGCCATTGGCCGAACTCGCCGCCCATGAAGATCAGCTTCTTGCCCGGATGCGCGATCTGGTAGCCGATCAACAGTCGATAGTTCGCGCGCTTGCGCCACTCGTCGCCCGGCATCTTGTCGAGCAGCGAGCGCTTGCCGTGCACGACTTCGTCGTGCGACAGCGGCAGGATGAAGTGCTCCGAGAACGCATACACGAACGAGAAGGTGATCAGGTTGTGATGATGGCGGCGATACAGCGGATCGAACTCCATGTAGCGCAGCGTGTCGTTCATCCAGCCCATGTTCCACTTGAAGTGGAAGCCGAGCCCGCCGAGATGCACCGGCCGCGTGACGCCGGGAAACGCGGTGGATTCCTCGGCCATCGTCAGCACGCCCGGGAAGTAGTGGCCGATCGTCCAGTTGAGTTGCTTCAGGAACTCGATCGCCTCGAGATTCTCGCGGCCGCCGTAGCGGTTCGGCGTCCACTCGCCCTGCTTGCGGCCGTAGTCGAGGTACAGCATCGAAGCGACTGCATCGACCCGCAGACCGTCGATGTGGTACTCCTCGATCCAGAACATCGCATTCGCGACCAGGAAGTTGCGCACTTCGTGGCGGCCGTAGTTGAAGATCTTCGTGCCCCACTCGAGGTGCTCGCCGAGCCGCGGATCCGCATGCTCGTACAGATGTGTGCCGTCGAATTCCGCGAGCCCGTGCGCGTCCTTCGGAAAATGCGCCGGCACCCAGTCCATGAACACGCCGATGCCGGCTTGATGCAAGCGGTCGACGAAGCGCTTGAAGTCGTGCGGCGTGCCGTGCCGCGCGGTCGGCGCGAAATGCCCGAGCACCTGGTAGCCCCATGAGCCGTCGAACGGATGCTCGGCGACGCCGACCAGCTCGACGTGCGTATAGCCGAGATCGTGCATGTAGGGGATCAGCTGGTCGGCAATCTCGTCCCAGGTGAGGAACGCGGGCTTGCGATGCCACGAACGGCGCCAGGAGCCGGGATGCAGCTCGTAGATGTTGATCGGCGCGCGCAGCGGATCCCACGCTCCGCGTCGTCCCAGCCACTCGGCATCGTTCCAGTGATAACCGCCGATGTCGGCGACGATCGATGCGTTGTCGGGCCGCAGCTGCATCTGGAATGCGTAGGGATCCGACTTGAGCTGCACGTGGCCGTGCGCGTTGTCGATCTCGAACTTGTAGAGCGTGCCGGGGCCGATGTTCGGTACGAACGTCTCCCACACGCCCGAGCCGCCGCGCGAGCGCATGAGGTGGCTGCGCCCGTTCCAGTGGTTGAAGTCACCGACGACGCTGACGCGCCGCGCATTCGGCGCCCACACCGCGAAGCGTGTGCCGCGTACGCCGTCGCGCACTGCCGAGTGCGCGCCGAGCTTGCGATGGATGTGGTGGTGATTGCCCTCGCCGAACAGGTGGAGATCGAAGTCGGTGAGGTCGGACATGGGAGGCGATTCTACAAAACGGGCTTGATACCCCAGATGTTATCGGCGTACTCCCGCACGCTGCGGTCCGACGAGAAGGGCCCCATGCTCAGCGCATTGATCACGGACTTGCGGGTCCACTCGTCCGGATTGGTGAACAGCGTGTCGACGCGCTGCTGCGCGGCCAAGTAGGCGTCGAAATCCGCCAGCACCAGGAAATGTTCCCCGTCCGAGGTCAGCCGGTCGGTCACGGCCTTCGAGTCGAAGATGTTCTGGGGCGTGAAGTGGCCGGACTCGATCAGGTCGATCGCGCGCTTGAGCTCGGGATTGCCGGCCAGCACTGCGGAGGGCGAGTAGCCTTGCGCGCGCCGGGCGATGACCTCTTCGGTGGTCAAGCCGAAGATGAAAATGTTCTCGTCGCCGACGGCGTCGCGGATCTCGATGTTCGCGCCGTCGAGCGTGCCGATCGTCAACGCGCCGTTCAGGGCCAGCTTCATGTTGCCGGTGCCCGACGCTTCCATACCGGCCGTCGAGATCTGCTCCGACAAGTCCGCGGCGGGCATGATTTCCTGCGCGAGCGACACGTCGTAGTCGGGCAGGAAGCAAACCTTGAGCTTGTCGCCGACGCGCGCGTCGGTGTTGATGACCTGCGCGACGTTGTTGATGAGTTTGATGACCGCTTTCGCCATGTGATAGCCCGGCGCAGCTTTGCCGGCGAACATCACGACGCGCGGCACGATAGGTGCGGCCGGGTTTTCCAGGATGCGTTGATAGCGCACCACCACGTGCAGCAGGTTGAGGAGCTGCCGCTTGTACTCGTGGATGCGCTTGACCTGCACGTCGAACATCGCGTCGACAGTGACGTCGATGCCGAGTAACTGGTGGATCGTGTTCGCGAGCCGCTCCTTGTTGGCGCGCTTCACGGCGCGGAAGCGCTGGCAGAAGTCGCGATCGTCGACGGCCCATTTCAGGCGCTCGAGATCCTCGAGGTCGTTCTCCCACGCGGAGCCGAGCTTCTCGGTGATCAGGTCGGAGAGCCCGGTGTTGGCCTGCTTCAACCAGCGCCGCACCGAAATGCCGTTGGTGACGTTGACGAAGCGCTCCGGCCACAGGTCGGCGAAGTCGTGGAAGATCGTCTCGCGCATCAGCCGCGAGTGCAGCTTCGCCACGCCGTTCACGCGATGCGAGCCGACCACCGAGAGGTACGCCATGCGCACGCGCCGGTCGCCTTCCTCGTGGATCAGCGACATGCGGCGGCGGCGGTCGAGGTCGTTCGGGTAGCGCGCGCTGACGATCTCGAGAAAATCGCGATTGATCTGGTAGACGATCTGCAGGTGGCGCGGCAGGAGCCGCTCGAAGAACGCGATCGGCCAGGTCTCGAGCGCCTCGGGCAACAGCGTGTGATTGGTGTAGCTGCACACTTCGCAAACGATCTTCCATGCAACCGGCCACGGCAGGTCGTAAACGTCGACGAGCAGGCGCATCAGCTCGACCACCGTCATCGCCGGATGCGTGTCGTTGAGCTGGATCGCGATCGCCTGCGACAGATCCTTGAGCTGGCGCCGCTCCGCGAGATGCTGCGCGAGCATGTCCTGGAGCGAAGCGCTGACGAAGAAGTACTGCTGCTTGAAGCGCAGCTCCTTGCCCTGCGGCGTGGAGTCGTCCGGATACAGCACGCGCGTGAGATTCTTCGCCTCGATCTGGTCGGCAACCGCCGCGGCGTAGTTGCCGGCGTTGAACGCTTCGATCTTGAACGGCGTGATGCCGCGACCCGACCACAGTCGCAGATGATTCACCGTCGGGCTGCGATTGCCTGGAATCAGCAGGTCGTACGCGACCGCCCAGACGTCCTGCGTATCGACCCACTCGTAGCGGACGCGGCCCTGATCGTCGCGCGTGGCATGGCAGCGGCCGCCGAAGCGCACGCGATAACGCACGCCGCCGTGCCCGCGCTCCCAGTGGTTGTGCACGCCGAGCCAGGAGCTCGCGACTTCGCGCTGCGCGCCATCCTCGCCGATGACTTGCGTGAAGATGCCGTAGTCGTAGCGGATGCCGTAGCCGGTCGCTGCGTAGCCGAGCGTCGCAAGCGAATCGAGGAAGCAGGCAGCCAGACGTCCGAGGCCGCCGTTGCCGAGCCCGGGATCCTCTTCCTCGGCGGCGATGCGATCGAGGTCGTGACCGAGCGACTCGACGGTCTCGCGCACTTCTTCCAGCAGCCCGTCCTCGAACGAGGACAGCGCGTTGATCAGGCTGCGGCCCAGCAGGAATTCCATCGAGAGATAGCAGACGCGCTTCACGCGTGCGCGCTTGACGCGAGTGCCGGTCGCGATCCAGCGCTCGGCGAGCTCCTCGCGGATGGCGAGAGTCAGCGCGTCGTAGATGTCGCGGCGGGTCGCGCCCTGCAGCGGCTTGCCGAGCGCGCGCTCCAGTCGATCAACGATCGCGTCGCGTACGGCGCCGGGACGCAGCGCTGTCGCGGCATGGACTGCGGACACTTGAGACTTCATGAGTGCAATGCAGGTCCGCGTCGGGCTGAAGCCCGACCTACCAGACCTACAAGTTGACTTTCTCCTCGACGATGCGCCACGAGCCGCTCTCGCGCACGAGTATCAGCTGCTTCTTCAGCGCGTTGACGCCGAACTGCTGCGTGAACGACACGATGCGGCGATCGGAGCCGTCCGGCTCGACCTTCAGTCCTTTCACCATCGAGTCGGGCACCGGGCCCGTTGCGACCTGCTCGCGACGCTGCTCGAGCCATTGCTTGGCGCCCGCCGAGTCGGTCGGGGCGACGAACTGCGTCGAGTACAGCGCGACCACTGCGTCGGCCTCGCGATTCGCCCAGGCCTGCGCCCAGCTGGCGACGACTTCCTCCGGCGAGCGCGCGACCGTGCCCGTGGAGCGGAAATAGGACGGCGGCGTATCGAGGCACGAGGTGCGGACGGACTGATTCGCGGCCTTCTTCCCCTCGGGAATCGCCAGCGCTTCGGAACGGTTCGGCTGCGTCATGCCGTCGGGCACGTGTAGCTGCGGATTGTTGCGTGCGCCCAGGTAGGGCTCATCCGGATCGACGCACTTCGGCTCGGAGCCGCCGCAGGCGGCCAGCAACGGCACACAAAGAATAAAAAGCCAGCTCAGCTTCGTCATGGAGCTACCGTAACCCATTTCCGCACCAACCGCTAACGGCCAACCGCCGACCGGTTCTCTGACGCCACCGCTCTGCCACAGTTCAACCGTTCTTGGGCACAATCCGCGGCCAAAATGCGCCGTGCGGGCGGCGAACAAGGGGTCGGTATGGGTGCGGTCGGCGAGCGGATTCGGCGCGGGTTGCGGGCGACTTTCGGACAGCTTTCCTGGCAACCGCCGCAGTGGGTCTCCAACGCCGCGTCATTCATGCACGCCCGTGGTGCAGCGACCGCCACCGCCGCCCGGGCCAATCCGCAGCGAGCCGCACTCATTGGTGCAGCCGCTCTCGGCTTGGTCGCAGGAGCCGTGCTGCTGTGGCGCTGGTACGAGAATCGACCCCGCCCGGTCGAAGTCACCTTCGCAGTCACTGCACCGCCAGTCACGTGCTACGCATGTGATCCACCGCGACCGCCCAATCCGTTGCTGGTGCGATTCGACTCCTCGACTGCACCGCTCGATCGCGCCGGCCACGCCGTCGAAGCTGAACTGGCCGGCATCTCGATGAGCCCGCAGCTCGCCGGTCAATGGACGTGGGACGACGACAGGGTCCTGCGCTTCCAGCCGGCGAGCGACTGGCCAGTCGGTCAGCACTTCGCAGTCTCGCTGTCGAAGCAGTTCGCCGCCGCGCATGTGCTGCTGCGCGACTACCGCTTCGAGTTCGATTCGCCCGCCTTCGTCGCGAAGGTCGCGACGACCGAGTTCTACCAGGACCCGGTGGTCGCCGCGAACAAGAAGGCGGTGGTAAACATCTCCTTCACGCATCCCGTCGATCCGGAAAGTTTCGAGCGGCGCGTGAAGCTCGCGATGTTCGAGCGCGTCAACGACAAGATCGAGAAGGAGCTGAGCGCGCCGACGTTCACGGTCACTTACGACAAGCTGAAGCTGAATGCGTACGTGCACTCCGGCCAGGTGGAAGTGCCGGCGAAGTCCGGCCGCCTGCACATCGAGATCGCACCGGGCGTGCACGCTGCGCGCGGCGGGAACGAAACGCGCGACGCTCTCGCAACCAACGTCGACGTGCCGGGACTGAACAGCCTCAAGATTTCGGATGTCGCGCTCGACATCGTGCGCGATGAGCGCAACGAGCCGGATCAGGTGCTGCTGGTCACGACATCGTTCTCGGTGCTGGAGAAGGAGCTGCCGGCGAAGGTGCACGCCTGGCTGCTGCCGATGAAGCATCCGGATGCAAACCTGCAGAAGTCATTCGAGGAGCGCAATGCCGGCACGCCGTTCCCGTGGAACGCCAGCAATCTGCGGCCGCAGGTGTTGCGCATCGACACGCAGTTGCCGCTCACGCAGATTCCGGGCGAGCGCGATCACTACGAGCTGCACAGCTTGCGTTACGAGGCCGCGCCGGGCCGCTACGTCTACGTGAAGGTCGACGCGGGCCTGCGCTCGTTCGGCGGCTATCAGCTTGGCGAGTCGGTCGAGCGCATCATTCGCGTGCCGGAATTCCCGCGCGAGCTGAGCATCATGCATCAAGGCTCGCTGCTCTCGATGTCCGGCGAGAAGACGCTGAGCCTGTTCGCGCGCAATGTCCGCAAGATCCGCGTCGAGGTCAATCGCCTGCTGCCGCGACAGTTGCAGCACCTGGTCACGCAGTCGAACGGCAACTTCGCAACGCCGATGTTCTCGAGCTGGTCGTTCGATGCTGCGAACGTCGCGGAGCGCTTTGTGCGCGTGCTGGAGCTGCCGCCGGGGCCTCCGGGGAAAGCGCAATACGAGGCTGTCGATCTCGGTGAGTTTCTCGACAACGACGGCGGCGATCGACGCGGCATCTTCCTCGTGCGCGTGCAGGACTGGGACCGCGACGAGCAAGCGGCGAAGGAGTACGGCACGAATTGGAACGACCGGGGGCAACTGTCGGATGCGCGCCTGCTGGTCGTGACCGATCTCGGACTGGTGACGAAGCGCTCGGTCGATGGCTCGCACGACGTGTTCGTGCAATCGATCGCCACCGGCGCGCCGGTGGCGGGCGCGACTGTCGAGATCATCGGTCGCAACGGGTTGCCTGCACTCAGCGAGACGACGGATAGCGCAGGCCACGTGCGCTTCCCGGATCTCAGGAGCTTCAAGAACGAGCGTGCGCCGGTGCTGTATCTCGCGCGACGCGGCGGTGACAGCTCGTTCCTGCCGCTCGATGGGCGCGATCGCTGGCTGGACTTCTCGCGCTTCGATGTCGGCGGCGTGGAAAGCAACGCCGATCGCGGCGCGCTTGCGGCGTACATCTTTTCCGATCGCGGCATCTACCGCCCGGGCGAGCAGATTCGCGCGGGAGCGATCGTGCGCAGTCAGGATTGGCGCAGCGACCTCGACCGCCTGCCGCTGCGCCTGGAAGTGACGGATCCGCGCGGCACCGTCGTGCGACGTGAGACGTATCTCGCCGGCGCCGCTGGCTTCGGCGAGATCCTGCACGCCACCAAGGAAACCTCGCCGACCGGCACGTACACGCTGTCGCTGTCGATCGTGCGCAGCCAGTACGACTCGGACCTCATCGGCTCGACGACTGTGCAGGTGCGCGACTTCCAGCCGGACCGCCTGCGCATGAAGGCCGGCTTCTCGACCGAGTCGCTCGACGGCTGGGTCGCGCCGGAAGAGCTCGAAGGGTATGTGCATCTCGAGAACCTGTTCGGCACGCCCGCAGAGAATCGGCGCATCACCGCGCAGCTCACTCTCAATCCGAGCATTCCTTCGTTCCGCACGTTCCCGGACTACACGTTCTACGACCCGCAGTACGCACGCGAGGGCTACACGGAGCAGCTCGCCGAGACGACCACGAGCCCGCAAGGCGACGCGAAGCTCGCTCTCAACCTGCAGCGCTTTGCACGTGCGACGTATCGAATGCATCTGGTCGTGCAGGGTTTCGAAGCGGACGGCGGTCGCGGGGTGACTGCTGAAGCGGCGCAGCTCGTGTCGAGCATGCCGTACCTGATCGGCTACAAGGCGGACGGCGATCTTCAGTACCTCTCGCGTGGCGGCACGCGCAACGTTCATCTCGTCGCGATCGATCCGCAGGGGAAGGCTGCAGCGGTCGACAAGCTCGTGCTCGCGCGGCTCGAAACGCGCTACGTCTCGGTGCTCATGCGTCAGCAGAACGGCACATATAAGTATGAGTCGCGGCGCAAGGAGACGACGCTGGAGGAGAAGCCGCTGGCGATAGCGGCAACCGGATTGAATCTGCAGCTCGCGACCGATGCGCCCGGCAATTTCGCGTACGAAGTGCGCGACGCGCAGGGCGAGCGCCTGGCGCGCTTCGACTACCAAGTCGCGGGCGAAGGCAACGTCACACGCGCGCTGGAGAAGAACGCCGAGCTGGAGCTGACGCTCTCGAAGCGCGACTACGCGCCGGGCGAAGAGGTCGAGCTTTCGATTCGTGCGCCGTATGCGGGCGCGGGGCTGATCACGATCGAGCGTGAGCGCGTCTACGCGTGGCATTGGTTCAAGACGTCGACGACGAGCTCGGTTCAGCGCGTGCAGTTGCCGGAAGGCCTCGAAGGCAACGCGTACGTGAGCGTGACTTTCGTGCGCGACGCGAGCTCGCCGGAGATCTACACGAGCCCGTTGTCGTATGGAGTGCAGGCGTTCTCGATCGACGTCGACGCGCGGCGCAATCAGGTCACGGTCGAGTCCCCTGCTCTCACGAAGCCCGGTCAGGAAGTCACGTTCCGCTACAGCTCGGCGCGGCCGTCGCGCCTGGTGCTGTTCGCGGTCGATGAAGGCATCCTGCAGGTCGCGAGCTATCGTACGCCCGATCCGCTCGGTCACTTCTTCGCCAAGCGCGCGCTCGAAGTCTCGACACTGCAGATCCTCGATCTGATCCTGCCGGAGTTCCGGCAGCTCGGCCTCGGCGCTGCGCCGGGCGGCGATGCGGAAGGTCTGATCGGCAAGCATCTCAATCCGTTCCGCCGCAAGGGCGAGAAGCCGGTCGCGTACTGGTCTGGCATCGTCGAAGCGGATGCGACCGCGCGCGAGCTGAAGTACGTGGTGCCCGACTACTTCAACGGCACGTTGCGCGTGATGGCGGTCGCGGTCTCGAACGATCGCATCGGCGTGTACGACGGCCGCACGGTCGTGCGCGGCGATTTCGTGTTGTCGCCGAACGCGCCGACGACAGTGACGCCGGGAGATGAGTTCGACGTGAGCGTCGGCGTGGCGAACAACGTCGCGGGCTCCGGCCAGAACGCTGTCGTCGCCGTGTCGCTGCAGACCGATCCCGCGTTGGAAGTCGTCGGCGATCGCACGCAGCAAGCGACGATCGCCGAGAGCCACGAGGGATCGGTGCGCTTCCGGGTGCGCACGCGCGATGTGCTCGGAGCTGCGAATCTCACGTTCAGCGCGCGGACCGGCGACGCCGGCGCGACGCGACGCATCGACCTGAGCGTGCGGCCGGCGACGCCATACATGACGCAGATCGAAGCGGGCGTGCTGCCGCGCGGACAGCGCGAGATCGCCATCGATCGTTCGATGTATCCGCATTACCGCACGCTCCAAGCGGGTGCCTCGATGCTGCCGCTGCAGTTCGCGCACGGCTTCGTCAGCTATCTCAGCCGCTATCCTTATATGTGCACCGAGCAGATCGTCAGCCAGGCGATGCCTTCGGTGCTGTTGAAGTCGCGGCCGGAGTTCGGCTACGTGCGCACTGAGCCGGGCGCGGATATCGCTGGACTCGTGAGCGAGCTGCGCGCGCGCCAGAGCGATGCGGGCGCGTACAAGCTCTGGCCGGGCAGCGAGCAAGTCGTCGAGTTCGTTGCGCTGTACGCGCAGCACTTCCTGCTCGAGGCCGCGGAGCGTGACGAGCCCGTCCCGGGCGATCTGATCGCGAGCGGCAACGCTTACCTGCGCTCGATCGCTGCGCGCGATGGCAGCAACCTGACGGACGAGCGCCAGACCGCCTATGCGATCTACTTGCTGACGCGGCAAGGAACACGGATGTCGACAGAGATCGCTGCCGCTCGCAAGCGGTTGGAGGAGCGCTATCGCGGCCAGTGGGAACAGGATCTCACGGCTGCGTGGCTGGCTGCTGCACTGGATCTGATGCGTCAGGATCGCGACGCGGGTCAGTTGATCGGTCGCACGAAGTTCGGACTCGGGACGACTTCCGATACCTACAACGATCCTATGACGCGCGACGCGCTGCTGCTGTTCATCATCTCGAAACACTTCCCGGAGCGCTTGCGCGACGTGCCGAAGGAAACGCTCACGACGCTCGCGCAGCGCGTGAACGACAACTACTACCACTCGCTGTCGGCTGGCACGACGTTGCTCGCGCTCGACGCCTACTCGAACGCGACGCAGGGCGGGCAGCGCAATCTCGCGTTGGCGGAAGTTCTCAAGGACAAGCGCGTGCACACGCTCGATTTCGCAGAAGCGACGTTCCCGAAGACGCCGTTCAGCGAGCAAGCGGCGGCGCTGCGCTTCACGAACAATTCGGAGCTCAACGCGTATTACACGGTCGAGCAGTCCGGCTTCGATCGCAAGCCGCCGACGACGGCGATTCGCCAGGGCTTCGAGCTGCTGCGCGAATACACGGACGCGAGCGGCAAGCCGCTGACGGGAATCCAGATGGGTCAGCAGGTCGACGTGCATCTGAAGTTCCGCAGCATCGATCGCGACTACGTGTCGAGCATGGCGCTGGTCGACCTGTTGCCCGGCGGGTTCGAGCTCGTCGTGCCGTCGCAGGAGGCGCAGACGCCCTTCCTCGACGCCAGCACCCAGGCCAGCGAGAGCGAAGAAGGTGAAGGCGAGGAATACGACGAAGGCTCGGCAGGCTGGACGTGCCAGGTCTGCGTCGGCAGCAAGAACGCAAGGATGCAGTATGCCGACATGCGCGAGGATCGCGTCGTGTTCTATGTCGACGCGACCAAGGAGATGTCGGAGATCGTCTACCGCATCAAGGCGACCAACGTCGGCAACTACGTCGTGCCGCCCGCGTACGGCGAAGCGATGTACGACCGCGGCGTGGTCGGGCGCTCGCCCGCGGGCAAGCTGGAAGTGTCGCGGCCGTGAGAATTCTCGGCGCGATGCTTGCCGTTGTTGCCGTCGCCGCTGCGACGGTGATCGGCATTCGGTTCGCGCCGCGCGAGCCGCTTGCGACGCGCATTCCCTCGTCGACTGCGGTGTTCGATGAGCACGGACGATTGTTGCGATTGACGCTCGCGAGCGATCAGCAGTATCGACTCTGGACGCCGCTCAACGATGTGCCGAAGGAATTCGTCGATGCGCTGCTGCTGCACGAGGACCAGCACTTCTACAGGCACGCGGGATTCAATCCCGCGGCGCTCGCTCGCGCGGCGCTGTCGAGCTATTCCGGCGGCCCGCGCATCGGCGGCTCGACGATCACGATGCAGCTCGCGCGGCTGATGTATGGCCTGAACACGCGCAGCGTCGGCGGCAAGCTGCAGCAGATCGCGCGCGCGATGCAGATGGAGATGTGCTACTCGAAACGCGAGTTGCTGGAAGCACACGTCAACCTGATGCCGTATGGCGGCAATATCCAGGGCATCGGTGCCGCGAGTCTCATCTATTTCGACAAGCCCGCCGCGCGGCTCGATATCGCCGAATCATTGGCGCTGGTGCTGATTCCGCAGTCACCCGCGCGGCGGGCACCCTCCGGACGAGAGGGCGACGATCTACGCAAAGCTCGCCAGCGATTGTTCGCACGCTGGATCGCAGAGCATCCGCAGGCGGCGGCTTCGGCGCAGCACGTCGCGATGCCATTGCAGTTCGGGTCAATGCGCGATCTGCCCTTCGATGCGCCGCACTTCACGAATTACGTGTTGCAGAAGGCTGAGGACTACTCGGTCCGCACGACGCTCGACTCGCGCCTGCAATCTCTGGTCGAGCGCGTCCTCGCCAACTACATCCGCGAGCGCAGCAGCACCGGCATTCACAACGCCACCGCGATGCTCGTCGACTATCGCGACATGTCGGTGCGCGCGATGATCGGCTCCGCCGACTTCAACTCAGCCGCGATCGACGGCCAGGTGAACGGCACGCTCGCCAAGCGCTCGCCCGGCTCGGCGCTCAAACCGTTCATCTACGCGCTCGCTATCGATCAGGGACTGATTCATCCGCTGACGGTGCTGAAGGACGCGCCGACGTCCTTCGGACCCTACAGTCCCGAAAACTTCGACGGTCGCTTTGTCGGTCCGATCACCGCGACCGAAGCGCTTATACGCTCGCGCAACGTGCCCGCGGTCGCGCTGTCCGCGCAGCTCACCCAACCGAACCTCTATGATTTCCTGAAGGTCGCGGGGGTCTCGCACCTCGCGAGTGAGCGTCACTACGGCCTCGCACTCACGCTCGGCGGCGGCGAAGTCACTCCGGAAGAACTTGCGACGCTCTACTCGATGCTCGCGAATCGCGGCCGGCTGGCACCGCTGCGCTATCTCGCTGACGAGCACTACGAGCCTGGGCCTCGCCTGCTCTCGGAAGAAGCCAGCTTCATGACGCTCGACATGCTGAGGAGCGCCCCGCGGCCCGACGACGCGTTCGCACAGCGCCGCAGCAGCGTCCCGGTCGCGTGGAAGACGGGCACATCGTGGGGCTTCCGCGATGCATGGACCGCCGGCGTATTCGGCCCGTACGTGCTCGTGGTGTGGGTGGGCAACTTCGACGGCTCCGGCAATCCTGCATTCGTCGGCGTGCAGGCCGCGGCGCCGCTGTTCTTCCGCATCGTCGATGCCATCGGTGCGACGCGCAAGCTCGTCGAGCCTGCGTATCGTCAGCCGCCGCGGCTCGAGCACGTCGACGTCTGCAGCGCGTCGGGCGATCTGCCGAACGCGGAGTGCCCGCAGACGACGAGCACCTGGTACATCCCGGGCATCTCGCCGATTCGCGTGAGCCAGGTCCATCGACGCGTATGGATCGATACGCGCACCGGCAACCAGGCGTGTCCGCCGTACGATCCGCAATACACGCGTACGGAAGTGTTCGAGTACTGGCCTACGGAGCTGCTGCAGTTGTTCGCGCAGGCGGGCATGCCGCGACGTCGTCCGCCGCCCGCGGCTGATTGCCAACGCGATCTTCCCAGCGGCACGCCGCCCCATATTACTTCGCCGGTCACGGCGGCGACTTACACGATCCGCGCAGCTCGCGTGGGTAACGAGCCCGTGCCGCTCGCTGCAAACGCGGACAGCGAAGTGCGACGTCTGCATTGGTTCGTCGATGAAAGTTACGTCGGAACGAGCGCGCCCGGCATTGCGCTCGCGTGGAATCCGCGCGGGTCGGGCCACTACATCGTGCGCACGGTCGACGATCGTGGCCGGGCGGACAGCCGCCCGCTCGACGTCGCACTGGTGAGATAGCAATGGCGAGTCCAGGGAAATCACGCAGGATCTTCACGGTAGGTTTCTGGCTGTTGCTGGCCGCCTCGGCGTTCTTCTTCTGGCTCTTCTACGAGCGCTACCTGCCTGGCCATCGCTCTGTGGCGCAGGCGCAAGACCGACTCCCTGTAGCGATGCCCAGGGGCGCAGCCCGCCCGTGCTTGCTACAGTTCGAGGTCCATGCCCCATGAGTCAAAACTCATCGCACTGATCGCGGTCGGCTTCGTCCTCGCGCTCGCCTTCGGATTTCTGGCCGCCCGCGTGCGCTTGCCGCCGCTCGTCGGCTACCTGATCGCGGGTATTGCGATCGGCCCGTTCACCCCGGGATTCGTTGCGGACAGCAATCTCGCCTCGGAGCTCGCGGAGATCGGCGTGATTCTGCTGATGTTCGGCGTCGGACTGCATTTCTCGATTTCGACGCTGCTGCGCGTACGGCGCATCGCCTTGCCGGGAGCTGTGGCGCAGATCGCCGTCGCGACTGCGATCGGTGCAGCTCTGGCGCACTGGTGGGGCTGGAATCTGGCCGCCGGCCTGGTGTTCGGTCTCTCCCTCTCGGTCGCGAGCACTGTCGTGCTGTTGCGCGCACTCGAGCAGCGCAACGAGCTCGATACCGAGAACGGTCATATCGCCGTCGGTTGGCTGATCGTCGAGGATCTCGCAACCGTTCTCGCGTTGGTGTTCCTGCCTGCACTCGCGGCCGGTGGCGACAGCGATGCACGCGCGCTGCTGACCAGCCTGGGGATGACCTCGCTCAAGGTCGCGGTGTTCGTTGCATTGATGCTGATCGGCGGGCGACGCATCGTCCCGTGGATTCTCCAGCAGGTCACCCGCGCCGGTTCGCGTGAGCTGTTCACTCTCGCGGTACTCGCAATCGCGCTGGGCATCGCGTACGGGTCGGCGCATCTGTTCGACGTCTCCTTCGCGCTCGGCGCATTCTTCGCCGGCGTCGTGCTTGCCGAAACCGAGCTGAGTCATCAAGCCGCGGAGAACTCGCTGCCGCTGCAGGATGCGTTCGCGGTCATGTTCTTCGTTTCGGTCGGCATGCTATTCAACCCGTCGGTCGTCCTCGAGCGGCCGCTCGAGCTGCTCGGCGTGCTGTTCGTGATCGTCGTCGGCAAGTCGCTCGCGGCTTTTGCGATCGTGCTCGCGTTCGGCTACCCGGTGCGCACCGCGCTGACGATCTCGGCGAGCCTGGCGCAGATCGGCGAATTCTCGTTCATCCTGGCCGCGCTCGGCGTTGGGCTGGGGCTGCTGCCGCCCGAGGCCCGCGATCTGATCCTGGCGGGCGCGCTGTTGTCGATCACGTTCAATCCGTTTGCGTTCGGCATGATCGCGCCGATGACCCGCTGGCTCGATCGGCATCCGCGCGTCACCGCGCTGCTCGAACGTCGTAATCGGCGTCAGGCACCGGCGCCGGCCGGTGCTCAGGCAGTCGGCTTGCGCAATCACGCGGTGATCGTCGGTTACGGGCGCGTCGGCAGCGTCGTCGGTCATGCGCTCGAAGCGCAGGGTCTGCGATTCGCGGTCATCGAGATGAATCAGCGCATCGTCGAGGATCTGCGCGCGCAGAACACTGTGGCGGTACAGGGCGACGCTTCCGCAGCCGGCGTGCTGGATCTCGCGGCAATCGAGCATGCGCGCCTGCTCGTGATCGCATCGCCCGACGGTTTTCAGGTGCGGCGAACGCTCGAGCTGGCGCGCGAGCGGAATCCGCGTATTGCTATCGTCGTGCGCACGCACAGCGCCAGCGAGCTGGCGTATCTCATCGGGCAGGGGGTCGATCGCGCCGTCATGGGCGAGCTGGAGCTCGCACTCGAAATGACCGACTACGCGCTGCGCAGCCTCGGCGTCTCCGAAGAACGCTCGAAGATGGTCACGCAGTGGCTGCGGACGCAGGAGATCTCACGGCCAAAGTGAGCTATCGAGCAGTATTCGCTTCGGGCGCGAAGGATTGCACCATGCGATCGACCGCTGCATCCACCTGCTCGACATTCGCTGTCTGCACGGGTTGGTAGTCGAAGCGCAAATGCACCAGCTTCTTCCACGTCTTGAACGCCTTGCAGACAGACCTGCGGCACTCGACGAAGACATCGCCGCTCTTCGACTTGAGGTAGTACGCCTTCGCGTCATCGCTAGCCTTGGCGTTCGGGTACGTGTACGCAATCAAGCCGGGTTTCGACGATTCAGCCGATTTCGCGATGGCGTCTTCCGCGGACTTGTGCTTTAGCAAGGCCGCCGCCTGCAGCTTGTGCGCAGCATCGACTGCGCTCGCGGTCGGCTCGATCAACACACGAACTTCGGATTCGGTCGCGAAGGCTGCCGCTTCCGAAAAGTCCTGCGCCGCAATTCTGAGGATCACGTTGGGCAGCACACCCTCGGGCTTCTTCGGCTCTTCAATGTAGCCGCGAGGGATGTGCAGCGTGACCGGCTTACCTTGGTCAGCCAGAACGACGGGGATTTGTTGACGCCGGGTCGCCTCGTTCTCGCAACCTGCGAACACGAGCAACGTCAGCGCAACGCCGCATTTCTGAGTGGTATTCATTCATCTCTCGAACAGCAGCGTCAGGTAAGCCAGGAACATTAGCAGATGCACGGCGCCGAGCAGTACGTTGGTGCGCGGGAGCATGAACGTCACGATGCTGACCAGCAGCGACATCCCCAACAGCACGATGCCTACCGGACAATTGCGCTCAAGGCCAAAGCGACAGCACCAGGGCGAAGATCACGAACTGCAGCGTGTGATAGCCGCCGTCGATCGCCCACATGAGGAAGCTGCGGTTGGCGAACTGGTAGTTGATGCCGAAGCTCGCCGCGACGAAGCCTGCGCCGGCGGCGAGTCCTTTATGGACCGCGTCGTGCATTTCGGGATTCGGGCCGAGCCAGTACGCGAATACCCACGCCGCGATCAACGCGAACAGGAAGGCGACGCCGAACACGCGTCCGGGATGCTTCGACTTCTCCGGATTCTCACCACGCCCCGCTTCGCGGTTCCACAGCTTGTAGAACATCACCGGCGAATACCACAGTCCGCCGAGCGCGAAACTGGAGACTGCCGCGACCAGCACGGCCCAGATGTTGATTCCGCTCATGATCGAGCCCTCGCTTTAGTTTTTGTTGCTGGACGGCGCGGCCGCCGCCGGGCCGAGATCGACTTGATGACGATAGGCCCGCGCTTGCCGGCTTGCAACACGGCGCCGGAACGTGCGAGAGCTTGCTGCATCAGCTCGCGGATCTGCGGATCGTCGAGCACTGCGATTTCGGTGAGGACGACGTGGCGGACGACATTGCCGCTGCCGCTCAGACGTTTGTAGGGATCGGGCAGCCCCGCGCCTTTCAAGAGGAACAGGCTCACCCAGCGCGGATAGAGGACGATCGAGAAGATGGCTGAAGACGTGCGTTCGCTCGGCGCGAAACCGACGGCGAGGGCGTTGTAGTTGTCGTAGACGAGGACATAGGCGGCCGGCAGGAGCTTGCGCATGCGTGCGATGGCGGCGCGTCCGAGCTTCGCGACGTCCGGCGAATATTTGGAAATCAAGACATCGAGCTGAGCTTTCGCCGTCGCCACGCGTGTCACTCGACCCAGCCGAACGAGCGCGTCACTGCCTTCTGCCACGCCGCGTACAGCCGACCGCGTTGTTCTTTTGTCATCGCCGGCGCCCAGCGCTTGGCGATGCCCCAGTTCTTGGTGAGCTCGTCGGTGTTCTGCCAGTAGCCGGTTGCCAATCCCGCTGCATACGCAGCGCCCAGCGCTGTCGTCTCGGTGACCTTCGGGCGCACGACGGAGACGTCGAGGATGTCGGCCTGGAACTGCATCAGCAGTTCGTTGATCACCATCCCGCCATCGACGCGCAGCTCGCTGAGCTTGATGCCGGAGTCCTGCTCCATCGCAGTCAGGACGTCGCGCGTCTGATACGCGGTCGCTTCGAGTGCCGCCCGCGCGATGTGCGCACGCGTGGCGTAGCGTGTGAGTCCCGCGATGACGCCGCGGGCGCTGTCCTTCCAGTACGGCGCGTAGAGACCCGAGAACGCGGGCACGATGTAGACGTCGCCGTTGTCAGCGACGCTCGCGGCCAGTTCTTCCACGTCGCTGCTCTTCGCGATCATCGCAAGGTTGTCGCGCAGCCATTGCACCAGCGCGCCGGCAATCGCGATCGAGCCTTCGAGAGCGTAGTGCGCAGGCTGCTTGCCGAGCTGATACGCGACGGTGGTCACGAGCCCGGCCGCCGACGAAACCGGCTTCGGGCCAGTGTTCATCAGCAAGAAGCAGCCGGTGCCGTAGGTGTTCTTGGCTTCGCCGGGATGGAAACACGTCTGGCCGACGAGCGCTGCCTGTTGATCACCGAGAATACCCGCGATCGGCACACCGCGCAGCGGGCCCGTCGCAATCTCGCCGTAGACTTCGCTGGACGAGACGATCCGCGACAGCAGCGAGCGCGGAATCGAAAACGCCTTGAGCATCTCGTCGTCCCACGCGAGCGAATCCAGACGCATGAGCTGCGTGCGGCTCGCGTTCGTGACATCGGTGATGTGCAGGCCGCCGCGCACGCCGCCAGTGAGGTTCCACACGACCCAACTGTCGATCGTGCCGAACATCAGCTCGCCAGCTTCGGCGCGCTGGCGCACGCTCGGGACGTTGTCGAGCAGCCACTTCAGCTTCAGGCCGCTGAAGTAGCTGGCGAGCGGCAGACCGGTTTTGGCGCGAAAGCGGTCCTTGCCGCCCTCGCCGGAATAGAAGGCAACCAGCGGATCGACCCGTGTGTCCTGCCACACCAGCGCGTTGTGAATGGGCCGGCCGCTGCGATCCCAGACGACGGTGGTCTCGCGCTGATTCGTGATGCCGACCGCGATCAAATCGCGCGCGGTGAGCTTCGCGGCCTGTAACGCCGTCGCAATGACCTCATCCGTATTGCGGGCAATCTCGACCGGCGAGTGCTCGACCCAGCCGGGCTGCGGGTAGATCTGTTGATGCTCTTTCTGCGCGACCGTGACGATCGAGCCTTCCTCATCGAAGACGATGAAGCGAGTGCTCGTCGTGCCCTGGTCGATCGCGCCGATGTACTGGCCCATGGCCGGGGATGATACGACGCGACCCTCCTCGCGGCATCCACGGACAGACAGCCGTTGCGCCCGCCGTTAGTCTCGGCCCCTCAGACCGCCTGGCCGCGGGATATGAACGAACAACGAGCCATCATCTGCGAGGCCATTCGAAAGCGCTTGCTGCTGGAGTTCCGCTACGGCGGGCTGCCGCGCGTCGTGGAGCCCTATGCCCATGGCACTTCCACGCGCGGCACTGAAGTGTTGCGGGCAGTTCAGGTCGGCGGCTCGAGCAACTCTGGCGGCTTTGGCTACGGCA
>DATENH010000191.1:0-18575 GCA_035275145.1 Steroidobacteraceae bacterium | reverse complement strand
CGAGATGACGTTCTTCACCCACCGGGTGAATGGACAAACTTACGGGGCCTGGTACCGCCACGTGGCGCCCCGCGAACTGGAGATCATCGGAGCAGGTTTCCTGTGCAAGGCAACCTACGCCGGGTGCGACGAGCTGTCGGTCGCGCGCTCCGTGCTCGAAGATTTCCTGCGCAGCCAGTTGCAGACCGGCGCCAAGCCGCAGTCGCTGGATCAATGCGATAGAGTCGGCCGCTGAAGCGCCGGCAATCGCTGCAGGATCTCGCCGAGACGCGGGAGCTCGAGCGGCTTCGTCAGGTGGGCGTCGAAGCTGCCCAGGTCGCTCTGCGGTGCATAGCCCGATAGCGCCACCAGATACGGCGCAGCCGTTCCGCAGCGTTGCCTGATGAGATCCGCTGTCGCGTAACCGTCGAGACCCGGCAGACCCACATCCATCACCACTACCTGCGCGTCGAACTGTTCCAGCTCGTCTATCGCCGCGGGACCGTTGCGAACCGCCCGCACCTCGTGTCCTTCCATTTCCAGCAGCACCGACAGCGACATCGCGGAGTCGGCGTTGTCGTCGACGACGAGAATGCGCCGCGCCGTCACCGGCACGACGTCGGGAGCGCTCTGCATCGGCCTCGTCAGCACGCCGACCGGCAGCATGATCGTGAACTCGCTGCCGCGCCCCGGCCCGTCGCTGGCGACTTCGATCCTCCCGCCGTGCAACCCGACGAGGCGCTTCGCGACCGTCAGCCCGATGCCGAGACCGCCTTGTGCGCGATCGAGCGATTGATCGCCTTGCACGAACAGATCGAAGACGTGCGGCAGCGTCTGCGCGTCGATGCCGACGCCTTCGTCGCGAACGCGGATCTGCACGCTGCTATCGAGCTGCGCAACACTGAGTTGAATACGCGCGCCGTCCGGCGAGAACTTCGCCGCATTCGACAGCAGGTTGCCGATCACCTGCGTGAGCCTGACCGGGTCGGCATCGACCCTCAGCGGCTGCGGTGGCGCATCCATCGTCACGCTCTGCCGATGCGAGGCGATCAGCGGCCGCACAGCTTCGATCGCGTGCTCGACGATGTCCTGCACGACGACGCTCTGCGGTCGCAACTCGATCTTGCCGCTGGTGATGCGCGCCACATCCAGCAGATCGTCGACCAGGCGCGCGAGATGCGAGGCCTGCCGCTGCAAGACGCCGCTCATCTGCCGCACGGTCGAGGGCTCGTACGCGCGGCTGCCGAGAATCGGCGCGATGTTGACGATCGAGGCGAGCGGATTGCGCAGCTCGTGCGCGAGCATCGCCAGGAATTCGTTCTTGCGCCGGTCGGCCTCCAGCAAGCGCGCCTCGCTGTCGAGCAGCTTGCGATGCGTGATCTGCAGGTGGTGCAGCAGCTCGATCAGTGCCGCGCAGACCAGGATGAAGAACGTGACGTGCGAGACCCAGCCGAGCGGGTCGCTCCAACTGAAGTCCTCCTGAAAGAACAGCGTGCCGATCACCGGGCTCGCCAGTGCGATCAGCCAGGCCGGCCCGCGGCCGCACAGGTAGCAGGTCAGCAGGACCGGCAGGACGAACGCCAGCAGCGGGCTGTGCCGACCGATCAGCGGAATCAACTCCAGGCGGGTAAAGGCCGTGCACACGAGCAAACCGACGGCCAGGCCATAACGCAGCCAGGCCGGCTCGGTTTGTAGACGCGGGCCGATCAGCGACTCCCGGAGTCGGGTGCGCACTCCACCCCCCTGCTTTACTCGGGTTCTTTGGGAACCTCTAACGCGGGCAAGTCTTACCGGTTCCCGCAGGGCGGCAATTTTGTGAAGATTGGGGACATAAAAAGGGGGGAATCCAGGTGACCGACAGTTTCGTGCACTACGCCGCCGCCGACCGCATCGTCACCCTGACCCTCAACCGGCCGGAAAGCCGCAACGCCATCGGCGCTCAACAGGACTGCCAGGACGTCATCGACGCGGTGCGCCGGGCCGAGGAAGACCCCGGCATCAGCTGCATCGTGCTGACGGGCGCCGGGACCAGCTTCTGCGCCGGCGGCAATCTGAAAGGAATGCAATCCCGCAGCGGCATCGGCCGGCTCGGCACGCCCGAGTCGACCCGCGCGAACTATCGCCGCGGCGTCCAGCGCCTGATCCGCGCCCTGTGGGATTGCGAGGTGCCGATGGTCGCGGCGGTCAATGGCCACGCGATCGGCCTGGGCCTCGACCTGGCCTGCGTTTGCGACGTGCGCCTCGCAGCGGACACGGCCAAGTTCGCTTCCAGCTTCATCAAGATCGGCATCGTCCCGGGCGATGGCGGCGCGTGGATCCTGGCGCGGGCGATCGGACTGGCGCGGGCATCGGAAATGATCCTGACCGGCGACACGATCGACGCGCGCACGGCGGAGTCGTACGGTTTGGTCTCGCGTGTCGTGCCTGCGGATCAGCTCCTGAACGAGGCTCAAGCCGTCGCGCGGCGCATCGTCACCAATCCGGCGAAAGCATTGCGGCTGGCCAAGCGGCTGCTGCGCGAAGGACAGCAACAGCGCCTGAGCGATGTGCTGGAGCTTTCCGCCGCCTTCCAGGCCCTGGCGCACGAGACCAAGGACCACGAAGAAGCCGTCGCTGCATTCCTCGAGAAGCGCGACCCGCGATTCACCGGGCAGTGAGCGCGCGCGGAGCTCGCTGTGCAGGCCTTCAAGTTCGATCCCGTCTCGCTGCCGCCTGACGCTGCCGCTTTCCGCAAGGAGATTCGCGAGTTCCTGGCGCGCGAGCTGCCGAACGTGCCCGCGGAGCGTCGCGCCAACTGCTGGGCCGTGTTCGACGCCGACTTCTCGCGCAAGCTCGGCGCACGCGGCTGGATCGGCATGGTGTGGCCGAAGCGTTATGGCGGTCACGAACGCAGCGCGCTCGAACGTTACGTGCTGCTCGAAGAACTGCTCGCGGCCGGCGCGCCGGTCGGCGCGCATTGGATTGCCGATCGCCAGTCAGGGCCGAACCTCCTCCGCTACGGCACCGAACAGCAGCGCGAGAAGTATCTGCCGGGCATGGCGCGCGGTGAGATTCTCTGTTGCATCGGCATGTCGGAGCCGGGCGCGGGGTCGGATCTGGCCGCGGTGCGCACGCGCGCCGAGAAGCTGCCGGACGGCCGCTGGCGCATCAACGGCCAGAAGATCTGGACCAGCAATGCCAGGCAGAGCCAGTTGATGATCGCGCTGGTGCGCACGAGTGCAGTCGATGACAAGAACCGGCATGCGGGCCTGAGCCAGTTTCTGCTCGAGCTCAACACCCCCGGCATCCGTATCCAGCCGATCGTCGACCTGGTCGGCCATCCGGGCTTCAACGAAGTGTTCTTCGACGACGTCGTGGTCGGGCCGGAGTGTCTGCTCGGCGCCGAAGGCGAAGGCTGGCGGCAGGTCACGAGCGAGTTGTCATTGGAGCGCAGCGGGCCGGAGCGTTACCTGTCGAGCTTCGCGCTCTTCCTCGAGCTCGTGCGTCTCGCCGCACGCGTGGATTCCGAAGCGCTGCGCCACGCAGTCGGCCGCCTCACGGCGGAGTTGTGGACGCTGCGGCACATGTCGCTGTCGGTCGCGGGTCAACTCGCCGCCGGCGAAGATCCGATGCTGGCAGCCGCGATCGTCAAGGATCTCGGCAATACGTTCGAGCAGTCGCTCCCGACACTCGTGCAATCGCTGATCGGCGAAGACATTCGGCTCGAAGACGACAGCGATCTGGCCCGCACGCTGGCGCTGCTGTTGCAGACGTCGCCCTCGTTCAGCCTGCGCGGCGGAACGCGCGAGATTCTCCGCGGCATCGTCGCTCGCGGACTCGGGTTGCGCTGACATGAGCGAGCAACGACAACTGCTCAGCGACAGCGCCGCGCGTCTGTTCCAGTCGAACGCAGGCTGGGAAGAAGTCGACGCACTCGGCATCGCCGACATTCTCGTCGCCGAAGAACGCGGCGGCAGCGGTGCCGATTGGGATGACGCGTGCGCCCTGCTGCAAGCCGCCGGACACGCGCACACTGCGCTGCCGCTAGCCGAAGGGATGATTGCGCGGAAGCTCGTGGCCGAGGCGGCGCTGGAAGTGCCGCGAGCGCCGCTCAGCATCGCAGCGAACCCGAAGGGAACACTGGCGCGCGCTGCGGGCGCATGGCGATTCAATGGTGTGCTGGCAGGCGTGCCTTGGGGACGAGACGTTGCCCGGGTGGTCACAGCCATCGCCTTCGATGGTCGACCGCATGTCGTGGTCCTGGCCGTTACTGATGCAAGGCTGCACAAAAGGACGAACCTCGCGGACGAACCGCGCGACGATCTGCGATTCGACTCGGCGCCCGCGCTGGCTGCCCCGGCGAGCAGCCGCGAAGTGCAACGCCTGCTTGATTACGCTGCGCTGGCGCGCACCGCGCAGATTGCGGGCGCCCTGCAATCGGCGCTCGAACTCTCGATCGGCTACGCGCTGGCGCGCAAACAGTTCGGTCGGCCGATCGGCCAGTTCCAGGCAGTGCAGCAGCAACTCGCGCTGTTCGGCGCGGAGACCGCCGCCGCGACCTGCGCCAGTCGCTCTGCCGCCATCGCCGCGAGCGTCGGCGACGCTTCATTTGAAATCGCCGCGGCGAAGCTGCGCGCGAACCAGGCAATCGGCCTCGCGACCGCAACGGCACATCAAGTGCACGGCGCGATCGGGTTCACGCGCGAATACGCGCTGCGGCAGGCAACGCAGCGCTTGTGGTCGTGGCGCTCGGAGTACGGGAACGACCGCTATTGGAGCGAGCGCCTGGGGCGGGCTGTAGTGGAACGCGGCGCGGACACCTTCTGGGCGGATCTGGCGCGGGGCTGAGATAAGCGGAGAGAAGAATAACTGGTCCGCTCCGCTCTCCTCCCCTGTTCATCCATCGCGTTTTCGTGTTGATTCGTCGCCAGCGCAGCGCGGCTTGAGGCGCGGCGCGCGCGCCCAGCGCATAATCCGGCGATTCACCTTTCCTGGCAGCACACTCATGGCAGCACACGAGTCGGCAATCGGTGCAACGGTTCCCGTGCCCGACGCATCGAATCTGTCAGCGCCGCCGGGCATCGACTCGGCGGCGCGGCGCACGATGACGCAGATCCACGTGTTCAGCGCGCTGTTCTGGGCAGCGCTGTTCACGATGCACACGACGCAAATGATCCTGGCAAACGGCCACGAAGACTGGCGGGCGATCCGCTGGCGCGCAGCGATGAACGTCCTTGCCTTCGGACTGTGCATGCCGCTCGGCAAGGTGATCGGCGCAACGCTGGAACGCCGCATCTCCCGGCGCGTGCTCGCGATCGCCGGTGCGTGCCTGCCGATCGCCGTCGTCTACGCGCTGATCGGTCATTACGTGTGGACGTACGTGCTCGAAAATCCGCCGATGCCTTACTCCACGCTCGCCAGCCTGATCATCCAGTCGCAATACAACTTCATCCTGTTCTCGCTCTGGTCGGCGTTCTGCTCCGCGATCCTATACGCGGCGCAGCTGCAGGAGCGCGAGCGCAGCCTGCTGGAGGCGCAGGTCCTCACCCGCGAAGCGGAGCTGAAGATGCTGCGCTATCAGATCAACCCGCACTTCCTCTTCAATACGCTCAATGCGGTCTCGGCGCTGATCGTTACCGGGCAGGCCCAGGCGGCCGATGCAATGATCAACAAACTGGCGCGATTCTTCCGCAACGCGCTGAGCCGCGAGTCGACCGCAAAAGTCACACTCGCGGAGGAGCTGCGTGTTCAGCTCGAATATCTGAATATCGAGCTCACGCGCTTTCCCGACCGGCTCAGCTGGTCGACGCAGATCGCGCCAGGCCTGGACAAAGCACTGGTGCCGCACTTGATCCTGCAGCCGCTGTTCGAGAATGCGATCAAGCATGGGGTCGCGCGCAATGCGTCGCCGGTCGAGTTGCAGTTGAGCGCCGAGCGCAAGGATGGGCAGTTGATAGTGAGGCTGAGGAACGAAGCGAAGAGAGTCGGGCTGAAGCCCGATCTGCAGCCCGATGCAGGCGAAGGCGTGGGGCTCGCGAATGTGGCGCGGCGGCTCGTGAACTTCTACGGATCGGCAGCGAGCCTGGCGGTCGTGCAACGGGATGGACGCTTCACCGTCGAGCTGCGCCTGCCGATCGAACTGACGCTATGACAGCATTGCGAGTGATAGCGATCGACGACGAGCCGCTGGCACTGCGCCGGCTGGAATGGTGTCTGCAGGACATGCCCGGCATCGAAGTGGTCGGCAAGACCGGCGACCCGCAGCACGGCCTGGAGATGATCCGCACGCTCAGTCCCGACGTCGTGCTGCTCGATGTGGAAATGCCCGAGCTCACCGGCTTCGAGCTGATCGAAGCGCTCGGCAGTTTCGGTGACATCGCGCTGCCGGAGATCGTATTCGTCACCGCCTTCGATCACTTCGCGGTCAAGGCATTCGGGATCAGTGCAGTCGACTACCTGCTGAAGCCGGTGGAACCGGTCCGCTTGCACGAAGCGCTGGAGCGTGCGCGCGTGCGCCGCGAGTTGCGGGACGCGCAAGCTCGCGTCCAGGAGCTGCGCGAGATCATCGACAGCCTGCGCGCGGAGCGCCGCGGCGGCGCGCAGAAGAAATTCGACACCGAGCTGTGGATTCGCGAAGGCGACGCGCGCGTGCGCGTGCCGGTGGAGATGATCGAGCGGCTCGAGGCCGATGGCGATTACGTCCGGCTGCACATCGGCCAGCGCGTGCGGCTGATGCGCGCGCGGCTCGGCGATCTCGCAGAGCGCCTCGACCCGGCGCAATTCGTGCGAATCCATCGCTCGGAGATCGTGCGTCACGACCTGATCGCAGCCATTCGCCGTCACGATTCCGGCCGCACGTTCGCTGTGCTCGCGGGCGGTCGGGAAGTTCCCGTCAGTCGCCGTTACGTCTCGCGCATCTCACAAACATTACGAGTTCGTAAGCAAGGCGCGTAATGGATGCATGCGTTGCTCGCGTCTGCCATTCGTCGCCTCAAGATGACTACTCAACGCAAATACGTGCGGAACAAACGAGTGCCGCATTAGCGTATTCCCCGTGTGACTTGAGCAACGCGGGGACGCGATGGGATCGATCATTCGCAGGTTCGCCTCGCCGACAAACGGCACGAGCACTGGCGCGCACACAGCGCAAGCGACCGAGATTCACTGGATGCCTGCGGGGCGCGCGGCGCCCGAAGTCATCGCCGGCGTGCCATCCGTTCATGCAGCATGGAATGGCAGTTATCCGCTGTGTGTCGACGGCCATTCCCTCAAGCTCGAAGAGGAAGTGTTTCTCGCGCTCAATGCCGGTCACGTGCTCACGACGCGCGGCCGTCGCGATTCGGGCAGCACTCTGCTGAGCATCTACTTCGCGCCGCGACTGCTCGCGGACGCTTTCGAAACCCTCGCCCCCGCCGACCGCGACTTGCTGATTGCGGGTACGCAGAACGGCTGCGTGCGCCTGTTCGAGCATCTGCGCGATTGCGACCGCTCGCTGATCTCCGTGATGCACTACATCGCGCATCACATCTGCGCGGGAGTCGACGATTCGCAGTGGTACGAGGAGCAAGTGAGCTTTCTCCTACGCCGCTTGCTGACGCACGAGATCTCACTGGCGCGCACTGTTGCAGACATGACGCACATGAAATCCTGGAAGCGCCGCGAAACGTTTACGCGTCTCGCGCGCGTCACCGACCTGATCCATTCGTGCTACGACCGCGCGCTGTCGATCGACGAGCTGGCCGAGGCTGCTCACTGGTCGCGCTTTCACATGATGCGCGAATTCAAGGCGGTGCACGGCATCAGCCCGTACGAATACCTGCAGCGGCGTCGAACACAAACGGCCGCGCGTCTGCTGTGCTCGACGGAAATGTCTGTCGCGGAAATCGCAGAGCGCACCGGTTTCCACGAACGCAGTACGCTGGTGCGACGCCTGCGTCGCAGCCGCGGGCTCGGTGCGCGCGCACTGCGCATGCTCGCGCACGACGGACAAACACAGGCATCGCCGCGCTCATCATCGCAAGGGGTGCCACACAGAATGCCAACGTCCGCCGCATCCGGTGTGAAACTCGCAACTAGCATCTCCTGAGTGCGTTAGCGCACGCAATAAATGGGGACAGTCCCCGAGGCGGAGTCAGGCAGAGCCCTGACCCGCATCGAGGGCTGTCCCCTTTTCTGTTTACGCAGGAGGGCTTTCGATGACCACGAACCTTTTCCTACGGCGTGCAGTTCGCTGCACGCTGTTTACCAGCGCGGCTGCCGCGCTCGCCGGCGCGCTGCCGGCGCAAGCTCAACAGCAGGAATCTTCGACCATCCAGGAAGTGGTGGTGACGGGCTCGCGCATCGCGCAGCCAGGCTTGACCAGCGTCAGTCCCGTGACATCCGTGAGCGCCGACACGGTCAAGATCGAAGGCGTAACGCGCGTCGAGGATCTGCTCAACAACATGCCGCAAGCGTTTGCCGACTTCGGCGGCAATCTTTCGAACGGCTCGACCGGTACCGCTTCGGTGAACCTCCGCAACCTCGGTTCGCAACGCACGCTGGTGCTGGTGAACAGCCGCCGCTTGATGCCCGGCGATCCGACGCAGAACGCAGCCGCTTCGCCCGACTTGAACCAGATTCCCGCGGCACTGATCGAGCGCGTCGAAGTGCTGACCGGCGGCGCATCCGCGGTGTACGGCGCCGACGCCGTTGCCGGCGTCGTGAACTTCATCATGAACGACAAGTTCGAAGGCGTGCGCCTCGATGCGCAGTACAGCATGTACCAGCACAACAATAGCGACGACACGATCGCCAACGTCGTGCGCCAGGCCGGCTTTGCACTGCCGGAAAGCAACGTTACCGACGGCTACACCAAGGACATGACGTTCATCGCGGGCATCAACACGCCGGACGGCAAGGGCAACGCCACTGTGTATCTCGGCTACCGCACGATGGACGCGATCACGCAGAACCGGCGCGACTTCAGCGCCTGCGCGCTCGCATCCTCGGACGCCGGCGATCCGACCTCCAAGGCATTCAACTGCGGCGGCTCCGGCACGACATCGCCCGCTTTGTTCCAGACCTACAACCCGGCGGACCCGTTCGACTTCAATGCGACCGGCGCATTCACCGTCGGCGCCAATGGCGCGATTCGCGACTTCGATCCGGCAACCGACCTGTACAACTTCGCGCCGTCGAACTACTACCAGCGGCCGGACGAGCGCAAGACCGGCGGTCTGTTCGCGCATTACGACATGAGCGACAAGGCGACCGTCTACACCGAGTTCATGTTCATGGACGATCGCACGACTGCGCAGATCGCGCCCAGCGGTGCGTTCATCGGCGGCGGTCCAGGACAGCCGCCGTTCTTCGGTCGCTACGCAGTGAACTGCGACAACCCGCTGCTCACTCCGTCGGCGGTGAGTGCATTCTGCGGCGGCAACACCGGCGCAGGCGATGTGCTGCTCGACATCGGTCGACGCAACACCGAAGGCGGCGGCCGCATCGACGATCTGCGGCACACGTCCTTCCGCGGCGTCCTCGGCCTCCGCGGCGACTTCGCCGAGGGCTGGAACTACGACGTGTACGGCCTGTATGGCACGTCGGTCCTGTCCGAGAACTTCCAGAACGACCTCTCGCGCTCGCGCCTGCGCAATGCGCTGCAAGCGGTAGCGGGTCCGGGCGGCACCCCGGTCTGCCGCATCAATGCCGATGCGGATCTGACCAACGACGATCCGAACTGCGTGCCGTACTCGATCTTCGGCGCCGGTCCGGTAACACCGGCCCAGCTCGCCTATCTGCAGGTCCCGGGTCTGTCCGAAGGCGAAACAGTGGAGCAGATTCTGAGCGGCTCGGTCTCGGGCGACCTCGGCCAGTACGGCATCAAGCTGCCGACGGCGAACGACGGCCTCGGCGTCGCCTTCGGCGCCGAGTACCGCTCCGAGCGTTCGGAGCTGCGCACGGATCTGGCGTTCCAGACGAACGATCTCGCCGGCCAGGGCGCACCAACGCTCAACACGTTCGGCTCGTTCGACGTCAAGGAAGTGTTCGCCGAAGCGCGCCTGCCGATCCTGCAGGACAAGCCGTTTGCGGACACGCTGTCGCTCGAAGCGGGCTATCGCTATTCGGATTACAACCTCGGCTTCAACACGGACAGCTACAAGGCGGGCCTGCAATGGGCGCCGGTCCAGGACGTGATGTTGCGCGGTAGCTATCAGCGTGCCGTGCGCTCGCCGAACATCCAGGAGCTGTTCCTGCAACCGCGCGTACAGCTCGACGGCAACACGGATCCGTGCGCCAACGATCTCGGCGCCACACCGACGGCGACCTTCGACCAATGCGCACGCACGGGAGTCACGGCTGCCCAATACGGCAACATCCTGGCGAACCCGGCTGCGCAGTACAACGGCAACGTCGGCGGCAATCGCAACATCCTGCCCGAGGAGTCCGACACCTACTCGTTCGGCTTCGTGCTCACGCCGAGCTTCGCGCCCGGCTTGAGCTTCACGGTCGACTACTACGACATCAGCGTCGACAAGCTGATCAACTCGCTGGGCGCCGACTTCATCCTCGGCCAGTGCCTCGATACCGGCGATCCGACGTTCTGTAACCGCGTGCACCGCGCCGGCAACGGCTCGCTGTGGCTCGGCGATCAGGGCTTCGTCGACGATCCGATCCTCAACACCGGCTCGCTGCAATCCAGGGGCATCGACACCGAGGTGAACTATCGCTTCGACATGGGCAACATCGGGAGCCTCGGACTGCAGTTCATCGGCACGTACGTCGACGAGTTCCTGACCGAACCGTTGCCGGGTGCGCACAAGTACGACTGCGCCGGTCTCTACGGCACGGTGTGCGGCACGCCGGTTCCGGATTGGCGGCACAAGCTGCGTGCAAGCTGGACGACGCCGATCAACGTCGACCTGTCGCTGACGTGGCGCTACATCGCGGCGGTGGACGACGACCGCACCAGCTCGGATCCGAGCCTGACGGCCGACGTCATCCAGACCGACAAGCACCTCGGCTCGCGCAGTTACTTCGACCTCACCGGCTCCTACAACGCCGGCGAGTTCGGACCGTTCGCGAGCGTGAACGCGCGCCTGGGCATCAACAACGTGCTCGACAAGGATCCGCCGCTGGTCGGCCAGGACACCTGTCCGGCCGTGTTCTGCAATGGCAACACGTTCCCGCAGGTGTACGACACACTCGGCCGTTATGTCTTCCTGGGATTGACCGCCGACTTCTAGAGGAATCGATGACACCCTTACAACGGCGGGCCCGCGAGCCCGCCGTTTTTTGCGCACACGCGACGCATCCGTTGCTCGCCCATGTCATTCAACGTCGGCCGATGACGATTCAACGCAAAAAGCTGCGAGCTATCGCTCGCCCGTTTAGCGTGGCGACGTGTTTTCGCAGCAACGCGTCGTGCATGGCACTGAGATTCGCTGGCTGCCCGCGGGGCGCGCCGTGCCGGAGACGATCGGTAGCGTACCGTCCGTTCATGCTGCATGGAATGGCAGCTACTCGCTGTGCGTCGACGGCCACGCCGCCCTCAAGCTGGAAGACGAAGTCTTCGTTGCATTCAACACGGGCCACACGCTGACGACACGTGGCCAGCGCGATCCGAGCGCCTGTTTGCTGAGCATATACTTCGCGCCGGAGCTGCTGGAAAAGGCGCTCGCAGCGCTGCCGCGAGCCGATCGCGAGCTGCTGATCCCGACATCGCCGGACGGGCCTTTCCGGCTCTTCGAGCACCTGCGCGACAGCGATCGCTCGCTCTCCTCGGTGATGCGCTATATCGCGCACCACGCGAGCACGGGCATCGACGACCCACAGTGGTACGAGGAACAGGTGAGCTTTCTGCTGCGCCGGCTGCTCGGCCATGAAGTTTCGCTGGCGCGCGCAGTCAACGCGCTGACGCACACGAAATTCTGGAAGCGCCGCGAAACCTATCTGCGGATCGCACGCGTCACCGATCTGATCCATTCGTGCTACGAGCGCACGTTGACGATCGAGGAGCTGGCCGAAGCTGCTCACTGGTCGCGCTTTCACATGATGCGCGAGTTCAAAGCAGTGCACGCGATCAGCCCTTACGAATATCTGCAACGCCGACGGACACAAACGGCTAGTCGCCTGCTCTGCTCCACCGACCTGTCCGTTGCCGAAATCGCCGAGCGCACCGGCTTTCACGTGCGCACGCTGGTGCGTCGCCTGCGTCGCAGCCGCGGGATCGGCGCGCGCGCACTGCGCACGCTCGCGCAGGAACGGACGCAGTCTTCCTCGGACTCACAGCTGACTTCCAGTAGTGCGCTGTAGTCGGGCTTCAGCCCCGACAACAATTCGTTACGGGAGCAAGCTTTGGTTACAACGGCGGGCTTCGGCCCGCCGCTTTTTTCTGCATACTCGCGCCATGAAAACCGCACTACTCATCGCAGCTGCGTTACTCGCTGTGAGCTGCGCACAGCAACCGCAGCACGAACCGCAACCGACGACCGTCGAGTTCCGGGATGACGCCAGCGATTGGAAGCGCTCGCCCCACATGCACGCCTACTACGATGAAACCGTGAAGACGTTCGCGCACGGCATGGACATCGACGTCGATGCTTATGAGGCACGCTCGTTCGCGATCTTCCGCGAGTTCGCGCGTGCCAACGGCGCGAGCGAGGCAGCGATGGTCGATCACCTGAAGCTGATCCCGCGTCAGGTCGTCGGCATCGTCAAGGAAGATCCGTCAGTGCTGCAGAGCTACGACGCGTTCTGGGTCGCGCTGGTCGGACCGGACTGACTGCCTGCAGGAATTCACCCCGAACAGGGATCCATCGCGCGTCACGCGGGTTGAGTTGGCGCACCTGACGAAAAGGAGAGACAGCCATGCTCAGCAAATACGACGCCATCCCCACGGTCGCGGTCAAGAACCTGACGGCGGCGAAGAAGTTCTACGAGGGCACGCTCGGTCTCAAGCAGATCGACGCCGAGGGCGACGAGGTCGTCATGTACCAGAATGGCGATTCACGTCTCAACATCTACCGCTCGCAATTTGCCGGCACCAACAAGGCGACCGCGGTGACTTGGGCGGTCGACGACGTCGAAAGTGAAGTGCGCGAGCTGAAGTCGAAGGGCGTGACCTTCGAGCACTACGACATGCCGGAGCTGAAGCTGAAAGGCGATGTGCACGTTGCCGAGAACGCGGACATGAAGGTCGCCTGGTTCAAGGACCCGGACGGCAACATCTTCAGCATCGTGAATCGGGACTAGTTCTTGCCCGACTCCTGCACGCGCGCGCCGTTGAGGAGTGCCTCGACCGCCGAATTGCCCTCGTGGCAGGCGTATTCGAACATCCGATACTCTGCGTCGCGCGTGAGTGGGTACGCAATCTTCCACGGCGCGCTGTAGTACACGGGATCCTCGATCGTGATCTCGTACTGCAGCGTGTCGGGACTGACGCGCGTGAATCGTTCGACGGTGCGCATCTGCTCGCTGACCGGCACGCCGCGCAGTGCCTGCGCGTTCCCGCCGGTTGCGATCCAGGCGCGATCGTAGTAGTTCGTGGTTTCGACGACCAGCGTCGATCCTTCCCAGTGACCGCGCGAATCTCCAGCCCATGAGCGGACACGAGAGTCGACGTGCGCGGCGTGCTGGTCGCCGCCAGCGCCATCGATCGGGATGATCCGCGCGTCGTGGACCATCTCGGCGACGATCACCACATAGCCTGGTGTCTGCACGATCTGATGCGCGTTGTTATAGCTGACCGGAAACAGCGTGGTGGGCTCGCGCGTGATGCAGCGATCCCACTGGCTCATGGTCTCGTAGGAATCGAAATTGTTCAGATTGAAATCGCGTCGCTGCAGCGCCGCCGGCTTGAACGGCACGCGGCCATCGGCGGGCATGACGACCAGCGAGGTCTGGCCGTTCGGCAGGATCTTCAGGTCCTGATCGATGAAGGCATCGTTGTCGCGGCCGACGTCGCCGGCCTTGTGGCCCGAGGCCCAGAACTTCTCGGTAGCAGACTTCTGCTGCTCGGCGCGATGCTCTTCCGGCAACTGCGCGGCGACTCCAGGCGGCCGTTCGAACGGCGTCAGCGTGCCGCTGATCCAGTAGCCTTGCAGATCGGGCGGCGAGTCGGCGGCGCAGGCGGCGCCGCTCGACAGGATTCCTGACACTACGCAGATCGATATCTTGCAGCTTGGGCGTTGCATGCACGGGCACCGTTTCGCGACGAAGCACGATACGGCGCCGAGCATACCCTCGTCGATCGAACTAATGGGATCCCTTGTCCATGGGATCCGCCTGCAGGATAGCCGTGCCGAACTTGCCGTCCAGCTTCCGGGTTCGCAGCCAGTGCGCCAGCAGGTCGAAATAGCCCGCCGAGTTGCGGGCATACGGCTGCCCGCCCTGCTCGCCCTCTTCGAGGATGCCGTGATCGGCATTCGGGAAGACTGCGATATCGAGCTGCGCCGGCGCGGATTGCAGAGTTCGCAAGAACTCGAGTGTTGGCGCGCTCGGCGCTTCGGTGTCCTTGCCTCCAACGACCCAGAGCATCGGGACGCGCACCCGACGCAGAGCCGCCTGCGCGTCGTAATCGAGGATCGCGTCGAAGCCGAGCGCGGCGCGCAGCTCGGTGAACTGATCGTCGGGCGAACGCAGCAGCGGGCCGGTGAAATCGCCTTCGACTTCCTGCAGCCACTTCTCGTCGGCGTGTGCAGCCTTGAACTTGCGCAGATCATCGAGGCCATCGGTGAAGCGCGACAGCATGATGCGGCCGGTGATGGACGTCAGTTCGCGCGCCTTCGCCAGCACGCTGTCGTCGTAGCCCTTGGCACGCAGCTCGTCGAATACCTCGTTGCGATCTTCGTCGAGCGGGCTGATCGCCAGTCCATAAGACACGACCACGAAGTCGGCCGGGGCCCGAACGGCCGCCAGCGGTGCAATCCAGCCGCCCTGACTCTCACCCATCAAACCGACCGGCACGCCCGGCATGTCGAGAAGCTGGCGTGAATAGGCGACGGCGGCGAGCGCATCGTCGGCGAGCTCGCTGAAGTCGACAGTGAATCGGCCGGTCGACTTACCCGTGCCGCGCTTGTCGTAGACGAACACTGCGATGTCGTACAGCGGTAGCAGGTGTTGCACATAGTTGTAGGTCACTGCGCTGTCCTGACCCGAGCCGAAGACGAGCACGACGAGCGCCTGCGGCTTCGCCGGCGCGTACAGCTCGCCGTAGAGCATGTTGCCGATGCTGGAGAAGGTGCCGGTCTTCTTCGTGACCGGAGCGCGTCGCGCCACACCGGACGGGCTGTCCTTCAATCGAAACTGCAGCCGCTCGCTCGAGCAGCCGTCGAACGCAGCTTCGGCGATGCGCGGCTCGCGCGATGCCCAACCAGGTCCGCCGCGGAAATGTTTATCGTCGTCGGGATAGAGCTTGCCGATGCGGCCGTCGCTCACGCGATAGCGCAACGCCCCTTCGTCGCTAGGCGTGACGACGACAAACCCGCCGTCAGCGAATCGATAAGCGCCGGAGTAGCACGCCTGTGGCGGCGGGGCTGACGAATCGGCGTAGGCGGCAACCGGCAACGCTGCCGCGGCCAGCGCGACTGTACCAAAGAAACAAGTTGTAACTGTCATGGTGCTGCAGGTCCTTGCGAGTAACTGTACTCGTTCGGACGCAGCAGCCCGCGCGTTGGGTTGCAGCTAGCGTGCTTGAAAGCGGATGGCTTGGCCGCCGCCGGGCGCGAGCTTCAGTTGCAGCGTGTCGCCGCGACGGACCTCGCGGCGCTCGATGGCAATTGCGAACGGATGCGTGCGCCAATCCGCATTGGCACCGTCGCGATAGATCTGCGCGCGATAGGCGCGGTCCGCATCGAGGAAGTCGAGTTTCACTTCCAGCGTGCGCGCGTTCTCGTCGGTGACGCTGCCGAGATACCAGTCGTTGCTGTTGCGATCCTTGCGCACGATCGTCGCGTAGTCGCCGACTTCGCCGTTCGGAACCAGCGTCTGCGCCCAATCGGTCGGCACGTCCTTGATGAACTGAAACGGCGCCGGGTAGCGCCGATAGTTCTCCGGCAGATCCGCGGCCATCTGCAGCGGCGCGTACAGAATGATGTAGTTGGCAAGCTGTTTCGCCAGTGTCGATTGAATCGGCTGGCCGCCCTTGCCTTTCAGGCTCAGCACGCCGGGCGTGAAATCGAACGGCCCGCCGAGCATGCGAGTGAACACGAGATTCGCCTCGTGCTCCGGCGGATTCGGCGGATTGCCCCAGGCGTTGTACTCCATGCCGCGCGCGCCTTCGCGCGAGACCCAGTTCGGATAGGTGCGTCGCAGCCCCGTGTCCTTGATCGGCTCATGAGCGACGACAGCGATGTGGCGCTTCGCCGCCTCCATCACGACCTTCAGGTGATGGCGCGACATCACCTGCCCATCGTGCCACTCGAAGTGAATGCGCCCATCCTCGCCGAGCGCCTTGACGCCGCCGGCGTCGGCAACGTAACCGGTCTTCACGCTGTCGATGCCGAGCCGCTGGTAGAGATCGAGCCCTGCTGCGAGCTGCCGCTCGTAGTTCGCGATGTTGGCGGACGTTTCGTGATGACCGATCAGGTGCACACCCTTGCGCTTCGCATACTCGGCAAGCCCTTCCAGGTCGAAGTCCGGATATGGCTGCGTGAAGCTGAAGGTCTCGCCGTTCGCGAACCAGTCGCCATCCCAGCCGACGTTCCAGCCTTCCACGAGCACGCCGCGAAAACCGTTCTGTGCAGCGAAGTCGATGTAGCGGCGCGTGTTCGCAGTGGTGGCGCCATGCTTTGCACCGGACTCCCAGGTCCACTCGCCGAGATGCATCGCCCACCAGATGCCGATGTACTTCGACGGCTTGAACCACGAGACGTCGCCGAGCTGGTTCGGCTCGTTGAGGTTGAGGATGATGTCCGATGCCATGTAGAGCGCGCCGGCGCTATCGGCGATCAGCAGCGTGCGCCAAGGCGTGGTGAACGGCGCGACGCGCTTGACCTTCGCACCCTGCGACGCCGGCGACAGCACTGCCTTGAGGCGCGTGCCATCGACGCGCCGCAGCCACATCCCCGAATAGTCGACCAGCGCGGCTTCGTGGATTGCAATGTGTAGACCCGCATCGGTGCGGATCGTGAGCGGCGTGTGTGCCTGCGCGACCTCCCCCAACGCCGTGCGCCGATAGAGATATTCGTAGCGATTCCACTCGCCGCCCGGAATCCACCACGCAGTGCCCGGATCGGTGATGGCGAACTCCGTCAGCTCCTCGCCGATGTTGATGTCATGCAATTGCGGCTGGTCGGGAAACTCGTAGCGAAAGCCGATGCCATCGTCGAATACGCGAAACACGACGGCGAGCGCGCGCTTCGGTGGATTCTTCTCGACGAGCTGGACGCGCAGCTCGTTGTAGTGATTGCGCACGTAACGCCGTTCGCCCCACGGCTGCTCCCACGTCTCGTCGAAGCTGCGCGTCTGGACGCCGTCGCCGCGGAAGTTGCGCTCCAGCTTCGGCGCATCGGTCAACCAGAAGCCGAGGCGCGACTCGGTGACGATCTGGCGCCCGCCGCGAGAAATCGAATAGCCGGGGCGCCCTTCGTCGTTGACTGTGACGTTGACCGACAGGACGTTGCCCGGCGAGCTGACGGTGCCGAGCGTTTCGGCGCCCGCGACGCGGGACCAGAGCAAGAGAAGAAGGAGCAGACTCTCGCCAAGACGCCAAGACGCCAAGGTCCGGATTCTGAAAATTTCAGAATTCTTCTTCGCGTCTTGGCGTCTTGGCGAGACTTCTTTCTTCAGGTCCATTCTGCGACCCAACCGCTGAGTCGAGGAAGCGCCCACCCGCTACTGCCGTCGGACCGTTCGATCACGCGCCAGCGCTCGCTGTCCACCGGGCGCCACGAGCGCGCATCGTGGCCGAGATTGAAGACGCATAGCAACCGTTGAGTCGGCGTTGCGCGCTCGAAGGCGAGGATCGCCTCGGACGCCTCGACGATCTTCATCACACCCGTCAACAGCGCGTCGCTGCTCATGCGCAACGCCAGCGCGCGCCGTGTGAATGCGAGTTGCGAATGCGGATCGTGCTCCTGTCGATCGACCGCTAACGCCAGATGCTCGGCAGCAATCGGCAACCACGAGGGTGTGGCCGAAGTCATGCTCGAGCGCCACGGAATCGGCGTGCGCGCGCCGTCGCGGCCGAGCGTCAGCGGCCAGTTAGCAATCGCTTCGGGATCTTTCAACTGATCGAAGGGCACGTGTGCCTGCGGCAGTCCGAGCTCCTCACCCTGATAGATGAAGATATTGCCGCGCAGACACGCGAGCAGCAGCATCGTGACGCGCGCCATCGCCGCGCGATCCGGCACGCTCGCCCAACGCGACGGCGCCCGCGGAGCGTCGTGATTGGAGAACGCCCAGCTCGGCCAACCCGTGCCTGCCGTGTCCGGCCACGCCTCCATCGCCTGCTTGACCAACCCCGGCGTCAAACGATCCGCGTGCAGGAAATTGAATCCGTAGGCACTGTGAAACCGCTTGGCGCCGGCGGTGAAGCTCTTCATATCCTCCGCAGCGCCTACGCCGCCGACCTCCGCGACCGTGAAGCGATCGGGGTAGCTGTCGACCAGCCCGCGAATGCGCTCGATGAACAACGG
>DATENH010000190.1:0-3478 GCA_035275145.1 Steroidobacteraceae bacterium | reverse complement strand
ATCGACGGCATCGCGGGCCTGGAAGAGCTGCTGCTCAAAGGCCCGACGCTGATCGTGATCACGCACGACCGCGCATTTCTCGATCGGGTCGTGACGCGCATCGTCGAGCTCGATCGCGGCCTGTTGCGCAGCTTCCCCGGCAACTTTGCCGCTTACGAGACGCGCAAGGGCGAGCAGCTCGCGGCCGAAGAGATCGCGAATCGCAAGTTCGACAAGTTCTGGGCGCAGGAAGAAGTGTGGATCCGCCGCGGCATCGAAGCGCGCCGCACGCGCAACGAAGGCCGGGTGCGCCGGCTCGAAGCGCTGCGCGTCGAGCGCGCGGCGCGGCGCGAGCGCCTCGGCGATCTCAAGCTCACGCTCGACGCCGGCGAGCGTTCCGGCAAGCTGGTCGCGGAGCTGGTCAACGTCGGCAAGAGCTTCGCGCAGCGGCCGATCGTCAGGAACCTGTCGATGCGGCTGCAACGCGGCGACCGGCTCGGCCTGATCGGCGCCAACGGTGCGGGCAAATCGACGCTGCTGCGCCTGATCCTCGGGCAGCTCGAACCGGACGCCGGCAGCGTGCGGCTCGGCGCGAACGTGCAGGTGGCGTACTTCGATCAGATGCGCGAGCAGCTCGATCCGGAAAAGTCGGTGGTCGAGACCATCAGCCCCGGCTCGGACTGGATCGAAATCGGCCGCGAGCGCAAACACGTAGTGACGTACCTGGGCGACTTCCTATTCTCTTCGCAGCGCGCGAACTCGCCGGTGAAGGCGTTGTCGGGTGGCGAACGCAATCGCCTGCTGCTCGCACGGCTGTTCGCTCGCACCGCGAACGTGCTTGTAATGGATGAACCGACGAACGACCTCGACATCGAGTCGCTGGAGTTGCTAGAGGCCACACTGCAAGGCTACGCGGGCACGCTGCTCCTGGTGAGCCACGATCGCGCCTTCCTCGACAACGTCGTGACCCAGACGCTGGTAGCCGAAGGAAATGGCAAGTGGCAGGAATATGTCGGCGGATACAGCGATTGGCTCGCGCAACGCCGGCCGGCCGCGCCGGCCGCGCCTGCGAAGCAGAAGGCGGCGAGCCGTGCTGACGATGTGGGTCGTGCTGCGCCGACGAAGATGAGCTACAAGGAAACGCGCGAGCTGGCGCAATTGCCCGCGGAAATCGAGGCGCTGGAGCAGCAGCAACAGGCGCTCACCGCGCGCATGAGCAGCGGCGACTATCACAAACAGGGCAGCGAGCGGATCAAGGCCGACCGGCAGCTCGGGGACGAGATCGAACGGCAGCTCGCGGAGAAGTTTGCGAGGTGGGAGGCGCTGGAATCCAAGAAGGCGCAGCTGGCAACCTGAATTCCGGCATACGGGACTGCAAAACTTCGCTAGTGCGCGCTGCCTGCCCTCTGCTACTTTGGGCGCACGAAAATTAGATCGATGTTTTGCAGGGGGTCGCTTGAACAATCAACAAACCGCAACGCTCGCCGCGGGCGTCGAGACGGACGCCGACCGCTCCGAGCGGCAAGGCTGGTACCTGGTCGTCACGCTGCTGATCTTCTACATATTCTCGTTCATCGACCGGCAGATCATTTCGCTGCTGGTCGAGCCGATCAAGCGCGACCTGCAGGTCTCGGACACGCAGATCGGTCTGCTCCAGGGCTTCGCGTTCGCGATCTTCTACACGTTCTTCGGCATTCCGATCGGCCGCCTCGCGGACCGCATCAGCCGCAAGAAGATCATCGCCGCCGGCGTGGTCATCTGGTCGTTGATGGCAGCGCTGTGCGGCCTGGCGAAGAATTTCGGGCAGCTGTTCCTGGCTCGCATCGGTGTCGGCGTCGGTGAAGCGGCGCTGTCGCCGGCTGCGTACTCGATGATCACCGACGCTTTCCCGCGCCAGAAACTCGGGCGCGCGTTCAGCTTCTACAACATGGGCATCCCGATCGGCAGCGGCATTGCGCTGCTGGTCGGCGGACTCGTCGTCGTCGCAGTGTCCGGCGCCGGCAAGACCTTCACGTTGCCGTTGCTCGGCGAAGTTCGCGCGTGGCAATTCGTCTTCATCGTGACCGGCGCGCCGGGGTTGTTGCTGCCGCTGCTGCTGCTGACGGTGCGCGAACCGAAGCGTCGCGGCTTGATGAAGAGCGAAGACAACCAGGTCCGCGACCGCTTGCCGCTGAGCGAAGTCGTCGCGTTCATGTGGAAGAACGGCCATTTCTACACGCCGCACTTCCTGGCGATGGCGATGATGGCGTGCCTCGGCTACGCCGTCGGCGCGTGGCTGCCGACCGTCATGGCGCGCACGTACGGTATTCAACCGGGCCTGGTCGGCCAGGTGCTCGGCATCTCGACCATGACGATGAACACGCTCGGCGTGTTCGTCGCCGGGCGCATCTGCGATCGCCTGACGACCAAGGGCCACGCCGACGCGCCGATCTGGGTGTGCTTCGGCACCGCGGTGGCAGTCGTCGCCACCAGCGCTTTCCCTGCGTTCATGCCGAATGCGACGCTCGGCCTCGCGATGATGTGTCTCGCCGGCTTCCCGTTTCACGGCTACGTCGCGATGGGACCGATGGCCGTGAACCAGGTGACGCCGAATCAGATGCGCGCGCAGGTGTCGGCCGTTTACCTGTTCACCGTCAACCTCATCGGCCTCGGCTTCGGTCCCTACCTCGTCCCGATGATCAGCGACTACATCCTGCGCGATCCCATGCAGATCCGCTGGGGCCTGCTCATCGTCGTCGTCACCTCGGGCACGATCGCCGCGTTGCTGCTCTGGCGCGTGCGCGCCACTTATCGCGACCAGGTTGCCCAGACAGCGCAGTGGCAATAGAGCGGGGTAGAATCCGGGGCAATGGAAGCATTGCCCCTCCTCTGCCATCCGTCGACACCGTGTAATTACGTCAGCGCGGTGACCGCGCGCGTCGACCGGATCAGTGCGGATCTGCTGATCCTCTACTACGAGATCATCGGCGACATCGATCAGTTGCAGCTGCCGCCGCAGCGGCGCTCTGCTCACACGGACGGACTGTGGCAACACACCTGCTTCGAAGCTTTCGTTCGCGCCGAGGGCGCGCGCAACTACCTCGAGCTGAATTTCTCGCCATCGAGCGAATGGGCGGTCTATCGCTTCGATGATTACCGCCGCGGCATGACGCCGGTCGAGCCGCCGCACGCACCGAAGATCATCTGCCGGCGCCGCGAGGATCGGCTGGAGGCGGACGTCGATGTGCATTGCTCCGGCCTCGTGCCGCGCACCGGCCTGCACCTCTCGCTCGCGGTCGTGCTCGAGGATCTGCAAGGTCGCATCTCGTATTGGGCGCTGGAGCATCCGCCGGGCAACGCGGACTTCCATAACGACGCCGGCTTCGTATTGAAGCTGCCTCGCGCAGGAGACGAAGAATGAAGTTCGGCATCGATCGCCTGCTCACCGAGCCCGCGCTGCGCAGCGCGCTGCACGGCAAGCGACTCGCACTGCTCGCTCATCCGGCATCGGTCACAACCG
>DATENH010000189.1:0-7150 GCA_035275145.1 Steroidobacteraceae bacterium | reverse complement strand
CGTCGCGATAAGTGATGACACCCGTGGTCGTCTGCGAGTTGGTCTCGGCCTTGCCGATGCCGCGAATGTTGAAGTTGGTGCCCTGACCGAAGTTGTTGACGGTCGTCGCCGGAGTGACGAACTGCAGCTGATCCACTGCGTTCACGCCGTTGTTGGCGAGCTCGGCGCCGCTCAGCACCGTGGCGGCAATCGGCGTGCGATCCAGCGGCGTGGCGCGCCGCTCGGCGGTGACGATGACTTCTTCGAGGATCTGCGCGTTCGGCGCCGTTGAGGTCTGTGCTACGGCCGGGCCGCTGGCGTACACAACCAGCACGGACGCGCTCAGCAACATTGCGTGCGTTCTCATGGTTCCCCCTGCCTTTGGTCTGCGCCGCGCTCTGTGGCGCGGCCCGATAGTCCGCTCTTTAGCTACGCACGTCAATATTCATTCAAGCTTGCATGAAGATCCTGCTGTTTCGACGAACAGGGAGGTCGTGATACACAGCAGGATCGTGCGACCTGAGAGTCGAACCATGACCAGCTTGCGAATCCTGAAACGCGTCGCGGCAGCAACGTTCGCTTTGGGGATCGTTGCGACGGTTGCGTACGACGTGACGGCACAGGAGTCGAGCGACTCCCGCCAGCTCAATTTCCAGCTTCTCGCCGCTGCGCGTGCGGGCGATGCGGCCGCGGTTGAACGTCTGGTGCATGCCGGGGCGTCGGTCAAAACGCGCAATCGTCTGGGCAACACTGCCTTGCTGGAAGCAGCCCGCGGCGGCCACACCGCCGTCGTGCGCGCACTGCTCGCGGCAAACGCGGACGTCGACCAGGCGAATCTTGAGCAGGCCACACCTCTTTTGGAAAGCGCTCGCAACGGACACCTGGACACGGCCAAGGTGTTGATCGCAAGCGGCGCGGATGTGAATCGCGCGGATCTGCAACTGCTCACGCCGCTCATGCACGCCGTATATGGCGGGCACACGCAGGTGGTAAGCCTGTTGCTCGAGAACGGCGCGAAAGTGGATCCCGTCGACCGCACAGGCAAGTCTGCGCTCGTCTACGCGGCAGGCTCGGGCAACGCGGAGATTCTCGCGCTCATTCTGGATCGCAAGGTCGATCCCAATCAGCGATTCGAGAACGAGCTGACCGCACTCATGTGGGCGGCCGGCTATGGCCAGGTGGACGCGATCCAGGCACTGCTCGCACGCGGCGCGCGTGTGGACTTGCGGGACAACCGAGGCATGACCGCCCTCATGATGGCGAGCGCGCAGGGACATCTTGCGGCCGTACGAAAGCTGCTCGAATCGGGAGCCGACAAGTCACTCAAGGATCGAAGCGGCAAGACTGCACGCGATCACGCGGCAGCGGGCGGCCATGCGGAGGTCGTCAGCGTCCTGTAAGCCTACTGAATCTCGGTACCCTGCGAGCTCTGGTACACCGCGAGCGAGGCCAGATGATCCGCAAAGGCCGCGATCTCCTGTTCACTGAAGGTGCCGAACAGGTCCACCATGGCCGGGGCGTTGGTACGCACCTTGTTCTTGAAATCGAGCATCGTCTTCTTCAGGTACTCGGGGTGTTGTCCTGCCAGGCGTGGCACGGCGCTGTTGCCGCGAAAATCGCCCAGGTGGCACCCGATGCAACCGGCGGATTCCTCGGCGCGCCGCGCGATCTGCACACTGGCATCCTCGGCCGCGTGACCAATCGTCGGCCACTTCTGCTTCGAGAAGAACTGGGCGAGCAACTTCATCTGATCGGGCTGCAGCGGCTGGACCAGCGGTCCCATGATGTCGCTCTTGCGCGCGCCGCTCTTGAAGTCCTTGAGCTGCAGGTAGAGGTAGTAGAACTGCTGGCCGGCCAAGATCGGGTACTCGGGCATCTTCGACGCCCCACCCTCGCCATGACAGGCAGCGCAAGTCTGCAGCGTCGCGCGGACCGCAGCGAATTCGTCCTGCGCCGATGCAGGCGACGCCAGCAGCAGCGTCGCCATCGCCAGCGCGATCCGCATCCACCTATTCTGACAACGCGAAAGCAAGGATGCTGTTGCCACGCTTGGCATCGATCTGCACGTTGCCGCCGGCGGCGACCACGATGTATTGCTTGCCGCCGACCGTGTAGGAAGCGGGCGGAGCGTTGACACCGGCGCCGCACTGGAATTTCCACAACTCGCTGCCATTCGACGAATCGTACGCTTTGAACCAGCCGTTGGCCTCACCGGTGAACACCACGCCGCCTGCCGTCGCAAGAATTCCGCCGATCATCGGCTGCGGAGTCTTGACCTGCCAGCGAATCTTGCCGGTGTTGTAGTCGACCGCCGTGACGTTGCCGGACTGCTCCTCGCCCGGAATGACCTTGAATGCGCCGCCGAGCCACAGCTTGTTCCCACCGGGATAATCCGACTCTTCGACGTGGTAGGTCATCGGCTGGTGCAAGTTGACGGCGTACGCCGTGTTCTGCGTCGGATCGATCGCCATCGGCGACCACTCCACGCCGCCATTCGCTCCCGGCAGCATGCGCGCGCCTTCCTTGGTCGGCAGCACCCAGCGTCCCTCCTGCGACACCATAGGGTCGGAGTAGCGGATCAAGCTGCAATCGTCCGCGCGATGCACGTAGACGTAGCCGGTCTTGCCGCCGTGGAGCAGCCCCTTTACCGGCTTGCCGTTCTTGTCGTTGACGCGCGCGATGATGACCGGGCTGACCGCATCGAGATCCCAGACATCGTGCGCGATGTACTGGAAGTGGCACTTGTACTTGCCGGTTTGCAGGTCGACTGCGATCAGCGAGTTCGTGTAGAGGTTGTCGCCCGGCCGAATCGCACCGTACAGATCCGGCGAGGGATTGCCGGCGACGAAGTACACGATACCGGTCTCACGATCGACCGCCATGTTCTGCCACACGCCGCCGCCGAGCGTCTTGTACGGGTCCCCGGCTTTCTTGAGCTGCGCCTTCTCCGCCTTGATATCGCGCTTCATGTCGAGTCCGGTGGCGTCCTTGGTGGCCCACACGCCCACCGAGTTCTCCGGGATCGTGTTGAAGGTCCACAAGAGTTGTCCGGAGTTGGCGTCGAACGCTTTCACGAAACCGCGAATGCCATACTCGCCGCCGTTCGTGCCGATCAGCACTTTGCCGTCGACGACGGTCGGCGCCATGGTTTCGCTGTAGCCCAGTTCCGGGTCGGCGATCTGCTGCTCCCATAGCTGCTTGCCGGTCTTCGCGTCCAGCGCCAGGAGCTTGGCGTCGAGCGTGCCCATGTAGAGCTTGTTGCCGTAAGCGAATACGCCGCGATTGTTCGGCCCGCAACAGAATGTCGTGATGGGCCCCATGTTGTGCTTGAAATGCCAGAGCTGCGTGCCGGTCTGGGCATCGAGCGCGTACACGTGATTGAACGACGTGGTGACGTACATGACGCCGTTGGAGACGATCGGCGTCGTCTCCATCGACTCGATGATCTCCGTCTGGAAGATCCAGGCGGGACGCAGCTTCTTCACGTTGGCGCGGGTGATCTGCGCAGCAGGGTAGTAGCGCGTCTGATCGTAGTTGCCGTTGGTGTGCAGAAAGTTCTGCGAGTCGTTCGCGGCCGCGTCGATCATCGCCTGGCTGACGGGCGCGGCGGGCGCTTCCGCCGCCTCGACGCGCGCGCCGGCGAGCGCTAACAGGCCCAGGGCTGAGATGAGTGAACGCTTCATGGGATCACCCCTTTTGGTCTTCGAACGTTCAGAGCTCGGACAGCAGCTCCTGCATCTTCGCGCGGTAAGCCTCTTCGCTGATCAGGTTCTTGTCCCGGAGCTCCTTGAGTGTCTTCAGGCGCTGCTCGATGTCCGCGCTGGACTTCGCTGCTGTTGCTGCTGGAGGCGTCGCTGCCGCCGGAGCCTGCGACACAGTCGCTGCGCCCGCTGCGACAGCCGCGGTGTCGATCTCGACCCAGTCGTTGCGCACCCCGCCTGCATTCGTATGAAGCTCGACGCCAGGACGTGCCGCGAGGACCCAGTCATTTTCAGCAGCCTTGTCGCGCGAACCTTGCTCCCGCGGCGTGAAGTCTTCCGTGCGTTGACCGTAGACGAGCCGCTTGCGGTAGCCTGACTGCAACTCGCCGAAGATCACGTTGATCCTGCCGTCGTCATAGAACACGCGGCCCGCGTTGACGCAGGGATCCTTCACCAACCCGCCGGTGGACCGCGGATGGCTGCCGATCGTACTGAACGTCACGTCCTGTCGAGGCCCGGCTTGGGCAAGTCCCGCAGCAACTCGAGGTGCGATGTTGCGGAGTTCCTCGGCGGTGAAAACCGGCCGCTGTGCTGCAGTGGCCGGATCCTCGTCCACGGTGCGAATTCGCAGCGACGCGAGCGCGCTGTTGACGGCTTCGCTCGTAACCTGGGCCGGATGATCGTTCGGCGGCGCCGCTGCATCATCCTGCGGCTCGATCTTCACCCATTGGTCGTTGCCCGACCAGAGTACGACGACATCGCGCGGTGCGTCCGCTGCGCAGGTGATTGCTGCAACCAGTGCCAGCGCACCGCTCGCGATCGAAAGTTGGCGTCGGCACATCAGAGGTCGTCCGGTTGTTCAGAAGAAAGGGGCGGCGCCGCAGCGCCGCCGCAGAGGGGGATCTCAATAGAAAAGAATCGCGCCGATCGCAATCGCCGTCTCTTTCGCTTCGGCCCCGTTGTGCGCAGTGGATTTCGTTTGCGTGTACTCGGCGACCAGATTCAGGAACGAAGTCAGCGGATGATAGACGCCGACCACGACCGACTCGTTCTTCGAGACCAGTGTCGAGCTGGGCAGATCGGCGGGGCCGCGATCGAGATTGCTCTCGCCGGCGCTCACGCCGAGCTTGGTGCCGATGCCGGGAAGCTTCCAGGTGATCTGCGCATAGAAGCCGTCCGAGTCGCGCTTGTTTCCCAACTGATCGACTGCATCGAACAGAAAGCCCGTGGTGCCGATACCTTCGCCTTGGTAGTAGTAGGCGACGCCCTCGAAGCCGGCAATACCGAGCTTGGCGCCGACGTCATACCCAATGGCATCCTCGCTGCCGAAGGGGCCGGCGCTCTTGAGTTTCTGGCTGATGGCACTCACCCAGATCTTGCCATTGAACTCTTTCGGATCGCCGAAGCTGAAGGCCGCCTTGCCCTCCAGGCCGTAGGTGCTGCCTTCCTGGTTGAACGTGGCGGCGTTCAGGCTCTGGCCGGACAGATTGACGAGGCCCCACGGGTCGACGAGCGCCACGTTGAATTGGAAGCCGCCGAACTTCGGCGAAGAGTATTGGATCTGACCTTTCCAGTCGGCGTACAAGTAGCCGACGCCGATCCGGCCGAGCGAAGTGTTGCCGCCGCCGCGCGTAAGGTCGGAAACCGTGCCGACGCCGAGCAGCGTCATGTCGGACAGGATTGCGTCCGAGCCGAACAGGCCCAGGTCGCGACCGACCTTGATGCCGCCCCAATTGCCGGACCACTCGAGGTACACCTGACGCAGGTTTTCCGAGTTGAGGCCGAGGCCGCCGTCGAGCGGGCTGCCCGTGATCGCTCCCTGGTTGCCACCGTCGATACCCGGCTGAAAACCGATCATGACGCCGTACTTGTTGTCGCCGTCGGTTTTCTCGGCATGGAAGCCGAGCCACGAGGGCAGCAGGCCGGTACGGATGTTGTTGGCATCGTAGTCGCCTCCCGACAACGAGCCGCAGGCGAGGCCGCCGCCGATGACGACGCCGCTCGCCGGGGAGTCGCAACTCACATCGCTGGCGAATCCGTTGATGTTGCCGCTGAAGTCGACCTTCCATCCGCCTACGTCGATCGCATCCAGCGCAGTCGCGCCCTGGGAGGCCAGCAGCAGCGCCAAGGCGCTGGTCGACGCAACGAGCCTCGTATCAACTTTCATGGTGAGTCCCCCTGCTGCTCGAACCAAGAGTCGCTGCGTCGCGCCGCACTCCGGCGCGTCGCAACCGCAACGTCAGCGAGCCAGTCAGGTGCAACGACCATGCCAAGGGGTGACGACCGCGCCACGCGCTATTTACAGCCTGCAGCGAGCAGTGGTTGCGTTCGCAACATGTGTGTCACCGCATGACACACTGTCACGCGCGACACGTCACACGCTCGACGGAAATATATTCGGCCGCCTACTATCCCGCTCGCTGGTACGCGAAGCTTCTTCCTTCTGCAATCGGTGTGCACATGGGTAACAAGCCCGGGTTCTACGTCAGCCTGACGAAAAAGCATCCGCAGTACATCGCAGCCGTGGAGGCGCTGGGGCAGGCTGTTCGTGAGAGCGGGCCGCTCGACTCGAAATCGCTGCATCTCGTGCAACTGGCTGCCGCTGCTGCGATCCGCTCCGAAGGTGCGGTGCACAGCCATGTGAGACGCGCCCTCGAAGCAGGCGCCACGCCGGATGAAATCCGCCATGCCGTTATTTCGCTGACCAGCACGATCGGATTTCCGAACGTTACCGCTACGCTCAGCTGGTGCGAGGACGTGCTCAAGGCAGCAAAACCGAAGTCAGCGCGATGAACCCCTTCGGGTGCCTGGCGTTGGCGGCCGCGTTGGCGAGCAGCGCTGGCTACGCCGAGAGCCTCACGCGCGAGCAGATCCAGCAACGACTCGCGAGCCCTCCGGCAGACTTCACGAACCTGGAGGCGCCGGGTGCGAACCTCGCGGGCATCGACTTCGCCGGCGCCAGCCTGTTCGGTGCGAATCTCAAGGGCGCCAACCTGTCCGACACGAAGCTCGAGCGCTGCAATCTCAACGTTGCGATCCTGCGCGATGCGGTACTGGTAAACGCCGATCTGCGCGAGGCGAAGCTGTTCTCCAGTGTGGTTGCGAATGCAGATCTGAGCAGGGCCGACTTGAGCGGCGCTACGCTGATGGGAAATTTCGATCACGCCAGGCTCGAAGGCGCGAACCTGGAGCGCGTACAAGGCGGCGCCGACATGCGCAATCAGCCGATGGGTCTCGTTCGCCTCGTACTGAGCGGCGCACGTCTCAAGGGCGCGCGACTGGCCGGAGCGAAGCTCTCGCGCGCCGATCTGAGCTACGCGGATCTGCGCGAAGCCGATCTGACCGGCGTCGATCTGACCAAAGCGAAACTGACGGGGGTGGACTTCACCGGCGCAACGCTCACAGACGTCACGCTCGAGGGTGCGGAAATACACCAGGCAATATTCAAGGCCGTCGTCGGAATACAGACA
>DATENH010000188.1:0-41183 GCA_035275145.1 Steroidobacteraceae bacterium | reverse complement strand
GGATGAGTCAGCAGCAGATGCAGGCCGTTGCCGATCAGGTTCGTGGTCGTCTCATGCCCTGCGTTGAGGAGGAACACGCAGTTCTGCGCGAGCTCCGTTTCTGTCAACTGATCATCGCCGAGCAGGCGGGTGAGCAGATCGTCGTCGCCGGCCGGATGCCGGCGGCGTTGCGCGATCAGCTCGCGCAGATACGCAGAGAATTCCGTCACCGCTCGATTGCCAGCGGCGAGCTGATCAGCCGTCAGCACGGGCTCCAGCGCGCCGAGAATCGCGAGCGACCAGCCTCGCAGCGGGCCGCGATCCTCGCGCGGCACTCGCAACAGGTTGCCGATGACCTCCACAGGAACAGCGGCCGCGTAGTCGGCGATGAGATCGACGTCGCCCTGCGCTTCCATCCGATCCAATAGTCCATCGACCAGCACGACCACGTCCGGCTCCATCGCCTTGAGCACGTGCGGCGTCAGCGCGCCGACCATCGGTCGCCGCACACGCGTGTGATAAGGCGCATCGTTGAACACGAGACTGGTCGTGTGATGCTCGTAGAGCGGCGAACCCACACCGAACTTCGGTGCGAACGCCTGCTTCTTGTCGGAGCTGAAAGCAGTGCGATCGCGATAGATGCGATCGAGATCGGCGTAGCGGCTCAGAAAGTACGTGCCGTCCGGACAGCGATGCACGGGATCGAAGTTGCGCAGCGCTGCGTAGACGGGATAAGGGTTCCGATAGAACGCCGCATCCAGCTTGTTCGGATCGAAGACCGACGCGAGCGCTCGCTGTTCGTCGTCTCTCATCCGATCAATCCTTGCAGCAAGTCGACGATCGCCTGCGGTTTCTCCACCTGTGCATTGTGTCCGCAGCCCGGGACCTCGACGGCTTGCGACGCATGGATGCGCAGCTCTGCAGTCGACACCATCGGATCCTTTTCGCCGCGCGCGAGGATCACCCGCGCACGCGCACTCTTGGCGAGCGAGTCGAACGGCGCGCCCGCGACATCGAAGGTCCGCGGATCCTGCGACAACCGCCACCCCTCCTCCCCCTTCATGACACCGCGCGCGAGCCATTCGTCAGTCGGTGCGACAGCAGTGTCGAGGCCGGATGCGCGTCGATAACGCGCCCAGGCTTCCTCTGCCGTCGCATACCAGCGCACGGGTCGATTCGCGATCTCGCGCGAACCTTGCAGGTCTGCTTCCGACCACGTGACCTTCGGGCCGACGCCGAGCACGCCGACGACCTCGACGCCGAACCAGCGGCTAGCGAGTGCAAGCGCGATGTAGGCGCCGAGCGAATGTCCGATGACAAACAGCTCCTGCGAGTCGCGGACCAGCTCCGCGACTTCGGCTGCATGATCGCCAACGGTGTAATTGCGTCGCCACGCCGAGCCGCCATGACCGCCGAGGTCGGGCGCAACCCAATGGCCGAGCGAGCGTTCCTCGATCACTCGCCGCACGCCGCTCCATACCGCAGCCGTCGCGCCGAGGCCGTGCAGGAGCAGGAAGACTCGCGAGCCGTTTCCGCCGCTTTCGCTCCAGGTCATCTCACGCCTCCTTCAGCTTGCATATATATTGACAGCACCCCGCGCAGAGAGACACAGACCGTGGCAACCGTCGCATTCATCGGACTCGGCAATATGGGCCGCGGCATGGCGGATCGCCTGCTGCGGGCTGGACATGAGCTGCGCGTCTACAACCGTAGCGCCGCAAAAGCAGCCGAGCTCGAGCGCGCCGGCGCTCGGCTCTGCCGCACACCTCGGGAGGCATGCGTAGGTGCAGAAGCGGTCTTCGCGATGACCGCAGACGACACGTCCTCTCGTTCCGTCTGGTTGGGACCAGACGGCGCGCTGGCCGCACAACTCGCGCCGCGAGCCTTCGCGATCGAATGCTCGACGCTCTCGCGTAACTGGGTGCTGCAGCTTGCGGCCGAAGCGCGGGCGCGCAACCTTCGGTATGTCGATGCGCCAGTCACCGGACTTGCCGATGCTGCAGCGGCGGGCACTCTGACGCTGCTGGTCGGTGCCGCTCCGGACGAGTTGGAGTCGGCTCGTCCGCTGCTGAATGTCATTGCGAACCGCATCCTGCATTTTGGCGCGGTCGGCGCCGGTACGGCTTACAAGCTGATCGTCAACTTGATGGGCGCCGTCCAGATCGCATCCCTCGCGGAAGGCATGGCCCTCGCCGAACGGGCCGGCCTCGACCTGGCTGCTGTCGCGGACGCCATCAGCATGGGCCAGGCCGCAAGTCCTCAGGTCGTGCGCAATGCGCGGCGCATGGTTGCCGACGATCACGATCGCGACATCGTGTTCACTCCGGTCCTGCGTCTGAAGGACACCGATTACGCTCTGCAGCTTGCTCGCGAGCTCGGAATGAGCGCACCGTTTGGCAGCGTGGCGGCCGCACAGCTCCAGCAGTTGATCCAGCTCGGTCATTCCGGCGTCAACGAGAGCAAGATCATCGAGGTCGCGCGACGGCATTAGACCCCAGTATTAAACCCCATACGGGCTCGACGAGTCTGAGAACAAAGGCAACCCCATGCACAGACTGGCCCTGGCTTCCTTGCTGGTTTTGATCGCGGCACGATCGGTCGCCGCCGATGCTGTTGCAGATCCTTGGGTGCTCCTGACGCGGCGGGATCTCCAGGCCATCCACGACACGCTGGCTGCCAATCACCCCGGCCCTGTCGACCCACAGAGCGACCGGTATCGGCGCAGGCTCGAAGACGGACTGCAAGCCGCGATGGCTCAGTCAGCGACGGCGCATCACTACAGCGATTACGCACGCGCCGTCCGGCGCTACACGAACGGATTTCGTGACGGCCACACGACTGCCCGGTTCTTGTTGAGCTCGGAGCGGCTGTCCTGGCCGGGATTTCTGGTCGGGCACGCCGCCGACGGCAAGATTCGCATACTAGCTGTCGCCGAAGGCAGCGACGTGCCGATGGGCGCAGAGCTCCTGAGCTGCGACGGCATGACGACCGAGCACTTGATGAAGGAGCGACTGGACCCGTACTACTGGAATGCCGACCTTCCACACGAGCGCTGGAACAGCCTGCCGAAGCTCTTTCAATTCGACGCGGGCGATACCGTGGGACGAATGACGAGTTGCGCAGTCGCCAGCGGCGGCGAGACCACGAGCATCGACCTGCACTGGTCCTCTGCTTCCCGCGAGACGATCGCGCGCTACGTGCAGCAAATGCAACCACCGGCCCCGGCGCTCGGGTTGCAAAAGCGACAGGGAATCTGGTTCGTCTCGATCCCGAGCTTCAACTACTTCGGTGCGGGAGCAGCAGGCATCAATGCTCTGATCAGCGATATCACGGCGCACGCAGCCGAGCTGCGGGCGTCCACGGTCGTCTTCGACGTGCGCGGCAACGGCGGCGGCAACAGCGCCTGGGGTGAAAAAGTCGCGAATGCATTCTGGGGCGAGCCCGCGGTCACGTACGTCAGCGACGGTTTCGACTGGACCGTCGACTGGCGAGTGTCGTCGGACAACATCGCTCATCTGAACAGCGTGGTCGAACGCACCGAGCGCGATGGCCTGACCGAGGCGGCACGTTCCTGGGCGCAGGCGCGCGATGCTGTCGTGGAAGCGCAGAAGAAAGGCCAGTCGCTGGTGCGGGTCGCGGAGCCACCCAAGCGCTCGGCGGGTCGTGCACCCAAGAGTCTCGTGACCGGCCGGGTATTCCTGCTCACCGACGGCGAGTGTGCAAGCGCCTGTCTCGATTTCACGGATGTCGTGCGCCGCCTGCCGAACGTCACGCACATCGGGCTGCCCACTTCCGCGGACGCCGTTTACATCGACAACACCGAAGCGCTGCTGCCGAGCGGCCTGGCTTGGCTGTCGTACTCATTGAAGGTCTATCGAAACCGCGTTCGCGCCAACAACGAGTGGTACGAGCCCGCGATTCGTTGGTCCGGCGGCGCGATGAGCGATGACGCGGTCACGACGTGGGTCGCGCAATTGGCGAGCACGTCGGCGAGCAAGTCGCGATAGCTACTGCCCGCGCATGACCTCGAACGCGCGCTGAAACAAAGCGACGTTCTGGTTGTCGGCGTTCGATCCCACACCGATCGCGTCGCCGGACTCCAGCACCTCGTACTTCGGCGCCTTGTAAGCAGGCCATTATCGATACATATATACGTCGGTCTTGTTCGCGGCCGCGCGCGCAGTGAGCACCGTTGGCGTCACGAACCGCTGATCCGAGAACATGTGAAGACAGATCACGGCGACGGTGAACCCATGAGCGGGCCTCTGTGCTGCGTCGCCGACACTCCATAACGCGACAGCGGACTTAACACCTGTAGGTTTCGCTTGCGGGAAACGCTGGCGCGCTTCGTGACATTTTTTACGGGCGAAAAATGTGTGACGTGGGTCCGGCTGCCCGCGAGCGCTCCCTGCGTAGATTGTCAACGTCAGACGGCGCAGTTCGCGCCGCTACCCTTCTGGCATCGCGACAAACTGGGAGATCCCGCATGACGAATCCGTACGACACGGCGAGCGAGCGCATGTCCGTGCTGCCGCCGAGCCTGAAATTCAAGGGCGAGCTGTCCGCCGAGGAGGACCTGCTGATCCAGGGCACCATCGAGGGAACGATCCATCACACGCAGCGCGTGACGGTGTGCGAGGAAGGCAAGGTCAAGGCGAACATCCGCGCGCAGATCATCAAAGTCGAAGGCGCAGTGGAAGGCGACCTGCACGCGGACCGCTCCGTATTCGTCGCCGAGTCCGGCAATCTGCGCGGCAACATCCACGCCCCGTCCGTCTCGCTGGTGGAAGGCTCGCACTTCAACGGCACCATCGACATGGACATGAAGAAGGGCGACGCGGAGCCGAGAAAAGGCGCGCCGCAGGGCTCCAAGTCGAACAACCGTGGACAATGAAGTGGAGAAGACTCATGCGTAACTTCGGATTTGAAGAGCGCCAGGAACCTGTCGCCCCACGGACGTTCGGCACGGCGCCCAGCTCGCCCGCCGCACAGCCCGCTGCCAACCCGCAGCGCAACGTCGCGGTGCTCGGCCCGACGCTGCGGTTCAAAGGCGAACTGAGTGCCGACGAGGATTTCATCCTGCAAGGCCGGATCGAAGGCTCGATCAATCACACGCAGAGCGTGACGATCGGCACCGAGGGCGTCTGCCAGGGCAACATCCACGCGCGCGTCATCGTGATCGACGGTTCCGTCGAAGGCGACCTGCACGGCAGCGAGTCGGTCGTCGTCAATGCAACCGGACGAGTTGTCGGCAACATCTTCGCACCGCGCGTCGGCCTCGTGGACGGTGCGCTGTTCAACGGTCGCATCGACATGGGTTCGCGCCAGGCTACCGCGGCGAGACCGCCGGCAGTGACAACGCAGCCAGGCGTGGCTCTGTCTGCCGAGCAGACCGAGCGCCTGTTGGGTTCGAAGCAGTAACGACCGAGGAAAATGCGCGCGCCGGCAACGGCGCGCGCATTCTTATTAGCTGCCGCGACTCACCTGCGTGCTCTCGACTTCGCGCCACATCTCCTGCAGGCGCGCATGCGGACGAGCGACCGCCCGCGTGTTGATGTCGAAGATCATCGCGACGCGCTGGTCCGGCTCCCACTCCGGCCACTCGGGCAGCGCAGGATTGTTCGGGTTGCCGGTCTTCGCGAAGGCGACCCAGGCGGAAGCGAGTCGATCGGCCATCAAGCGCGCTTCCATGCCCGCCCCGCCCTCGAGCGGCCCGCGCGGATTGTGGAAGGAGAACTGCACGTCGACGCCGTGCACGGCGCCGAACTTGCCGTCCATGCCCAGGGACTTCCATTCCCAGATGTATTCGTAACACGGCGCGCCGTCGGGCTGAGCCGATTTCAATTCGAGCTGCTTGATCACCGAGCGCGCGTTACGCGAGTCGGTCGCGATGCGCGCGTTGATCAGGTAGTCCGAGATATCGGGATACTCGGCGCGGTAGGCGTTGAAGATGCGCTCGGCTTTCGCGGCATCGTATTGCTTCGCCAGCTCTGCTTTCACGCCTGCGGCGTCGACTTTGAAATTCGTCAGTCGCAAGGCGGCGTCGTCCGCCGTGTACGAGACGATCAGCGGCACGTCTTTCGAGCTCGGCGGCGCGTCGGGATCGAAGGGATGACGGCTGAATGCCGTGCCCTCGATGACTACGGGCGCGAACGCCGATCCTTGTGCGGCAACAGTCTGCTGAGCCGCGAGCAACTTCGTCCACGGCACGTCCACGAGCCGCTCTGTCTTCGTGACGCCCAATTCCTTCATCAGCGCTTGCGTTGCCTTGGTCGCGGTCTCTCGCGTCTGTCCGCGCAGCGCCGAGCCGGATTGCACGGCCGCGCGACTGAACAAGCCTTTCGCGGCCGGCATCGAGTAGATCGCCGACGTCTTGGCGCCGCCGCCGGACTGGCCGAAGATGAACACGCGTGTCGGATCGCCGCCGAAGTTCTCGATGTTCTCGTGCACCCATTTCAGCGAGGCGACGAGATCGAGCAGGCCCACGCTGCCTGCGTCGGCAAACTCCTTTGAAGCACCCGCGCCGACCAGATCCAGGTAGCCGAATGCGCCGAGCCGATGGTTGACGGTCACGACGACCACGTCTTCGAAGCGCGCCAGCGGATCGCCGTCGTAACCGGGCGCATTGCCCGACCCCGTCGTATAACCGCCGCCGTGAAATGAAACGAACACCGGCCGCTTGCCGCCATCGGCAGTCGCGACGCGCGACCAGACGTTCAGCGTCAGCATGTCCTCGCCCATGCCGCCGACGTGACGGTCCCACATGATCAGCGAGGAATACTCGGAACGGCGGTCGGTGGTCACTTGCGGCGAGATCACGCCGTAGTCGAAACATTCGCGCTCACCGCGCCAGCTCGCGGGCGGTTGCGGTGCCTTCCAGCGATTCCTCCCTGCAGTCGACGCGCCGTACGGCACGCCTTTGAAGGCGTGCACACCGGACCACGTGATGCCTTTGATCTTGCCGTAGCGTGTCGTCGCTACCGGAAACAGCTCGGGCTCGGTGATGGCGAGAGCGGGCGCGGCCCACATTCCGGCGCACAGCAGCCCTGCTCCGCGAACGAATGCCCGTCGATCCAGCTTGCGGTGGAAGCTCATGAGGTCCCCCTTATCAATAGCCGTGGCGTCGTTTGGCGTTCGCGATCCGCGGCAGAGCGTCCGCCTGTTCGGATTGACAGGTCAACCTTCCTTACATTTTTTGACTGACTGCCTGACGAGACTATGCGAGGCGCGTATGTTCCATCACGTAGTTCGTCTCCCAAGTGCGGCCGCCGTCCGCGGAGAACGCCTGCTCCCACCTCATCGAGCGCGCCGTCAGCGGCGTGAAGATGCCGCGCACGCGGATCGGTTTGTCCGCGAACGTGTCGTCGGTGAAGAACGTACCGATGCCGTTCGCGAACCGCCCGACGCCGTCGACGGTGATTTTGGTCGGATCGCGGCCACTGAGCGACCAATCGGTCCAGGCTTCCGTCTTCGCGTCGTACGCCCGCAGGCCGAGCGATTGGTACGTCGCGCCTGAGCGCTGCACGACGCTTTCGTTGAAGTTGGCAGTGCCGCCCAGGATCGACTGCCAGTGGGACGTGCCGTCGAACTCCTCCCAGTCATTGCTGCCGAGCAAACGCTGCTTGAGGCTGCGATGCCGGACCTGCCAGCGGCCGAGGAACGCATCGAAGTCGCGAGGAGCCTGCGGAGCGCTGGACGCCCCGTTGGCGCTGCGGACGGCGATGAGGCTCGGAATGGCTGCACACAAAGCCAGCAGCTGGCGTCGGTCGAGATCGATCATGACGAAAAATCGTGCTCGCGCGGCCGCGGCATCGGAAGAGCCATTCACAAGCAGCGAGTCGGGCCACTATACTGGCGCGGCATGAATTTCCTCGCCCTGAGCCTGATTCAGATTCGCCGCCCGGCATCCGCGGATGCCGGGCGTCGCTGCGAATTCGAATCAGACCAGAACCGAGGTACCGTTCCATGCACCCCGCCCCCTTACCTTCTGACGCCGCAGCGCTGCGGCTCAAAGCGATAGTCGAAGCCGATCCAGGCGCCCTGATCCGCCTGCTCCAGCTCTTCCAGATCCGCAACATCGTGCCCCGCGCCGTGCGCGCGCGCCGCCTCGGTCTCGAATACATCGAGACCGAGATCGAATTCGACCACGCGGAACTGACGGCCGACACGCTGCGCCTGATTGCCGCGAAGGCACAGGAGCTGCCGATCACGCTGGCGGCGGTTGCCCTGCCGTGAGCTCGGACCTGCGCAGCTCTTCGCACTCGATCGCGGCTTCGTCTCGCAGCGGAACGATCTTGGTGAAGCTCAGCTGCGGAAGCTCGCGGCCCGTGCGCTCCGCGCAGACGGCGACGTAGTGATTCGCGTCGGCTCGCATCAGCCGGAACATCCAGCGCGAGGGTTCGTCGATCAGCGGCGGATGGAACCGGATCCGCAGTCGATGCGGCTGCGACAGGTCGAAGCCGAATTGCTCGAGCGGCAAGGACAAGCCGAGCCCGCGCGCTTTGATATAGGACTCCTTCAGCGTCCAGTATTCGAAGAAGCGCGCGTGCTGCTGCTCCGGGGGCGCTGCATGGAGCTGCGTGACTTCGTCGGCGGAGAAGAAGCGATCGGCGATGTCCAGGCCGGCGCGACGGGTTACGACGTCCTCGGTATCCACTCCCAGTGCGCGTTCGCAGCTCACGCTCAACACGACCAGGCTGCGCGTGTGCGAAACGTTGAAGGAGATCCGCCGCGCCGCGGGCTGATCGTTGGCGATCTGCGGCCGACCGTACGCGTCCTCGGTGAAGCGCCACTCCTGCGGCGTCACCGCGGCGTAGCGCGACAAGACCGTCCGCACCAGTGCGCGTGTGATCAGGTAGCGGTGCCTGTCACGCGCGAAGTGGAAACGGGCTTCCTTTTGCCGTTCCTCATCGACCAGCAAGCGGCGATAGTCCGCGAGCAGGCGCTGGTCTGCAATCTCGTCGCAGAACGCGAACCAGAGCTGGACCTTGTCAGGGTGAAGAAACAACTCTCCCACCCTTCATCACGAACGAGACGCTGTGCAGCTTCGCAACGTCGGCCAGCGGATCGCCGGCGACGGCGATGAGATCGGCCTCGTAGCCCGGCCGGATGCGTCCGAGGCGATCCTGCATGTTCAGGATCTCGGCGTTGGTCACGGTGGCCGCAGCGATCGCGTCGCCGACCGGCACACCGCTAGCGACGAACAACTCGATCTCGCGTGCGGTCGCGTGAGCGTCGTTGCGACTGCCCGAGTCGCTGCCGACGCCGAGTCGAATACCTGCGCGCCACGCGCGGCCTGGATTTGCCATCGCCGCTTGTGTCCAGCGTCGCAGAGCTTCCGGCGGCAAGCGCTTCGGATCGGCAGCGAACTTCTCGACCTGCTTGCCGACGAACTCCGCTACGTACGCAGTCGGAACAAGGAATGCTCCCTTGCTCTTGAACAACTTCGCACACGCGTCGTCGAAGTATGTGCCGTGTTCGATCGTGCGCGCGCCGCTTTCCAGTGCGAGTTTGATCGCTGCCGTGCTGTGAGCATGCGCCGCGACCGGTCGCAAACCACGCCGCGCGGCTTCCGTCACAACGTGGACTTCTTCCGGCAGCATGATCGGCTCTGCATCGGCCAGTCCCGAGGCCGCGCCGCCCGAGCCTGACACAGTCATCTTGATCCAGTCGGAGCCGGCTTCGATGTTCTCGCGTACGACGCGTCGGCAGGATTCCGGGCCGTCGCAGCCGCCGCGCGGCTGCTGCTCGAACTCCTGAAACTCCTTCGTCGTGCCGTGACCGCCGGTGCTGGAAACGATGCGTCCGGCGGCGAAGATACGCGGACCCACGATCACGCCCGCGTTGATCGCGTCGCGCACGGCAAAGGTCACGCCGACGTTGTCGCCTACGTCGCGCAATGTAGTCACACCCGCGTCCAGAGTTGCCTTCGCTACGGCTGCAGTCATGAGCGCCAGCCGGCCCTCGGACGCCAGCGTCGTCGCAGCTTCGTCGAGCGGCATGGAGATGTGCTTGTGGAGATCGATGAGGCCGGGCAACACGAAGCGCTCCTTCAAGTCGACGAGCCGCGCCTCGGCGCCGTAGCGCTCGAGAGGTTGATAGCCGTTCTCGACCGCGCTGATCTTGCCGTCGCTGACGACCACGGTCTGCTCGCGCAATGGCTTTCCGCCGGGATCCGCGAGCAACGTGCCCGCGTGGATGACGATGACGGCGGCAAGAACCTGGATCACTTCGAACCTCCCATCGCACGACAACCGCGTTCGACTTCCTCGCGCACGATTTCCGCAAGCCGCAAAGCGCCGGGACCGGCGGCGTCGCGATCGGCGAACATCAAGTAGAGCTGTGCCGTGCGCACGCGACCGCCGCGCAACGGCAGGATCTCGAGCGAACCCTCTTCGAGCTCCGTGCGAATCTTATCCTGCGGCAGCCAAGCGAAGCCGTGCCCGCGCGAAACCGCACCGATCGAGGTGCTCATGTTGGTAACCGTCCAGCGCTGCTCGACCTCGAGCGACTCTGCTCGCTTGTCCCGCTGCGCGCTCGAATCGCGCACCACCAGGTGCCGATACTTGCGCAGATCGCGCACCGTTATCTCGCGACCCAGCTTGTGCAGCGGATGATCCGGGTGTGCGACCGGGACGAAGTTCACCATCATCAGCGGCTCGCCGGTGAGGCCCGGCGGCACACGCACAGCGATGCCGAGGTCCGCGACGCCACTCTGCAATGCCTCGGCGGTGCCGCCGATCACTGTTTCCAGCCACTCGATGCGCGTTTGCGGGCTCTCGGCGCCGAAGCGGCTGAGGCAGTCGAACATCATCCAGGTCGGAAACAGCACTTCGACGGCCAGACCGATCTCCGCTTCCCAGCCGGCCGACGCCTTGCGCGCCGCGCGCTCGATCTCGCCGGCGTCGTCGAGCAGTGTTCGGGCTCGTCGATAGAGCATCTGCCCGACACCAGTGAGCACGGCCTTGCGTCCCTGGATCTCGAACGCGCGCACCTTGAGCATCCGCTCCAGCTTCTGAACCGCATACGTGACCGAGGATTGACTCTTGTGCAGCCGGGCCGCTGCCTGCGTGTAGCCGCCCGCCTCGACCACGGCAGCGAGGCAACGCCACTGTTCCAGCGAAATCCGCGGGGCTGGAGCCCGGTCTTCTGCGCGCGCTGCGGCCATCTATCTATCCGTTCGATAGGTTCAGACGAAAATTTGCGCTTTTTTATCGGCCAACTCAATAGTTCAATACCAGCCATCGACGGAAAACGGCGATTCGGAGGCCCCAATGAGCACTCTCTTATATGTACGGACCAGCCTGTATGGCGCGCAGGCTGCGTCGTCGCAGCTGGCGGAGCGCTTCGTCGCTGAGTGGCGGACCCGCAATCCCGGCGGGCACGTGATAACTCGCGACCTGGCTGCCGACCCGGTGCCGCATCTCACGGCGGAACGTTTCCAGGCGTTCAGCACGGCACCCGAAGCGCGCACGCCCGAGCAGCGTGCGATCGTCGAGTATTCCGACGCGCTGATCGACGAGCTGCGTGCAGCCGACACGATCGTGCTCGCCGTGCCGATGTATAACTTTGGCGTGCCTTCGACGCTGAAGACGTACTTCGATCACGTCGGGCGCGCCGGCGTCACTTTCCGTTACACCAGTACTGGTCCGGAAGGCCTGCTCGCGGGGCGACGCGCCTATGTATTCCTGACTCGCGGCGGCATCTACGGCGGCGAGCAGGACACGCAGGCGCCCTACCTCAGGCAGTTCCTGCGCTTCATCGGCATCGAGTCCGAGTTCGTGTTCGCGCAAGGCCTGGCTTATGGAGAAGCGGCGCGACAGAAGAGCCTCGCGCAAGCGCACGAGCAGATCGCGGGCCTCGTGCCGGTCGCGCTGGCCGCCTGATAGCTCAGTGAGCGGGGGCGATCGCGGCGAGATAGTCGAGCAGAAGCTCACGGTCGTCGGCGCCGATCACGGCGCCGCGATCGACCATGAGACTGGTCACCTCGGCCCATTCCGGTCGCGTCCTGCCACGCGCGAGAACTACACCGAGCTCGTGGCAACTCGCGCAGCTGCGCACTAGCACGTCGCGTCCCGGGCCCGCAGGCAGATCGTCGACCTTCCGTGGCGCCGGCGGTGGCGGCGCTGCCGAGTGTGCGATTGCTGGCTGCGACTGCGATTTTGGCAATGCGAATGCGACGATCGAATCGCTCGAGATCGGACTGCCGAGGAAGCTGCCGCCGGTTGCAGTCACCACGACGAATTGTCTGCCGCTCTTGCCAAGATAGGTCATTGGCGTAGCGTGTGCGGCAGCGTCGAGCTTCGCAGTCCAAAGCTCGCGGCCGGTTGCAGCGTCGAACGCGCGAAAGCGGCTGTCGTCTGTTGCACCGATGAATACCAAGCCCCCGGCGGTCGCGATCGAGCCGCCGACGTTCGGTCGCCCGGTCGCCTGAATGTCCGCGGGAAGGTTGTCGCTGACGCCGAGCACGCTCTGCCAAGCGATCTCGCCCGTGTTCACGTTCACGGCCGTCAATCTTCCCCATGGCGGCTGCTGACACATCAGTCGACTAGCCGGCTCGTAGAACCGTCCGCTGACGGGTCCGCGTGCAACCGGCAACGGACCGTCGCTGTCGATCAGCGAAGTGACTTGCCCCATGTCGAGCGTATTCACGAACAGGTAGCTGCGCGCGGGATCGAACGACGCGCCACCCCAGTTGGCTCCGCCCTGCAAGCCAGGGAAGTTGATCGTCACGGCGTTGTAGCCGACCGGCAGATACGGACCTCCGGAGCGCATGCGATTCCTCGTCACGAACTCTTCGCAGAAGGCGTGGAGCTGCGGCGTCAGCGTCGCGAGTTCGTCCGGGCTGAAACTGTTGCGAGCGAGCGGCGGCGGGCGCACGGGAAAGGGTTGTGTCTGCCAGGTCCGTTCGTTCGGCACGTCGCTCGCAGGCACTGCACGTTCTTCGACCGGATGGATCGGCTCGCCGGTACGCCGATCGAGAATGAACAGCAGCCCGTTTTTCGAGACGATCGCGACAGCAGGCACGACGCGGCCTTGCTTGCGCACGTCGAACACTATCGGCGGGGCCTGCAGATCGTTGTCCCAGATGTCGTGATGCACGACCTGGAAGTGCCAGAGATACTTGCCGGTGAGCGCATCGACAGCAACCAGCGAAGTGCCGAACAGGTTCGCGCCTTTGCGATCGCCGCCGTAGCGATCCCACGTCGGCGCCGCGAACGGCAGAAAGGCGATGCCGCGCTCGCGATCGACTGTCATGAAGCCCCAGACGTTCACGCCCGAACGCTCGCGCGCGCCGTCGCCTTCCCAGGTTTCGGACCCGGGTTGTCCGGGCAGCGGGACGGAATGAAATGTCCAGAGCAGCTTGCCCGTGACGACATCCCAGCCGCGCACTGCGCCGGATACGCCGCGCGGCGGGAATTCCTGCGTAGCGGAGCCGGTGATGATCACGTTGCGATAAACGATCGGCGGCGAAGTCAGTCCGTAGCTCGGATAATTCTCGGAGCCTTTCGCAGGGCCATTGCCCATCACGTCCGGCGTCTTGAGATCGACGACGCCATTCACGCCGAATCCGACGACAGACTTGCCGCTGCGCGCATCGAGCGCGATCAATCGACCGTCACGCGTACCGAAGAGGATTCGCGGCGGATCGGCGCGCGTGCCGGGCCAGTATTCGACGCCGCGCAACGAAGGCTGGCCGGGCCCGGGCACTTCATATGCCCAGATCTCACTGCCTGTATCGGGATCGAGTGCGACGACGCGGCGATACGGTGTCGTGACGTACAGCAATCCGCGGACGACCAGCGGAGTGACTTCGGAGCTGGCGAACTTGCCGCTCTCCTCCGCCGTGCTTGCGGGCCGCATGTGATAAGTCCATGCGACCCGCAGGCTCGCCACATTGTCCGGCGTGATCTGCTCGAGCGGCGAGTAGCGCTGCCCGCCCGGATCGTGACCATACGTCGGCCAATCCGTCGTGGGCTGCGACACACACGCGGCGAGCACGCCCGCTGCTGCGAGCGTGACCCAGCGTGCTACCACTTCTTGCTCACACCCACCGTCAGCAAGCGGCCGATCGGATTCGCGTTGAACGGATCGAAGCCGATCGTGGCGTTGACGAACGGCGGATCCTCGTCGAGCAGGTTGCTGGCATCGAGATACACCGACATCCCTTCGAACGCGCCCGTCGAGCCGAACGTGTAGCCGACGTGCAGATCGACCGTCATGTAGTCGTCGACCTTCTGGCCACCGCCGATCGGCGAGAAGGCCGCGTTACGCACGACCGGGAACGGCGCCGAGCCGTTCCAGTTGAGGTACGAATCGTTGTAGTTCACGAACACGTCGGTGCTCAGCCCGCCGAGTGTCCAACCGAGGTTCAAGCGGCCGGCCGTGCGGTTCGAGGGGAACGTCGTGTTGATGCCGATCGTGTTGAGCACGCTGAACACTTCGCCGCCGCTGCCGAACTGCTCATCCATCTTCAGCTTGTGCGACACCGCGACGCCGGCGAGGAAGGTGCCGATGTCGGTGCGGAACTGGTACGACAGATCGGCGTCGATGCCGTTCGCCTCCAGGTTGAAGGCGTTGCGTTGTTTGAAGTTGTAGATGAAGTACGAAATCGGCGCCAGCGGCGAAGTCTGCGGCAAGCCGCTCGTCGCGGACGCGAGTACATCAGGTGGCACACCGCCCGGATAGAGCTGCAACAGGCTGCTGAGATCCGGCGAGCCGATCGCGAACGCTGCTTGCGGCGCCGTGATTGCGCCCTGGTACTTCGTATTCCACCAGGTCGCGCTGAAGCGTAACCCCGGCAGAGCCTGCGGCTCGATATCGATGCCGACCGAATACGTCTCGCCTTCCTGGGCGACCAGATCCTTGTTGCCGCCGGCGAGGAACACGCCCGGTACGCTCGATGTGTTGATGAGACACGTCGGCGTCGCCGCCGTGCAGCCCGGCAGGCCGATCGCTCCGGGATAAGTGTTCGGAATCGCGAAGTTCGCGTTGACGCCCGAAGCCGTCGCGCCCAGCAAGCCGCCGAACGACGATTCCGCCGTGATGCCGGCCGCATTGCCGCGGCTGGTCAACGCCGGCGCCGTGAACGATTCGGCGTAATTCGCGCGGACTCGCAGACCGTGAACGATCGTCCAGTTCAGCGCGTACTTCGGATTGGTCGTGTCGCCGAAGTCGCTGTAGTCGTCGTAGCGGCCGGAAACGTTGAGGTCGAGGCCGCGCATGCCGGGGAATGAGTTGCCTTCGCCGACCACCGGCACGAGCAGCTCGAGGAATGCCGACTGCACGTCGCGGCCGAGATCGATGAAGGTCGTCTGCGAATTGGAGCTCGCCGGCCCCGTGCCGCGCTCGCGCGTCACCTCTTCGCGCATCGTGTATTTGATGTACTCGCCGCCCACCGCCGCGCGCACCGCGCCGCCCGGCAGGTCGAACAACGGTCCATCGAACTTCAGCGTGAAGTCCTTGAGCGTCTGATGCGCGGTCTGCAACTGCATCGAGTCGAGCAGCTGACTGCGCAGTGTCGAAGACGTACGCGCGCTGCCCGGCGTCCAGACATCGAGCGCGTTCGCCGTTGTGAGCGGTAACCCAAGCACAGGGGTCGTCGTACCGGGGACCGACGGCGTCGTCGGATTGCCGCCTGTATTCGTCGTGCCGTTCAAGGCCAGCAGCGCGCAACTCGCGCAGAGTGCGCCCTCGCGCTTCTGCCGGCTGTCGTCCTGGCCGATCGTCGACCCGAACACCGCGCGCCAGTCGGCGCCGATGTCGTAGTCGAGCGTGAAAGTTCCGAACAGCGACTCGGCCCCGCCGATGAATTGCGCGCCCGCGCCGAACATTTCGTCCGCCTGGAATCGCACGGTTTCGCTGTTGACGCCGGCGGGGCCGGCGAAGAACGGATTGATCTGCCCGGCGCCGCCGGCCGGCGTGCTGCCAGGACCGAAGACAGTCGCCGTTACGGATCCTCGATTGATGTTGGTGACGTTGCGCTGTTTCGCGTAGATGAAGTCCGCGGTCAGCGTGAGCGACTCGCTGAGATCGCGCTCCAGCTTCAACATCAGGTTGTGACGATCGTCTTCGGGAATGATGTCCGCCGCGCCCGTGAAGTCGCAGAAGCTGTTCGCTGCAGTATTGGCGACACCGGTGCCGCTGTATGGATACGCGAAGATCAGGCCTGCTCCCGGTTGACCGGTTGCCGGGCTGACGCTCGCCGGACCGCAGTTGAAGTTCGCGAAGTTGCCGCCGCCCTGCGGGATGTGATTCGCAGCCGTGTACGGACGCTCACCGCCCGTGAGGTTGCCGCGCGTCGAGTAGTTGTACGTGAACATCGCCGAGCCGAGCTCGCCGCTGAGCCCGGTGATGAATCCCGCGCTCTGCGTGTCGTAGCCGTCGCCGAACGACGCCTGCAGGTTGCCCTCGAAGCCGTCGTACTTGCGTCGCGTGATGAAGTTCAGCACGCCGGCGACTGCATCGGAGCCATACACCGCCGATGCGCCGTCCGGCAGGATCTCCACTCGCTCGATTGCGAGCGGTGCGATCACACTCGGATCTGCGAGCGTGTGATTGATACCGGAGAGCGGCAAACGATGGCCGTCGATGAGAATCAGCGTGCCGTTGCTCGCGCTCGCACCCAGGCCGTGGATCGTGGGCGTGTAGCTGCCGGCGCCGTCGAAGCTCTGGAATCCACCTGCGCCACCGCCACCCTGACCGACGGCGCCGGCGCCTGAACTGCCGAAGCCGGTAACTGCCGGCACACTGCGCAGCACCTGTGCGAGTGTCTGCGCACCGCTCGCCTCGATCTCCGCGCGTCCGACGGTGATCAAGTTCGAGCCGACCGGCGCGCTGCCGCGGATGCTGGTGCCGGTGACGACCACTTCTTCGAGCGTCGTCTGATTCGGCGGTGTCGATTGCTCCTGGGTCGCACCGACGCTGGGAAATCCTGCAAGAACGCCCAGCAGGGCGCCCGGACCGATGATCTTGTAATCGCGCATAGCTGCCCCCTGACTGCTCGCGCCCGCGTGCGTCCGCTGTCGGAGCGCCGCAGTGCTGTTTGGAATCAGTGTTAACGATCTAGTACGTTCATGTCAATCGCGTGGCTGTCCCTGGCGAAGTGTCGTGACGGAAATCGATCAGTGCGACGCGCGCAGCGTGGCGTCGAAGAAGTCGATCGTGGCGTGCAGCGCGCGCAGGCTGGCCTCGCGCGTGAGCTCTGGTGTGCTACCGACGAAGCTGTGATCGACGTCCGGGAGCACGAGCAACTGCGATTTCACGGCGCTCGCCTGCAACGCCGCGTGGAATTTCTCGGATTGGCTCACCGCCACGGTCTTGTCGAGCGCACCGTGAATGAGCAGGAACGGCGGGTCGTTGCGATCGATATGACGGATAGCACTGGCGAGCGCGATCCTGTCGTCCGGGCAGGCGTTCGGATCGCAACCGAGATAGCGCGCGACCGGCGGCGGCGCAGCCGTGTTCTTCGCGAGCGGCGTGAAGTCGAAAATCCCGTACCAGGTCACGACTGCTTGCACGCAGTCAGATTCCAGTGGCGCCTTGGCGTCCGCGATCTGCGGCGGCTCCAGCGCCGAGACTCCGCAGCTCGTACCTGCGAGCGCCGCAAGTTGGCCACCGGCTGAGCCGCCCCAAATTCCAATGCGGCGCTTGTCGATGCCGAAGCGCGCAGCGTTGCCGCGCAGCCAACGCACCGCCGATTTGATGTCCTGCTCGGCTGCGGACGACGGCGCCTCGCTGCTCAGGCGATAGTTGAGCGATGCGACGACATAGCCTTTGCCGGCGAGCGAGGCCAGCACGCCGGGCCAGTTCTCGAAAGCGCCCGAGTGCCGCGTGTGCCCGCTCATCCAACCGCCGCCGTGCACATAGATGATCACCGGCGCGCCGCCGTTGATCGGGTTGGCCGGGACGTAGAGATCCAACGTCAGCGGCCTGAAGCCGGTGACGGTCGAGTACACGAGATCGGGAAGTCCGGTCACGCCGCCGGGAAATGTCACGCGCCGCTCCGGATAGCGATCCTCGAGCACCGCCTTGGTAGCGATCGCAGACTCCGCGTTCAGTGTCGAATGCGCATCGCCGAATGCGGCTTCATTCACCAACAGCAGCGCAACCAGCGTCGAAAGCATTTTCATCAGGAGCCTCTTCGGTTCTGCTTGCATCAATCGCGGTTACGCGGTCGCCCGCCCTCGCCCACCACCGGCTCGCGCGGCGGATGGGCCGCGAGAAAGTCGATCTTCGCGCTGTTCGGGAGTGGGATCACACGGATCGAGTCGCCGAGCTCGACGACGCGCTCATCGGCATTGCGATAGATCGGCCAATCGATGCCGCTCAACGACGGTTTGCCGGTGCGCGCGAAGCTCACGATGACGTCCGACATGCGCGTCGCCAGCTCCCGGTCGTAGGCCGTCCAATTCCGAGTCGTGCGAAACAGATTCAGGCTGTCGAGCGTCTGCAGCCAGAAGGGCACGTCGCCGGTGTGATACGCGCCGATAGTCGCCGGATCGTGATCCGAGAATTTCACTCCCGGCGCGTACGGATGAACGCGCGAGAACAGATACATGTACGCGGGTGCTTTGCCGCTGCTCGTTTGCGCTCGAGCCCAGGTGCGCATCTGCAAGCCGAGCGTCGCGTCGCGCGCGATGTCCAAGGATGCGCGGCGCGCTTCGGCATCGGTGCTCGCTGGATACAACCGCAGCAGGTCGGTGCTTTGCTCGCCCCAGCGCTCGGCTTGCGCGCGATAGTCGACCAGCGTCATCGCTTGATTGAACGCGTCGAAGCCTTCATCGCGCGTGTAGCCGATCAGGATCGGCACGTCGTTCTGCTTGCCGGCCGCGAAGATCGCATTCGGATCATCGGGCAGCAGCCAGCCGTCGACGAGCGGCCCATACCGACCCGTCGTCCCCTGCATCGCGAGGATGCGATCGGCCGGCAACTGACGTAGCGCTGCGAGCGATGGCGCTTTCAAGATCGTTTGCAGCTCGCGACCCCATTGCTCCGCCGCGCTCAGCGGCCGAGCACGGCCCATGTTGGCACCGAGCGCGCCGCCGCTCATGCCGACAGCGCGCTGGAACAAGCCGTGACTCAACGGGCTCGCCTGCAAGATCGAGACGCTCGCAGATCCCGCCGACTGTCCCATGATGGTGACGTTGCCCGGATCGCCGCCGAAGCGTGCGATGTTCCGCTGGATCCACTGCAGCGCCGCCACCTGGTCCAGGAATCCGTAGTTGCCCGACACGTGACGCGGCGACTCCGCAGTCAGCTCCGGATGTGCGAGAAAGCCGAGCGCACCGACGCGATAGGCCAGCGCGACGTAGACGACGCCCTTCTTCGCGAGCTGCTCGCCGTTGTAGTTCGCCATCGACGCGGAGCCGATCGTGAAGCCGCCGCCGTAAATCCAGACCACGACCGGCACGGCCCGCGCCGCGCCGCCGCGCGGCGGCGCCCAGATGTTCAGGTACAGGCAATCCTCGCTGGTCGCCTCTTCGCCGAAGTAGTGATTGATGTCGTGCGCGCGCAGCGACTGGATGCACTCCGGCGCCGTGCGATCGGCGTGATACGTGCCCTGCCATGGCGTCACCGGCTGCGGCGGACGCCAGCGCAGATCGCGAACCGGCGGTGCCGCAAAGGGCACACCGAGGTAGGCGCGCACTCCGGAGGCCAGCTCGGTTCCCGCGAGAGTGCCCGAGTCGACCGCAACCGGATCGCCCGCGATCGGCTGGGTCGCGCCGAACGCGCCCGGGATCGCGAGCGCCCACGCTACGCACAGTGCTGCAACTCCGCCCTCGCGCCGACTTATCATGCTGGAGGCTCCAGGCAACTTGATTTACTATGCACGTACCAGTTCGTTAACACAATCACCGCAGTCAATCTCGTGCACGCAAGCTCGCAACTAGAGACTTCCAGCGCCGCCCTGGCAACGGCCCGCCGCACGCATGCACGCTTTGCAATCCTGGCGCTGCTGACCGTGGGAACGCTGATCAACTACCTGGATCGCACCGTCATCAGCGTCGCCGCCCCGCTGTTGAGTCACGACCTCGGCTTGAGCGCCGTCGCGATGGGCGTAGTGTTTTCCGCGTTCTCGTGGACTTACGCGGCCGCGCAGATCCCGGGCGGCATCGTGCTCGATCGCATCGGCGTGCGGCTCACCTACTTCCTGTCCGTCACGATCTGGTCCGGCTTCACGCTGTTGCAGGGACTGACGACGAACCTGTGGTCGCTGATCGCCTGCCGGATGGGCCTGGGCATTGCGGAAGCGCCGGCATTTCCCTCCAACAGCCGCATCCTCGGCACCTGGTTCCCGCAAGCCGAGCGCGCCACTGCGACCGGCATCTACTCGATCGGCCAGTACTTCGGTCTCGCCTTCCTGAGTCCGGTGCTGTTCTGGATCGCGGGGACTTTCGGCTGGCGCGCGCTGCTGATCATCGTGGGAATCGCCGGCATTGGCTTCGGTGCGCTGTGGTATGCCTTGTATCGCGATCCGCACGAGAGCGGTGCGAATCAGGCGGAGCTCGAGCACATCGCGGCCGGCGGCGGGCTCGGTCAGAGCACGCACGTGCACTTCAAGTGGCGCCACATCGCGTTCCTGCTCAAGCAACGCCAGATTCTCGGCGCTTCGATCGGCCAGTTCGCCAGCAACTCCACGCTGGTGTTCTTTCTCACCTGGTTCCCGACGTATCTCGCGACCGAGCGGCAGATGGGCTGGATCAAAGTCGGCTTCTTCACGGTGCTGCCGTTCATCGCCGCCTGCGTCGGCGTGGTCAGCGGCGGCGTGTGCTCCGACCTGCTCCTGCGCCGCACCGGCTCTGCAAATGTCGCGCGCAAGGCGCCGATCATCGCCGGCTTGCTGCTGGCTTCAACGATCGTCATTGCCAACTTCGTGACCGAGGACGTGGTGGTGATCGCGATCATGTCCGCCGCGTTCTTCGGCCAAGGGATGTGCAACCTCGGCTGGACGCTGCTGACCGACGTCGCACCGAAACAGCTCATGGGCCTGAGCGGCGGCGTCTTCAACCTGTGCGCCAACCTTGCTGGCATCGTGACGCCGCTGGTCGTCGGCTTCGTGGTCGGTACGACCGGCTCGTTCGTCTGGGCGCTCGCCTTCATCGGCGCGCTGGCGCTGGCGGGCGTCATTTCCTACGTTTTCGTGGTCGGCGACGTGCGCCGCGTCGAGTTCGAGGACGCGGCGTGAAGCCGGCGCTTGACGTGATGTACCAGTTAGTACAACGATTGGCCCCACATGCGAGCTGAAAGCCCCCATCGCACGTCCCTGGTCGGCCTGGTCGGTGCCGGCATCCAGCATTCCTCGAGTCCCTCGATGCACATGGACGAGGGGCAGTCGCTCGGGCTGCAGATCGACTACGAGCTGCTCGACTTCGACCTGATGCCGGAGGGGCCGGCGCAGCTTGCTGCCGTGCTGGATCGGTGCGAGCAGCGCGGCTTCACCGGCCTGAACGTCACCTATCCTTCGAAGCAGGCAGTGATACCGCTGCTGCACGAATTGTCGGCGGAAGCACGCGCGCTGCATTCGGTGAACACCGTGCTGTTTCGCGGCGGGCGCCGCATCGGTCACAACACCGACTGGTGGGGCTTCGCCGAAAGCTTCCGTCGCGAGATGGCCGATGTGAATCCGCGGGGCGTCGTGCTCGTCGGGGCGGGCGGGGCGGGCGCGGCGGTCGGCTATGCGATGTTGAAGTCGGGCACTCAGGAACTGAGCGTGCACGACACTGATCGCTCGCGAGCCATCGCGCTCGCTGAGCGCATGTCCGGTCTTTTCGAGGATCGCAAGGTCAGCGTCTGCGACGATGTTCGTGCCGCGCTCGCCGCTGCGGATGGCCTCGTTCACGCGACGCCGACGGGCATGCAGAAGTATCCCGGAATACCTGTGCCCGCCGAATGCCTGCGCCCGCCGCTCTGGGTCGCCGAGATCGTCTACGTGCCGCTGCTCACCGAACTTCTGCGCACCGCGCGCCAACATGGCTGTCGCACGCTCGACGGCGACGGCATGGCCGTGTTCCAAGGTGCGATGGCGTTCAAACTGTTCTTCGGCGTCAACCCGGACGTCGCGCGCATGCAGCGCCGCTTCCACTCGAAGCTCGCGACAGCGGCTGCCTGATCTCGTTGGCTGCCACGATGGCGCCTGGCCAAGTCAAATGGGGCGTGCTCGGCGCCGCCTCGATTGCCGTTCAGCGCATGATGCCGGCAATAGGCGAGGCGCAGAGCGCCACTTTGCATGCGCTCGCCTCTCGCGACGAAGCCAAGGCTCGCGCAGTGGCTGCAAAGTTCGGGGCGCCCCGCGCCTACGCCGGCTATGAGCGGCTGCTCGCCGATCCGGAAATCGATGCGGTCTACATCCCGCTGCCGAATCAGTTGCACTTCGAGTGGTCGCTGCGCGCACTCGAGGCCGGCAAGCACGTGCTGTGCGAGAAGCCGCTGTGCCTGGCATCGCGTGATGTCGAAGACTTGTGTATCGCCCGTGACCGCGCCGGCAAGCACATTGAGGAAGCGTTCGGTTACCGCAATCACGCACAGTGGGGCAAAGTCCTCGAGCTCATCGCCGCCGGCGCGATCGGTCCGGTCCGCGCTGCGCACGCTGTGCTGGCGAAGCAATTCCTGGATCCCGCGGACGTGCGCAACAATCCCGCGGCCGGCGGCGGCGCGCTCTACGACTTGGGCTCGTATGCGATCAATGCGCTGAATCTCGTTTACGGCCGCCAGCCGCTGCGGGTGTCCGCTCTCGCCGAACAAGATCCGCGATTCGGCATCGATCGCCTGACCAGCGCCCTCCTCGACTACGGCGACGCTCACGCGTCGTTGACCGTTGCATCGCAAGCAGGTCCGTCCGCGTGGGCCACCCATCAGCAGCTCACAGTACTTGGTGCACGCGGCTGGCTGCGGATGAACTTCCCATTCGCGCAAGCCCGGCCGATCGCCTGCTTCATCGAAGTCGGTCACGAGCAGAGCGTCGGCGGCGTGCCCACCATCGTTCACGAGTTTCCGCCGGCCAATCAATACGCGCTGCAGGTCGAGCGCTTCTCGCGCCGCGTGCTCGGAGCAACTGTGCCTGCGTGGCCGATAGAAGATGCGCTCGCCACGCTGCGAACCATCGAGGCGACGTTCGCCGCGGCCCGCGACCGCACCTGGAAGGAGGTTGCATGAAGATCCTCGTACTCCACGGCATCAACCTCAACATGTTCGGCAAGCGCGAGCCGGCCAAGTACGGCACGACCACGCTCGCGGAAATCGATGCCAGGCTGCTCGCGCTCGGCAAGGAGCTCGGCGTGCAGGTCAGCAGTTTTCAAACGAACCACGAGGGCGCGATGTGCGAACGGATTCATCACGCTTTCGGTGAAGACATCGACGCCGTGCTGATCAATGCCGGCGCGTGGACTCATTACAGTTACGGCCTGCGCGACGCGCTGGCGATGCTCACGGTTCCGATCGTCGAGCTGCATATGTCGAACATCCATGCGCGCGAGCCGTTTCGTACGCATTCCGTGATCGCCGCGATAGTGCGCGGCCAGATCTGCGGCTTCGGCGTGGACAGCTATCTACTCGCGCTGCGCGCCGCCGTCGCGGCCGTGAATCAGGCTGCCAAGGCCTGATATGTACCATATGGTTCATCCGGCGTTGACTGTACGAACTGGTGGGTGAATACTGCCGCCAACCCCGTGCAGGACGTGCTCAGTGGCCAGCGCCCAACCGCTCAAACCCGACGCCGAACGTGCCGAGATCGATGCGATGATTGCCCGCGCCCGCGCCGCGATGCGCGAGGTCGCCGACTACCCACAGCCGCGCATCGACCGCCTCTGCCAGGCGCTCGGCTGGGCGACCGCCAACGAAAAGACCTTCGCTCGCATCGTCGCGATGAGCGTCGAGGAAAGCGGCCTCGGCGATCCGGAAGGCCGCAATGCCAAGCGCATCAAGATTCTCGGCGTGCTGCGCGACACGCTGCGCCAGAAGAGCACCGGCATCATCGAAGAGAATCCCGCGAAGGGCATCGTCAAGTACGCGAAGCCGGCTGGTGTGATCGCTTCGCTCGTGCCGACCACGAACCCGGAGCTGACCCCGCCCTACACCGGCCTCTATGCGCTGAAGTGCCTGGATGCGGTGATCTTCTCCCCTCACCCGCGTTCGAAGGGCACGACCTTCGAGATGGTGCGCGTGATGCGCGAGGCGATCCGGCGCCAGGGTGCGCCGGCCGATCTGTTCCAGTGCATCCAGAATCCGAGCATTCCGCTGACGCAGTACCTGATGGCGAACTGCGATCTGACGCTCGCGACCGGCGGTCAGCCGATGGTGCGCGCGGCGTACAGCTCAGGCCGGCCCGCTTACGGCGTCGGGGCCGGCAACTCGACGATGGTCATCGACGAAACCGCGGACATCGACATCGCAGCACGCAACACGCGCCTGTCGAAGACGTCCGACTTCGGTTCCGGCTGCTCCGCCGACGGCAACCTGCTCATCGACGCGCGCATTTACGACGCGCTGGTCACGGCGCTCATCCAGGAGGGCGGCTATCTCGCGAGCAAGTCTCAGGCGGACGCGATCGAGAAGGTCATGTGGGATGAACACGGTCACCGGCTGCCGCAAACCGTCGCTTGTCCGCCGCAGGCGATCACCAAAGCGGCCGGCTTCGAGATTCCGGCGGATCGCAAGTTCATCATCGTCGAGAACGACAAGATCGGTCCGCAGCACAACTACTCGCGCGAGAAGCTGACCACGCTACTCGCGGTATATCGCTACCACGGCTTCGACCAGGCACTCGACCTGGTGCGCCGGGTCTACGAAGTCGGTGGCAAGGGACACTCGTGCGGCATCTATTCGCATGACGACGAGCACATCGACCGGCTCGCGCGCGTCGCACCGGTGAGCCGCATCATGGTGCGCCAGCCGCAATCGAAAGCGAACGCCGGTTCGTTCACGAACGGCATGCCGATGACTTCGAGCCTCGGCTGCGGCATCTGGGGCGGCAACATCACCAACGAGAACATCCATCTCAAGCACTTCATGCAGACCACCTGGGTCAGCCGCCCGATTCCCGAGGACCGGCCTTCGGACCAAGTGTTATTCGGCGAGTTCTACAACAGCGAGATTCTGTAGCCCGCACGCTGCTTCATGAAAGACACAGTCGCCAATCATCTCGTGCGCTACCTCGAGCGCCGGGGCGTCCGCCACGTTTTCGGTCTGTGCGGCCACACCAACATCGCGGTGCTCTCGGCGATGGCGGCGAGCAAGGTCGAATTCGTCAACGTCCGTCACGAGCAAGTCGCTGCGCATGCCGCGGACGGCTACGCGCGTGCAACCGGCAAGGCATCCGTGCTGCTCACGCACCTCGGCCCGGGACTCACCAACGCAGCGACGGGCGTCGCCAACGCCGCGCTCGATTGCATCCCGATGGTCGTCATCGCCGGTGACGTGCCGTCGCACTACTTCGGCAAGCACCCGCATCAGGAGGTCAACCTGCATGCCGATGGCGCGCAGTACGAGATCTATCGTCCGTTCGTGAAACGCGCCTGGCGCGTCGACGATCCGAACCTGTTTGCCGAAATCATCGACAAGGCCTTCCTGCTCGCCGAAAGCGGCCAACCCGGTCCAGTGCTCGTCGACGTACCGATGGACGTGTTCTCTGCGGAAGTCGACTCCCACTTCTTCACGCGGCTCGACAGCAACACGCGCGCACTACGAAAACCGTCGCTCGACGTCAGAACAGCACGTGAGATCGTGCGCCGCATGGCGGAAGCCCGGCAGCCGCTCATCTATGCAGGCGGCGGCATCGTGCTGGCGCAAGCGTGGCTGGAGCTGCAGGCGTTTGTCGATCACCTCGGGATTCCCGTCGCGCACAGCCTGATGGGCAAAGGCGCGCTGCGCGACGATCATCCGCTGTTGCTCGGCATGAGCGGCTTCTGGGGCACGAAGCTCGTCAACGACACGTGCCTCGGCGCCGACTGGGTACTCGGCCTCGGCACGCGCTTCAAGGAAGCGGACTGCAGCTCCTGGTATCGCAACTACACGTTCAACATTCCGCCGACGCGGCTCATTCATATCGACATCGAGCCGAGCGAGATCGGCCGCAACTTCGCCACCGAATTGGGCGCGGTTGCGGACCTGAAGGAAGCGCTCGGCGTGCTGCTGCAAGTGGCGCGCGAACTCTATCCGGCGGGTCGCAAGCCCGGGCCGATCGTCGAGCAGATCGCCGTGAGCCGCCGCGAATTCGCCGCCGCCAACAAGGCAATGGCGGCGTCGGACGCATTCCCGATGATGCCGGAACGCATCCTCGCCGAAGTTCGCGCGCAGTTGCCGCGTGACGCGCTCATCACGACCGATGTCGGCTGGAACAAGAACGGCGTCGGCCAGCAATTTCCGATCTACACGCCGGGCAGCGTGCTGACCCCCGGCGGCTACGCGACGATGGGCTTCGGTCCGCCGGCGGCGATCGGCGCGAAGATCGCGCGCCCCGACCGCACCGTCATTTCGCTGGTCGGCGACGGCGGATTCGGCCAGAACCCGGCGGCGCTCGCGACTGCCGTCGAGCATCGGCTCGCGATCGTCTGGCTCGTGATGAACAACAACGCGTACGGCACGATCGCCGGACTGCAGAAAGCCGCCTACGGCCTCACGCACGGCACGCTGTTCCCAGTCGCCGAAGGAAGCTGGAGCGAGCAGAAGCCGAATTATGCAGAGATCGCCCGTGCGTACGGTTGCGAAGGTGAGCGCTTGAACTCCGCCGCCGATCTCGCACCGGCGCTGCGCCGCGCGTTGAGCTCCGGCAAGCCCTACGTGCTCGACGTGCCGATGAAGAACAACCCGACCCCCACGACCGGCCACTGGAACATTCTCGACATCTACGCGCCCGACAAGCAGCTCGAGCACGTAGCGACCGACTGACCCAAATGAGCCGCGAGATTCTCGTCAGCGAAGTGGGGCCGCGCGACGGCCTGCAGAGCATCAAGACGATCATGCCGACGCCGGCAAAAAAGGCATGGATCATGGCGCTGGCCGCGAGCGGCTTGCGCGAGATCGAGGTCGGCAGCTTCGTCTCGCCGCATCTTCTGCCGCAGCTCGCCGATACCGCCGAGATCGTCGCGCATGCACTCACGATTCCGCATCTCACGGTCGCGGTGCTGGTGCCGAATCGGCATGGCGCGGAGGCGGCGATCAAGGCCGGCGCGCACAAGCTCACGATTCCGTTCTCTGCGTCCGAAACGCACAGCTTGAAGAACGTCCGTCGCACGCATGCGCAGATGCTGGATGAGGTGCGCAGCATCGTCGCCCTCCTCCGCGCGCTTCCCGCCGGGCGTCGCCCGAAATTCGAAGGCGGCATGTCGACGGCTTTTGGCTGCACGTATGAAGGAGCCGTGCCCGCCGACAAAGTTGTGCGTCTCGCGGAGCAACTGCGCGAAGCCGGTTGCGACGAGATCGGTCTCTCCGATTCAGTCGGCTACGCGAATCCGGCGCAGATCCGCGACCTCGTCGTGCGCGTGCGCAATGTGGTCGGCCGCGAAGCGTTCGCCGGACTTCATCTCCACAACACGCGCGGGCTGGGCCTCGCCAACGTCGTCGCCGGCCTGGAAGTCGGCGTGGAGACGTTCGACAGCTCGATGGCCGGCATCGGCGGTTGTCCGTTCGCGCCCGGCGCGACCGGCAACATCGTCACCGAAGACCTCGTCTTCATGCTGGAGTCGATGGGCCTGCAGACCGGCGTCGATCTCACGAAGCTGCTAGAGGCGCGCAAGATCCTCGCCGCCGCCGTGCCGACTGAAGAACTGTACGGCTACGTGCCGGCGGCTGGCCTTCCTCTGGGCTATCGCGCCCTCGCGGCCGGAGCCAGATGATGGCGTGGCAGTTCTCGCTCGCCCATCTGACGGCGCTGCACTGTTCGCCGCCGCAGCTGATCGAGATCGCGGCCCGCGCAGGTTACGAGTTCGTCGGCCTGCGGCCGATCCCCGTCGGCGCACGTGACGAGCCGCTGCATCCGTTTGCCACCGACCGACAGCTCTTCTCCCGAACCAAGGCGGCTCTCGCTGCCACCGGCGTCCAACTGCTCGACATCGAAGTCGCCCGAATCATCAAGGAAGCCAGGCCGCAGGACTATCTGCCCGCGATCGAAGCAGCGGCGCAGCTCGGCGGCAAGCACGTGCTGAGCAGCGCCTGGTGCGACGATCCGCCGTACATCCTGGATTTCTTCACCGAGCTGTGCGGACTCGCGCGGCCGTTCGGCCTCAGCGTGGATCTGGAATTCGTCACCTGGTCCGGCATCCGCACCTTGACCGAAGCGGCCGATCTCGTTCGCGCCGCACAGTGCGACAACGCCGGCGTCGTGGTCGACACGCTGCACTTCGATCGCTGTCACGCCGACCTGGCACTGCTCGGCTCGCTGCCGCGCCAGTGGTTTCGCTTCGTGCAGATCTGCGACGCGCCGGCGAAGTATTCGACCGAGCGCGATGAGCTGATCCGCATCGGCCGCGACGCCCGCCTCTATCTCGGCGAGGGCGGCATCGACGTCGCCGCAATCCTGCGACGCTTGCCGGCCGGACCGCTGTCGATCGAAATTCCCAACACGAAGAAGCTCGCCGCGCTCGGCGCCGAGCAGTACGCACGCTTGTGCATCGAGACGGCCCGCAGCTATCTCGCCGCGAGCGCCTATCGCCGCGCAAGCTGATCAGTTCTTGCGACGCGGCTCCAGGTAACGCAGCACCGCCTCGACGTGCATCTTCTTGTGGCGGTTGCGGATCGCCGGATCGGACAGGTCGGTGTCGAAGATCGTCCCGAACGTGAAGCGGTTCGAGACGCGGAAGATACAGAACGCGCTGATCAGCAGATGCAGGTCGATAGCGCTCACATCGTTGCGAAACACGCCCTGCTTCGCACCGCGCTCCAGGATCGACGTCAGCACGCGGATCACGCTGGCATTGCGCTTCTTGATCGACGGCAGCCGCGCGATGTTCTTGCCCTGGTGCACGTTCTCGACACTGACCAGGCTGACGAAGAACGGGTGCATCTCGTCGTAGTCGAAGGTGATCTCGATGATGCGGCGGATTGCCTCGGCCGGATCGGCGTCCTCGATTCCTTCGTGGCTGTCGAGCGAGCGGATCTCCGAGTAGGCCTTCTCCAGGACAGCGCGGTACAACCCCTCCTTGCCCTTGAAGTAGTAATAGATCATCCGCTTCGAGGTGCGCGTGCGCTCGGCGATGGCATCCACACGCGCGCCGCTCAGGCCGTGCGTCGCGAACTCCTCGGTCGCTACGGCCAGGATGTCGGCCTTGGAGCGCTCGGCGTCGTTGGCGAATTCATCTCCCGCAGTCTTGGCCGCGGCTTTCTTCTTTCGGCTAGCCATCGACTAACAGTACACCATTCCGGGGCTGCGCCGGAATCGTGGGGTCAGGGGACGACGGGCGGCAGGTTCTTGAACCGGGATTGGGCGGCGAGCCGGATGGCGGTATTGCGCGCGCCGTAGCCGTCGTAGGCGCGGCGCTGGACGACTTCGAAGAAGAAGCGCTTCACGAAGGCGCGGGTATACAAGTGGTGATAGCCGCCGCCGGCATCCTCGTCGTAGAGGATGTTGAACTCCGCCATGCGCTCGAGCACGGCATCCTCCAGGCCATAGCGGGCGCCGAGATCGTCGTAGTAGTTCGGCGGGATCGACAGGAATTCCATCCCGAGCCGGCGCAGTTGCGCGGCGGTGGCGAAGATATCGTCGGTCGCGAACGCAATGCTCTGCACGCCCGCGCCGGCGTATGCGTGCAGGAAGCGGGCGACCAGCGTCTGCGTGGCGGCAGATCCGTTCAAGACGATACGAAAGCCGCCGTCGGGCGAGCGGACCGCCTGGCTCATCACCAGCCCGACCGGGTCGGTGATCTCCGTGGGCGGACTCTGCTCGACCTGGAACAGCGCGACGTAATAGAGCAGCCACGACAGCATCTCTTCGTATTGCATCGATTGCGCGAGGTGGTCGACGCGTTGCAGGCCCGCGTCGGCCTGCTCGCTGCGCGGCAGAGGCTCGAACTCGGTCCGCCAGATCGCATCCACGTCGGCGTCCGCGACGAAGTAGATGAGGCTGCCGCCGACGCCGCGCACGGCCGGGATCTCGAACTCGCCGGGCCCTACCGGTTGCGAAAAGCTGCTGATCTGCAAGCGCCGGGCACGCTCCAGCGCCGCGAGCGGATCCGCCACGCGTACGCCGATTGCGCAGACGGATGCGCCGTGGACCGTGTCGTAGGAATGCGCGAAGCCTTCCGGCTCGCAGTTGACGATCAGATTGATGTCGCCCTGCCGCCAGCGGGTCACGGCCTTGCGGCGATGGCGCGCAGTCGGCGCGAATCCCAAAGTCTGCAGCATGTGCCCGAGCTGCGTCGCCTCCTCCTCGTTGGCGCAGAACTCGATGAACTCGACTCGCTGGCAGCGCACCCGGCGGTCTGCCGCCTGCGAGACTCGTTCCAGCAGATAGGTGAGCGAGCGCATGCCATCGACCGCAACCTCCGCCGCCGACCCGGCCAGGAACCGGTCATTGAAGATTTCGAGCGAGAGCACGCCGCCATAACCGATCTCGCGCAGCGCCGTCACGTACTCCACCAGCGGCAGCTCGCCCTGCCCCGGCATGCAACGGAAATGACGGCTCCACGACAGCGGATCCATCGACAACGACGGCGCATCCGCAATCTGTACATGGAACAGCTTGGCCGGGTCGATCGAGCGCAGGCTGTCGATCGGCTCCTTGCGCGCGAGCGAGCTGAACGAATCGAGCACCAGGCCGACGGCCGGATGGTCCACCTCGCGCACGATCTGCCACGCCTGGCGGTGATCCTGGATGTGCCGGCCCCAGGCGAGCGCCTCGAACCCGACGCGCAGGCCGCGAGCCGCAGCCCGATCGCCCAGCTCGCGGAAGTCGTCGACGATACGACTGCGTTCGCCGAGCGACTCAGGCGAAACGTTCGAGCTGACGAGCACGAGATCGGTGCCGAGCTCCTGCATGACGTCGAACTTGCGCTCGGCTCTGTCGAACACGCGTGCGCGCAACCGCGCGGGCATGCCCTCGAAGTCGCGAAACGGCTGGAACGCGGCGCAGGCCAGCCCCTGGTCGCGCAGCATCGCGCCGACCACTGCGACCGGTTCGGGACAGGCCAGCAGGTCGCTCTCGAAGATCTCCACGTGCTCGAAGCCGGCGTCGGCGATCGCACGGAGCTTGGTCCGCAGCGTGCCGTTGACACAGATCGTGGCGATGGCTCTGAGCATGGTCTCCTGGAACCAGAGCCCGACGTTGGTCGCGGGGGTACGCTACGCCCAACGTCGGGCCTTGGTGGGTCGCACCGCTACATGCGGACCCGCACACCCATGTAGTACGAGCGGCCGAGCACGTCGAACACTGCAGTGTCCGTGCCCGTTTGCGAGCTCGACACGGTCACCGGCCCTTCGTCCGTCAGATTCGTGACGCCGAAGCGCATCTGCCAGTTCGTGTTGAAGTCGTAGGACGCGAAGAAGTCGAACAGGTTGTAAGTCGCGACGCCTTTGCCTGGCGTCGCCGGCGTCGTGACAGATGTGACGTCCTCCATCGCGTCCTGCCAGCGCCAACGCACTGACGTGGACAGTGGCCCGAAGCCGATGCCTACGGTCGTCAACGCCTTCCATTCCGGGAACGAATTCGAGACCGTGTGATTCGCGGCGATCGTGTTCGTACCGGTGAAGTCCTGGAAGGCCGAGCCCGGCAGCGTCTGTACCGAGTAGTCGAGCAGGTAGCCGACGGCGGTGTTGAAGTGCGCGGTCCAGCGGTCGTTCAACTCGACCTGCCAGTCGAGCTGCAAATCCACGCCCTCGGTCTTCAGTCCGCCGAGGTTCAGGTACGGCGTCTCGATGAGCTGCAGCAGGCCGTTCGCGTCGCGCGTCAGCAGCTGGCAGAACTGATTGTTGACGTCGTAACCGGGATTCGAGCCGTCGAGGTTGTAGCACTTGCTGAGCGCGGACAGGCCCGGCACGACGGAGATGACGTCCTTGATCTCGATGCTGTAGTAATCGACGGAGGCCGACAACCCGCCGAGCCACTGCGACGAGGAGCGCGAAGTCCACGCCAGGCCGAAGTTGTACGTGTCGGCCGTTTCCGGTTGCAGATCCGGATTGCCTTGCGTCACGCCGGCCGTTGCCGTCGTCGGGAACACATAGGTATCGATGACTGCACCGGGAATTCCCTGCGCCAGACACAGGCCGCGGACGCTCGCGCCGTTGGCGCCGGTGCGTGCTGTCGAACGGATGTCGCACGGATCGCCGATCGCTGCCGGCGGCGTCCCGAATGCGATCTGCGCACCGCTCGCTGCCGCAAACAGCTCACCGATGTTCGGTGCACGCACCGCGCGCTGGTATCCGCCGCGGATCAGCAGGCTGTCGATCGGCTCCCAGCGCAGGTCGCCTTCATAACTGTCGACGCTGCCCGAGGTCGTGTAGTCGGAACGGCGGAATGCGCCGCCGATGTTCAGCTTGTGGATCAGCGGTATGTCGGCGAGCAGCGGCACGTCGATCTGCGCGGCGTACTCGTCGACCGAGATCTCACCCCGCGTGCCTTTCGAAGCAATCACGGCCTCGATGTTCTGCGAAGCGAGCTGCGAGTCGGGCTGATACTCGTACGTGTTCTTGCGGTGATCGACCAGCAACGCCACTTTCACGGGGCCGGCCGGCAGGTTGAACAGCGGACCCTGCACCACGCCCTGGTACGTCGTCTGGCTGAGATCTTCGGTGCTGTGAGCCGTCGTCGTCATGTAGCTCAGGCACGCGGCGGAAATGACCGAAGAGTGATTCAGACCGAACGGATTGAAGCCGCCTGCGCAGATCGAATTGCCGCCGTCCGGCGCGTTGAGCAGGTTCTGGACCTGGCTCTTGAGCACCGCGTTGTGATTCGTCTGCACGTGCTCGGTGGTGTCGTACGCGGCGAACACATCCCAGGTCCAATCCTCGAACGGCAACGAGCCGCGCACACCGCCGAGATACTGTGTGGTCGTGTATTGCTCATCCCATGACTTGAACGGCACGCCCACATAGCGCCCGTTCCAGGTGAACGGCGCGCCCGGCGTCGGCCGGGTCGCCAGCAGATTGCGCAGGTCGTTCGGGATGAACGGGTTGGTCACCGGAATCGTGGTCAGGTTGCCGAACTGCGTCAGGCTGTTGCCGGAGTTCGTGGTGACCGTCGAGTCGACATACAGGACCTGCCCGTAGGTCGTGACCGGCCCGAGCTCGTAGTCGAACTTGCTGAACACCGACTTGCGCTCGAGCGGATTCTGAACGTAGAAGCCCTTCTGCACCGGCATGCGCACGTTGCCGCTGATGATGCGGTAGTCGTCGGTCGTCGGGCCCTTGTAATTCTTGGCACCGGTCTGGGTGAACAGCGAGCCATCGTCGTTGAATCCCAGGTTCAGCGAGTTCGCGACCGGCGTCGTCGCGCCGTAGCTCGTGAACAGATCGTTGACGGCAGTCTGGTTCGGCAGGTTGGTCGCCGACGGCACGAAGGTGCCCTGGCCGATGAACGAGGACGGCGTCAGCAGATCGAAGAACGGCATGCGGTCCTTGCCGAGCAGGTTGCCGCGGTCGGTGTAACCGACCGACAGCAACGCGTGACCGCCGCCCTCCGAGAAGGTCGAGCCCAGCGCGAGCGACGCCTTGGTCTGCGCCAGATCGCCCTGCTCCGTGTTGCCGTACTGGGCATCGAAAGTGGCGCCCTCGAAGTGGTCGAGCGAGATGAAGTTGACGACGCCGGACATGGCGTCCGAGCCGTAAACCGCCGAGGCGCCGCCGGTGATCGTCTGCACGCTCGACAGGATCGAATCCGGCACCAGGTTGATGTCGACGGTGCCGAAGATGTCCGCGAGCGGCAAACGTCGGCCGTCGAGCAGCACCAGATTGCGATTCGCGCCCAGCGCATGCAGGTTCACGGTGGCGTGGCCGCCCGTGCCCTGCCCGCCGTTACCCGCCGCGCCGGCCGGCGCAAACATCGGCAATTGATTGAGCGCGGCTTCGATCGTGGCCGTGCCGCTCTGCTGCAGGCTCTCGATCGACGAGATCAGGATCGGGCTTGGCGACTCGCGGTTCGGATCGGTGATCAACGATCCGGTGACGATCACTTCCTCGAGCCGGGATTCCTCGCGCTGCGTGTCTTCCTGCGCAGCCTGGACCGCCCCGAACGAAAGGACCGTAGAGACCCCGACCGCCAGACCGCTCGCTGCCCCGTTTCTCGCTGAACGCTTCATCTCGCCCCCTATGCCCTTGAGTTGTGTTCTTCTCTGATCACGTCTTTCATCTGCATATGTACGAACTAGTGTGTGCATACGATATGCCGGCCCGCCTCCCAGTTGCAAGCGCGTCGCGCCGCCGTTCACTGGGCGCCCGCGGAACTGCCCGGCAGGGCTCGGACTGCAATGCGCTCGCCCTGGTATGCCGCGAGCCACAGCTCGTTGCCGACAACGCGCGCCGCGGAGACTCCGTTGAAGCCGGGATTCGGCGTTGCGTAGGCAATGGTCGTGAACTCGAGGGTTTGCGGATCAAGCGCCGCCACCGTGTAACCGCGATGGCAGCGCATGTCGTCGGCCTTGCCATCGACGATCTTGCGAGTGCCGCCGCAGGCGGGCTCGTCGTACTGCATGCCCGCGAGTAGCAGGCGCGAGCCGTCCCAGTGAATGTTGTCGGGCATGAACCCCGGCGCGATCGCCTTGCGCAACGGCTGCGACGTGTCGTCGCGCGCGTAGACGACTACTGCGTGCCAGCCGAATGCGACGACGTAGAACTCGCGATCGTCGGCCGAAGTCTCGATGCCGTTGTTACCCGGCAAGCGTGTGCCCGGCAGCAGGCGAAATGCCTTCGCGCCGGGCCGCCATTCATAGACTCCGCCCGTCGCGTCGCCGCGCACGAAGTCGGTGATCGAGGTTCCTGGATGCGTGAGCACCGAAGCCAGCACGGTGCCGTCGGAGTACGTCGCAACGCTGTTGGCGGGCGTCGCCGCCGGCATTTCGATGCAGCCGAGCCAACGCAGCTCCGGCTCGTCGCGCGCGGAATCGATGCGGAAGATCTCGATGCTTTCCCGCCCGCCGTGATTGACCACGTACAGATCGTGCTGCGACTCGCCGACCGTCCGCAGACTCAGGCCTTGCGCGTTGAGCAATGCCGGATCGGGCGGCGACGGGCAGAAGCCGAAGCGCTGACTGTCGAATGCGAGCTGACCGCTCTCCCCCGTGTACCAACGGCGCATCGTGCGCGTGCGCGTGTCGACCAGCTTGAGCCCGGCACCGTTACTGAAGCCGCTGAACACGAGCCAGCGAGTATTCGGAATGCGCGCGAGATCCTCGGGGCGCTGCGCACCGCAGATGAAGCTATGGCCGTCGCGCGGCTTGCATTCGTGAGTCGGCTCGATCGTGCAGGCAGCACACGAGACCAACGCAGCGATGAAGGTGGCGTACGGCGTCACGCGCGCCGCAGTGTACTAACTGGTACATGTGTGTCAAGCTGCGCCGTGCCCTTACATATATATGTGATCGTTCTCGCCGTGCTGGGCGCAGCCGCAATCGGCCCGGCCTCGGCACAGGAAGTCTGTCGCGGCACCAACCCGCGCTGTTATCACGATTGGGCGAAGGAGCAGCGCGAAGGCAATCGCGTGCTGATCTACACACGCACGGCGGGACCGCGTCATGCCAATCTCGGCCCGCCGCTCGCAGCAGGTCTCAATCCCACTCTCGGCCCCGGCAACCAGGTGCAGAGCGCTTTGCGCGCGTGGCTCGCGCAGGCGGGCATCGAAGTCGATTGGACCGAGGATGTAACGCGGCTGGCGAATCTGAATCGCTACAAGGCAATCGTCTTTGCCAGCACGAGCCGCGACGCCTTGTTCGCCCACGGCCGCGCCATCGATCCGGCGTTGGCGCTCAACACTTCGACCCGCGCTCAGCTCGACGCTGCGCGAACAGCACTGCGCCAGTACATGCGAGGTGGCGGCGGCTTCGTCGGGATCCACAACGCGTTCGGCACCGAATACAACTGGCCGTGGTACGAGGGACTGCTCGGCAACACGAATTTCTACGATCACGGCGAGCACCAGGACGGCACGGTGAAGATCGTGGCGCGCAGCGATGCATCGACCGATGGCCTGCCGAAGTCGTGGCCGTTCCGGGACGAGTGGTACAACCTCGAGCCCTTTCCGACGCAGGTCAAATTTCTGTTGGCCGTCGACGAGAAAACGCTGACGAAGCACGCACAAGTCCATCCAGGTCATGCCGAGCTGCATCCGGTAGCGTGGTGCCAGTACTACGACGGTGGACGCGCGTGGCTCACGACGCTCGGCCACGACCCCGCGGCATTCACCGCAGGCGCGAATTTCCCCGGACAGAGTGAGTTCGAGCAGCTCATCGTGAACGGGATCAAGTCCGCGATGGGACTGATCCCGTTCTGCACGAAGTGACCGGACGTGCGCTCAGCGCACGCTCAACCAGCGGATCGGATCCCGCCGCTCAGCCTCACCGTCATTGCGTGGCTTCGTAGCCGCACCGCGCGTGAGGGCCCGGATGAATCGCTCGAGGAAGGAACTGCTGGGTGTGCTCATAGATCCTCCTAAGACGAGGGAGGATATCGCCGTGCAGCGGCGCTGGAGCATGGAATCAGAGTCGTGACTGGCCTTCAGGATTCAGGAACGTGACCAGCTTCGGGATCACGAATCCAGGCGCTTCTTCCATCAGCCAGTGACCGGCGCCGGGCACGACTGCGCTCTGCACGTCCGTCGCAATCAGCTGCGCCTGTTTCACGAGGAAGTCGCCGGCGCCCTTCTCGCCCGTCAGCACGAACATCGGCATCTGCAGCGGCTTCGCTGCGTACTCGTGGAACTCCTTGCCGTCCTGCTCGATCAGACGAAACCACTCCATGCCCGCGCGCACGTGGTTCGGCCGCGCGTACTCCGCCGCGTAGATCTTGCGATCCGCTTCCGGGATCGACTTGCCCGGATCCGCCGCGAAATCGTTCCAGAAGTGCTCGAGATAGATGCGCTCGCGTCCCTGCACCAGCGCCTCCGGCGTCTTGCCGTAAAACTGAAAGTGCCATTGATTGCGGTCCAGCCACACCCGCGTCCACTCGCCGACGCCGGGCAGGAATGCATCGAGCAGCGCGATGCGCTTCACTTCGCTCGGAAACTGCGCGGCGTAGGCATACGCAACCATCAAGCCGATGTCGTGACCGACGATGCTGACCTTGTCGTGCCCGAGCAGGCGCATGAGCTCGTGAACGTCCCGCGCCATCGACGATTTCGCATAGCCGTCTTCCGGTGCATCCGACTGGCCGGCCCCACGCAAGTCGACGGCGATCACAGCATGATCGCTGGCGAGCTCACGGATCAGCGGCAGCCACATGTGGCTCGACTGACCGAAGCCGTGCAGCAGCACCACGGGATCCTCGCTCTCCCCCACCACGAGGTAGTGCAATCGCGCGCCATTCACGCTCGCGAATTTGCTTGCGATCGTCGGCTGCGGCTGCTGCGCAAAGACGAGGCCGGGACAGAGGATGCAGGTCGCAAGACTTGTCAGCAGATACGCGAGGACCGCTCGAAATCGAGCGGTCCTCTTGGCAATGCTGACATCAATCACTAGTTACCAGCCTTCGGTACCGGGGCAGCGGTTGCATGCACGCTGCGCAGAACCAGGTTGTCGATCGAAACGCCGCAGACCAGTCCTCCGCCGACGTCCGTGCAGATCCCATTGCTATCCTGCGTGTACTCGAAACGCAGTTGCGCAACCGTGCCTGCCATGCCAGGCAATCGCATGTGGACGTGCTTCGCCCCTTGCGAGTCGCCCGCCCACACGGACATGTCCTCCAGGTAGTTGGGATTGCTATTGCGCGGCAGATGCTTCGGGAAATGCTTGAAGCCGTCGGTGGTGAGCTCATCCTCGTACGCTTCCGCCAGCACGGACCTCGCGGTGTGCCCCGGGGTCGCATCGAAGATGCGCAGCGTGAGCCCGTCGAACGCCTGGATCCGGAAATTCGGATCGTCCTCGGTGTCGGTGCAGACATCGAAGTCCAGCGTGACGTAGTCGGCGTCTGCCGGAATGGCGACGTTCGGGCTGAACAAGCGCTCCCAACGCGTCGGATTGCCGCCGGCGTTGTCGTTCGCGTTCTGGTGGAACGCTGCATTACTGCTGCCGCAGAACGTATTGCTGGTCACCCACGGAACGACGTTCGTGCCGCCGCCGTGCGCCGACGTCCAGCCCGCGGGCAATGTGCCCACCGGCGCTGCGTCGAAGTTCTCGCTCAGCAGCGTAGTGACAGCCGGGGTGCCGGTGAACAGCGTGTGACGCAGCCGCGCCAGATCCAATCCGCCGCCGTCGAACTGGCCGACGACGTCGAGCCGCAGCTCTATCGGCGTGCCAGGATCGAAGGTCGGCGCCAGGCGCAGTTGATACGAAACGACGTTCGTCCGCGTGTCGCCGGATCCGATCGATCCGTACACGCCGACCGGCTGACGCACTTGCACGCCCGGAGTCTCCGAGACCAGCAGCGCGATGACGCCCTTCGCGGTCGCATCCGAAATCGGATTGACCGTGTAGTTCTCGAGCGGCACGCGTACGCGGATCGTCTCGCCCGGATCGATGAAGCCGTTGCCGTTGCCAGGACTGTCGTCGAAGGTCACACCGTTGACGTCGATGCTCAGCGGCAGCGAGTTCAGATCGAGCTTCGAGCCCTGCGCGTGGCGCTTGAACTCCACGTCCGGCACCGTGAGCTGCGTCGTCGGCTGACCGTCGACGAAACCTCCCGGTGGACGATTCGCCACGGCGTACGCTGCGAACAGCTCGCCCTTCTGCGCCACTGCCTGGTTGTAGTCACCGAGGTTCGGCTGCCCCGTGTCGTTGCCCCAGCCCGCGTGGAAGGGTCGCTTCGTCAGCGGTACTGGCGCCGACCAGTGCCGGCCGCCATCGTCCGAAGAAACGTAGCTCACTTCGGACAAATCGCCGGTGTTGTCGATACCTTGATCGTAATAGAACACGTGCACGCGTCCGGTCGAGGAGTCGACCGTCACCCACGGGAACCACTGCGGCCGGTCTTCGCCCGGTGCGGCATTCAGCTCGAGCGGTGAGCTGAACGTCAGGCCCTTGTCTGTGCTGCGCTGGAAGACGATGTCCGCGCCGTCACCGCTGTTGTTGTTCGCGTAGACCAGATAGATCGATCCACGCCGCGGGCCGTGCGAATTGTCGACCGCCAGCGAAGGCGATGTGTTGACGCGATCGTTGCCCAGCACCTGGTCCATCGTAAAGAACTCGTTGCTGGTGTTGAGCGGCGCCGACCAGGTCGCACCGTTGTCGAGCGAGCGTGCGAACCCGATCTGGTTGCCGAGACCGCCGAACGTTCCCGGGAACGGGAAGCGACGCCACGCGACATACGCGTTGTTGTTGCCGGCGGCGAAGCGCGGGATGGATGCCTGACCGTCGGCGTCCGTTGCCGCGACGATCGTGCCCGCCGACCAGGTCGGCGTTGCCCCCGTCTTCGCGTTGTCGGAGAACGCAGTGCGGATCTCGACGCCACCCGGCGCTGCCGGCGTGAAGTTCGACCAGCTGATCATCAGCCGCCCGGTGTCGGGATCCACGTCCATGAACTCTTTGTCGGCAGCGTCCGCCGGCTCATCGTCTTCGACGATGTGATTCGGATTGGTCGCAGCCGTGACCTCGAACGGCCCTTGCCATGTCTTGCCGCAGTCGGTCGAGCGATGCAGGCTCATCGTCTGCACGGCAGTGGTCGCGGAAAATTTTGCGAGCATGATCGACGAATACACGAACGTGCAACCGCCCAGGTATTTCACTTCTGGATCGCCGAAGACTTGCGGGAAACGCGTCGTGCCGATGACGTCGGTGCCCGGTGTGGGCAGCCGGCCGCCGTCGACGAACGTCTTTCCGCCGTCCTCGGAGTACAGAACGCCCGACAAGCTGATTGGGTTCTCACTGAACCCACGCGTGTCGTTGTAGCCGATGACTATGTGCTGACCGGTCGCATCCACTGCAATCGATACCTCGGCCTGCCCGCCTGGCGCTGCCTCGGCGTCCTGGTCCTCCTCGCCACAATCCGGCTCATTGACGCAGCGACCGCCTTCGTCTTCTTCCTCGGTCACCGCCAAGGCGCGACGTGCGCCCACGTTGCTGCTCTCACGCACGAGCTTCGCCGCGGCGGCCGCTGCACGCTTGCCGTTCGCGGACATCAGACTATCCCGTTCAAGTTGCTTATCGGATTTCGCGAAAGCTGTTGGCGCGCAGGCCAACAGCACTGCGCACGCAATGCTGACTAGCGTTTTCATACCCCCGAGCCTCCTGCCGACCAGAAAAGTTGGTGTTGGATCAACGGATCGGTGGACATCCGTGGACCGGGGATGTTACGCCGCGCCTGTCGCGCCGACCGACGCGTGCAGCGAAATATTCGATGACGATTTCGACATGTGTAAATTCGGCACGGTCGCCGGCCCGCGTTACCATATGCGGCATGGAAGATCTCGTACGCGCACTTCAACTCTACGGCCTGCAGATCGTGTTCGTGGGCGTGTTGCTCGACCAGGGCGGATTGCCGCTGCCCTCGTTTTCCCTGGTCATCGTTGCAGCCGGCGTCGCGACTGAAGCCGGCGCACCGGTCTGGCCGATCTTCGCGCTCGCCGTGCTCGCTACGGTTATTGCGGACTTGATTTGGTTCGCCGGCGGTCGTCGCTTCGGCGCGGCGATGCTGCGGATGATCTGCCGCGTTTCCCTGTCGCCCGACTCTTGTGTCGGCGCGACCCGTCGCATCTATACGCGCTGGGGTGCACCGTCACTGATTTTTGCAAAGTACGTTCCCGGCCTCGCCGCAGTCGCAACCACGCTCGCCGGCGAGACCAGAATTCCAGTCGCGCGCTTTGCTTTGTACGACGGCATCGGCGCAGCTCTCTGGGCAGGCGGCGGCGTCGCTCTCGGCGTGATCTTCCATGAAGCGATCGACGCCGTGCTCGATGAGCTCGAGCTGCTCGGCAACTCCGCGCTGCTGTTGCTCGCAGTCGCCGTGTTGGTCTTCATTGCCATCAAGTGGTGGCAGCGCTGGCGCTTCAAGCTGCGCATTCGCATGGCGCGGATTTCCGTTGCCGAGCTCGCCGACCTGCTACGCATGCAAGTGAAAGTCGCGATTCTCGATGCGCGCAGCGCCGACCGCCGCGAGCGCACCGGATGGATTCCGGGCAGCGTCTGGGTCTCGGACGTCGA
>DATENH010000187.1:0-13706 GCA_035275145.1 Steroidobacteraceae bacterium | reverse complement strand
CACGCCGTAGTCGCGCTCGAGGATTTCCGCCGCCGTCATCACCTCGCGCAGGATCGTGCCCGAGCCGAACAGATTGACGCGCACTTTGCCGCGCCCACCGGCGTGCAGCAGGTACATGCCTTTGAGAATTCCCTGCTCCGCGCCCTTCGGCATTGCCGGGTGCGCGTAGTTCTCGTTCATCGCAGTGATGTAGAAAAAGACGTCTTCCTGCGCGGCGAACATGCGGCGCAGCCCATCCTGGATGACGACCGCGAGCTCGTACGCGAATGCCGGATCGTAGGCGACGCAGTTCGGCACCGTGCTGGCCAGCAGCTGGCTGTGCCCGTCCTGGTGTTGCAGGCCTTCGCCGGCCAGCGTCGTACGCCCGGCCGTGCCACCCACGAGGAATCCGCGCGTCTGACTATCGCCAGCCGCCCAGACGAAATCGCCGACGCGCTGGAAACCGAACATCGAGTAGTAGATGTAGAACGGCACCATGTTGACGCTGTGATTCGCGTACGCGGTTCCCGCTGCGATGAACGAGCACAGCGCGCCGCCTTCGTTGATGCCTTCCTCGAGAATCTGCCCCTTCTTGTCTTCCTTGTAGAACATGAGCTGGTCCGCATCCTGCGGCGTATACAGCTGGCCCATCGACGAATAAATGCCGACCTGGCGGAACATGCCTTCCATGCCGAAGGTGCGCGCCTCGTCCGGCACGATCGGCACGATGTGCTTGCCGATGTTCTTGTCCTTCACCAGCATCTGCAGGATGCGCACCAGCGCCATCGTGGTCGAGAACTCGCGGTCGCCGGAGGACTGCAGCAGCGAGTCGAACGCTTCCAACGAAGGCACTTCGAGCGGCGGCGCCTTGGTCACTCGCTGCGGCAGGTAGCCGCCGAGCGCCTTGCGCCGGTCGCGCAGGTACTTCATCTCCTCGCTGTCTTCGGCCGGCTTCTTGAACGGCGCGTTGGCGATCTCCTCGTCGGAGATCTGCATGAAGATGCGGTTGCGGAACTCCTTGAGCGCCTCGTCGTCGAGCTTCTTCTGCTGGTGCGTGATGTTCTGGCTCTCGCCCCAGCGGCCCATCATGAAGCCCTTGACGGTCTTCGCGAGAATGACGGTCGGCTGGCCCTTGTGGTTCACGGCCGCGTTGTAGGCGTTCCACACCTTCTTATAGTCGTGGCCGCCGCGGTTCAGCCGCCAGATGTCGTCGTCCGACATGTTGGCGACCATCTCTTTCAGCTCGGGATACTTGCCGAAGAAGTTCTCGCGCGTGTACGCGCCGCCCTTCGCCTTGAAGTTCTGGTATTCGCCGTCGACGCACTCCTCCATCACCCGGCGCAGCAGGCCCTTGGTGTCGCGCGCGAGCAGCGGATCCCAGCGCGAGCCCCAGATCACCTTGACGACGTTCCAGCCGGCGCCGAGGAATGCAGCTTCCAGTTCCTGGATGATCTTGCCGTTGCCGCGCACCGGGCCGTCGAGGCGCTGCAGGTTGCAGTTGATCACGAACACCAGGTTGTCGAGCTGCTCGCGCACCGGCATGGTGATCGCGCCCATCGATTCCGGCTCGTCCATCTCGCCGTCGCCGAGGAACGCCCAGATCCTGCGATCGGTCTGCGGCACGATGCCGCGATGCTCGAGGTAGCGCTGGAAGCGCGCCTGGTAGATGGCCATCATCGGGCCCAGGCCCATCGACACCGTCGGGTACTGCCAGAAGTCCGGCATGAGCCACGGATGCGGATACGAGCTCAGTCCGTCGGGGCTCGCCACTTCCTTGCGGAAGTGACGCAGATTGTTCTCGGTAAGGCGCCCTTCGAGATAGGCGCGCGCATAGATGCCCGGCGATGCGTGGCCCTGGATGTAGACCATGTCGCCCGGATGCTTGTCCGACGGCGCACGCCAGAAGTGATTGAAGCCGACCTCGTAGAGCGTCGCAGCCGAGGCGTAGCTCGCGATGTGGCCGCCGTACTCCGAGCTCTGGCGGTTCGCCTGCACGACCATCGCCGCCGCGTTCCAGCGGATGTAAGACTCGATGCGCCGCTCGATCGTGCGGTCGCCCGGATACTCCTTCTCCTGGCCCGGCGAGATCGTGTTGAGATACGCGGTGTTCGGCTTGAACGGCAGGTAGGTGCCGGAGCGGCGCGTGAAGTCGATGAGCCGTTCGAGGAGAAAATGCGCCCGTTGTGCTCCGTGCACCTTCAGTACCGAGTCCATCGACTCGAGCCATTCCCTGGTTTCTTCCGGATCGAGATCGTCAAACGGCGAGGCTTCGGACATGTCGGGTGTGCTGCGGGATGAGGCCGCGTATGATCGGAGTTTGAAATTTTCAGGTCAAGGAACGTCGTGTGGTGGAATTGCTTCCCGCAGAGCGGGGCATTCGTGTCTCCCAGGCCAAAGCTCAGCTCGATTCGCGCACGCTGCAAAAGCACGACGCAGCCATCGTAGTCTGCTCGCGGGAACGCGCTGAAGACGCGCTCGGCAAGCTGCCCTCCGCAGCGCTCTGGCAACGCCTATATCGGGATGCCCGCAGCCAGGGTCAAGTCACCCTGCTGAGTGCCCGCATCACCCAGGATGCCATCCCGGTCGTCGTCGCATTCGCAAAAAGTACAGCGTCGGCATTCGAGCGACTGATGCTCGGAGCGCGAGCCTGGAAAGAGCTGAAACCGCCCGCTCGCGCCCGCGTGCTGCTCGCAACGCAAGGTCTTGCAGAAGATGCCAGCAGTGCGGCGCTGGAGGCAGTGCTCGCTGCGTCGCTCGCGGCGACTGCCCCGATGCCGGTCATGAAGTCGAAGGATACGAAGCGATCTGCGCCCGCTGCCTTCGCGCTGCTCAATGGCGGCGACGAGCTCGATACCTCTCGTACCATCGCTATCGATCGCGGCAATCACGTCGCACGCTGGCTCACTGCCTTGCCGCCGAACGTCCTGAACACGAGTGGCTATCGGCGGGCGCTGCGCGATCTCGCGCGCCGCGCAGGCTGGCAGTTCGAGTTCCTCGACGAGGCCGCGTTGCGACGCCGAAACGCCGGCGCTTTCCTGGCGGTTGCACGCGCTAATCAACAACGCGATGCGGGCATCGTGCGGCTGCGCTACCGCGCAACTCAGCGGCGCAACGTTCGGAAGCTCGCGCTCGTCGGTAAGGGCATCTGCTTCGACACGGGCGGCATCAATCTGAAGACACACAAGAGCATGTACGACATGCACACGGACATGCAGGGGAGCGCCGTCGCGGTCGGCACGATGCTCGCGCTCAGCGACATGGGCGCGCCGTACGACATCGACTGCTGGCTCGCCATCACCGAGAACGAAATCGGCGCACGCGCGTTTCGGCCGCAAGAAGTGGTCAGCGCTGCAAACGGCGTGACCATCCAGGTTGCGCACAGCGATGCCGAAGGTCGCATGGTGCTGGCCGACACGCTCGCGATCGCCGCACGCGAGCGGCCCGAGCTGATGATCGACTTTGCGACACTCACCGGTGCCTGCGTGAACGCGTTGACCGAACGCTACAGCGGCGCCTTCACGAATCGTCCGCAGTGGCACGAAGCCATTCGCGCAGCGGGCAGCCGCAGCGGCGAACGCGTTTGGCCGTTCCCGATGGACGAGGACTACGACAGCGACCTGGAGTCTGCGATCGCCGACGTCCTGCAATGCACGCCGGACAGCAAGGGCGACCACATCCTGGCCGCGCGCTTCCTGAGCCGCTTCGTGCCGGAGCAGGTGCCCTGGATCCACATCGACCTCGCGGCCAGCAATCGCAACGGCGGCCTCGGCCACGTGCCGACGGATATCACCGGCTTTGGCGTGCGATACACGCTAGAGTTGCTGAACAGCGGCGGACTCTTGAAAACATGACGAGATTGCGGATCCTTCGACCGGATGACTGGCACCTGCACGTGCGCGATGGCGCGCAGCTCGCCAGCGTCCTGCCGTTCACGGCACGTCAGTTCGCGCGCGCGATCATCATGCCGAACCTCAAGCCGCCGGTGACGACGGTGACGATGGCGGCTGCCTATCGCGATCGAATTCTTGCAGCTCTGCCGAGCCGCGCGCGGTTCGAGCCGTTGATGACGCTCTACCTCACGGATACGACGTCGCCCCAGGAGATTCGCGCCGCGCGCAGCAGCGGCTTCGTCTTCGGCGCCAAGCTCTATCCCGCGGGTGCGACGACGCATTCGGACGCCGGAGTCACTGCAATCGAGAAGATCTATCCCGCGCTGGAAGCGATGCAGGACTGCGGGCTCGTGTTCCAGGTGCACGGCGAAGTGACCGACGGTGACGTGGACGTTTTCGATCGCGAGCGCGCCTTCATCGATCGCATCCTGGCGAAGGTCGTCGAGCGCTTTCCCAGCCTGCGCGTGGTGTTCGAGCACGTGACGACGCGCGAAGCCGTGCAATTCGTCAAGAGCGCGCGGCGCGGCGTCGGCGCGACGATCACTCCGCAGCATCTGCTGCTGAATCGAAATGCGATCTTCCAGGGCGGCATCCGCCCCCACAACTACTGCCTGCCGGTGCTGAAGCGCGAGCACGACCGTCGTGCGCTCGTCGAAGCGGCGACCTCGGACGATGCACGCTTCTTCCTCGGCACGGACAGCGCGCCGCACGCGCGTCATACGAAAGAGACGACTTGCGGCTGCGCCGGGATCTTCTCTGCGCACGCAGCCATCGAGTTGTACGCGGAAGCCTTCGAGCTGGCGGGCAAGCTCGATCGCCTGCAAGCGTTCGCATCCGAGCGCGGCGCCGACTTCTACGGCCTGCCGCGCAATCGAGATTCCATCACGCTGGAGCGCGCCGCCTGGTCGCCGCCGGCTGCCTATCCGTTCGACCAGGACCAGTTGGTGCCATTTCGCGCCAGCGAGCCGCTCGCGTGGCGCATGATCGAGGAGCCGCGTGCGTGAGCGAACGGTTACCCCTGGCGAGCCGCTTTCGCGGTTTCATGCCCGTCGTGATCGACGTCGAGTGCGGCGGCTTCAATCCGAACACGGATGCGCTGCTGGAAATAGCGGCCGTGCTGATCGAGCTGCAACCGGACGGCCGGCTCGCGCCGGGTGAGAGCTGGCGCTTCCACATTCAACCCTTCGAAGGCGCGAAGTTCGAAGCCGCCTCGCTGGCCGTCACCGGCATCGATCCGTTTCATCCGCTGCGGCCCGCGATCGCGGAGAAGGAAGCGCTGACCAAGCTGTTCAAGGAAATCCGCCGCGCGATGAAAGAGAACGAGTGCACGCGCGCGATCCTGACCGGTCACAACGCCTACTTCGATCTGAACTTTCTCAACGCGGCGATCGCGCGCACGCAGATCAAGCGCAATCCGTTCCACCCGTTCTCGAGCTTCGACACGGCGACGCTCGCCGGAGTGGTCTACGGCCAGACGGTGCTCGGCAAAGCGTTACAGGCGGCGGGAATCGGCTGGGATTCGAGCGAAGCGCATTCCGCCGCGTACGACGCGCAGCGGACGGCAGAGCTGTTCTGTCAGGTCTGCAACCGCTTCGACAGGATGTCAGGCTGAAGCGCGACCCGCGGTCACGAGCTTCTGCAGCTCGCCGCTCTTGTACATCTCCAGGATGATGTCCGAGCCGCCGATCAGCTCGCCATTCACGTACAGCTGCGGGTACGTCGGCCAGTTCGAGTACTGCTTCAACGCCTCGCGCAGCTCCGGATCCTCGAAGATGTTGACGTGCGAGAACTGCGCGCCAACCGCGCTCAATGCCCGCACCGCCGCGGCCGAGAAACCGCATTGGGGAAAGTCCGGCGTGCCCTTCATGTAGAGCACCACGGGACTGCCGGACAGCTGTGACTTGATTCGCTCGATGACGTCCACGGCTCAAACCTCAAGTAGAAATTGACTGCTTGCGACTCTGATTGCGACCTTGGGCCCGCTCGCAAACGGCACGTCGCTCCTCATCGCCGAGACGCGACCAGACCGCGATCTCCTCGATCGTGCGCCCGCAACCGATGCAGACCTTCTGCGCATCGAGCGTACAAACGTTGATGCAGGGAGATTCGATACGCGGGAGGGGGACGGCGGGGGGCGTCATGGCATGGGACCAGCGTTGAATTATGGGGATCGCTCGCCTATTCTTCAAACGCTTTTTGGGTCCCATTTCCGACCCGCCACCCCAAAAAACATCAAGTAGAACACCAAGAAACGCCGTAGAAGGAGATCTCACGATGCATCCGTTCACCACCGTCCGAGGCGCAATCACGACCGCGTTCGTGCTGGCGATCGTGATCTCACTGATCATCTCCGCCACCGTCGGCGGCGGCGACGCCGTCGGCTTCCATCACTTTACGCTCGACCGCTGGTTGCACATCGTTGCCGGCGTCATGTGGATCGGCCTGCTGTGGTACTTCAACGTCGTCCAGACGCCGGGCATGGCGGATGCGGCCGCAGACAAAGGCGGACCTGGCGGCGCAGGCGTCAACAAGTACATCGCGCCACGCGCATTGTGGTGGTTCCGCTGGGCCGCTGTGTTCACCTGGCTCACCGGCGCCTACTACCTGCTGTTCGGCTATGGCGGCACGCCTGTGATGCACAAGGCCTTCACGTTCCAGCCGGGTTTCGTAACGATCGGTGTCGGCGCGTGGCTGGGCACGATCATGCTGTTCAACGTATGGGTCTTCATCTGGCCGAACCAGAAGAAGATCCTCGGCATCGTCGCCGCGACCGACGACGAGAAGGCGAAGGCGCGCAAGGTCGCGCTGTACGCCTCGCGCACCAACTTCATCCTGTCCATTCCGATGTTGATGTGCATGGGCGGCCAGGCCCACGGCCTGCCGTTCTGACGAGCCATGAGCGAACCCGATCCCACGTATGTCGCGCAGACCGTAACGACGGCGCTGCTGGAGGACGTGGGCTCGGGCGACCTCACCGCGCAGCTCATTCCCGCAGATCGAACAGCTCGCGCTGCCGTCATCACGCGCGAAGACGCGGTCCTGTGCGGCACCGCGTGGTTCGATGAAGTCTTCCGGCAAATCGATGCCCGATCTCGCGTGACCTGGTCGGCGCGCGATGGCGATCGCGTTCGTGCCAATCAGCAGTTGTGCACGCTCGAAGGCCCCGCTCGCTCGCTACTCACCGGCGAGCGCACTGCCCTCAACTTCCTGCAGATGCTGTCCGCAACAGCGACCGTAACGCGCAAGTACGTGGACGCGGTCGCCGGTACCAAGTGCCGCATTCTCGACACGCGCAAGACGATCCCTGGTCTGCGAGTCGCTCAGAAGTACGCAGTGCGCTGTGGCGGCGGCACCAATCACCGCATCGGGTTGTTCGACGCGATCCTGGTCAAGGAAAACCACATCGCGGCGGCCGGCTCGATCGCGAAAGCGGTCGCCGAGGCACGCCGACTGAATTCGAAGGTGCTGCTCGAAGTCGAAGTCGAGAATCTCACGCAGCTGCGCGAGGCGCTGGAGGCGCGAGTCGACCGTGTGCTGCCCGACAACTTCTCGCTCGAGCAGATGCGCGAAGCGGTACGACTCACGAACGGACGCGCTGAGCTCGAAGCATCGGGAAACATGTCGCTGGAGACATTGCGCTCAGTGGCGGAGACCGGCGTCGACTTCATCTCGGTCGGCAGCCTCACCAAGCACGTGCGCGCAGTCGATCTGTCGATGCGATTTACACCTTCTTGAAAATTACGTCAGATCGCACACGCAACGCAGATTCAGGAGCACACTAGCGCGGCTCGCACAAAAAATCAGACAAAGGGGAGTTGTCATGAAAAGAGCCGCGCCGTATTGCCTCGCCAGCCTGCTCGCATTGTTCGCCACGGCCGCACCAGCCGTGCCGGTGTCCTTCACGTTTTCGACCGTCATCGACAGCATAGTCACGGACGTCCCGGGGCCGCCCATGCCGCCGCCGTTCTCGCAGCCAGCCTCGATCCTCGGCGCTTCGATCACGGGCTCGTTCACGATCGAGACGGAGGGTCAGATTTTCCCGGCGGTCGTTTTCGAGAACAACGTTGCCGTTCCCGTCGGCCTGTTCTACTTCAATCCGGTGCTGCGGTATGACCTGACCGTCGTCGGCCAGCCTGTCTCGTTCGTGAGCACCGACCCCTCGATACTGGAAAGCGACTTCGTGGCGGTCGACTTGACCGCGCCGCGCCCGACCGTCCCGAACGATGTCTTTGCGCTCGAGACGTTGTTTGGCACCCAGTCCTCGGGGCCGTTCGAGGGTCTGAGCGTGTTCGCACAGCTGGTCCGCCTGGAGCCGGATCTGACCGTCATCCAATCGACTGACATGCTGCTGGGCCTGACGACGCCGGCCGAGTGGAGTCTCTTCCTGACGTTCCGGATTCCCCGGACGCAGCCTATCTATCAGATCCACGGCAACGTCACGGACCTGCAGCAGGCGATCGCAGTGCCCGAGCCTGACACGGCCCGACTGTTCATCGTGGGACTGGCGTTGCTCGGCGTGGCGGCGCGCCGACGCGTCTCGGTGCGATTCGCCTAGGGAGCGGCGAGCTTCATCACGCGCTGCGGAGTCGCAATCGCATAGCCCTGGGCGTAGTCCACGCCCAGGCTGCGCAGCATCTCCACGATCTCCATGTTCTCCGCGAACTCGGCGATCGTCTGCTTGCCGGTGAGATGCCCGATCTCGTTGATCGAGCGCACCATCTCACGGTCGATCGGATCGTGCAGGATCTCCTTGACGAAGCTGCCGTCGATCTTCAGGAAATCGACCGGGAAGTGCTTGAGATAGCCGAACGACGACAGGCCGGTGCCGAAGTCGTCGAGCGCGAAGCGGCAGCCGAGCTCCTTGAGCGCGTGGATGAAGCGGTTCGCCTGCGAGAAGCTGGCGATTGCCGCGGTCTCGGTGATCTCGAAGCAGATCTTCGAGGCGTCGATGCCGCTGCGATGGAAATGATCGATCACGAACGGCAGGAACTTGTCGTCGCCGAGACTCTGCCCGGAGAGATTGATCGAGCACAGCTCCAGCTTCTCGCGCTCGTCCGCTTCCGAGACCAGCCAGCGCAGCGCGTGCTCGATCATCCAGCGGTCGATGTTCGGCGTGAGGCCGTAGCGCTCGGCCGCCGTGATGAACTGATCCGGCGTGACGATCTTGCCCGCCTCGTCGCGCATGCGCAGCAGCAGCTCGTAGTGCAGGCCGTGCTCCTGCGGATTCTGCAGCGGCAGGATGACTTGCCGGAAGATCTCGAAGCGCCCGTCTTCCAGCGCGTTGTTGATACGCGCCGCCCACTGCATCTCGCGCCGGCGGCGCATCAGGTCGATGTCGTTTTCCTGGAAGCTGTAGATGCGATTGCGGCCGTTCTCCTTGGCCGCGGCGCAGGCGCTGTCCGCTGCCGAAAGCAGGGCCGCGACGTCCTCGTTCTCCGGTGAGATCGGCACCACACCGATGCTCGCACCGAGCCGGAACGTCCGCTCTTCCCACACGAACTTGTAGTTGCGGATCGCCTCGCGCAGCTGCTCCGCGTTGCGCACGGCTTCTTCGAGCGAGCAGCTCTCCAGCAGCACGCCGAACTCATCGCCGCCCAACCGCGAAACCGTGTCGCGCCAACGGATCTTCGACTTGAGCAGTGCGCCGACCTGGCCGAGCAGCGCATCGCCGGCGCTGTGGCCGCAGTTGTCGTTGATGATCTTGAACTGATCGAGATCGATGTGGCACAGCGCATAAGACGCTTCGCGGGCTCGCGCGCTCTTGATCGCTCGCTCCAGCCGCGACTCGAACTCGCGCCGGTTCACCAGCCCGGTCAGGATGTCGTGGCTCGCGTGATAGGACAGCTTGCGGTTCAGCTCGCGGCTTTCGCTGACGTCGTGGAACACGAGCACGCCGCCGAGCACGTTGCCGGCACTGTCGCGAATCGGCGAGGCGCAGCTCTCGATATAGAGCTCGTTGCCGTCGCGCCGGATGAGCAGCGTCGGCCGCACGCTCTTGATCGCACGCGTGCGGCGGATCGAGACCGCCAGCGGATTCTCCAGCGGCTCGCAGGTCTCCTCGTGGAAGCTGCGGAAGATCTCGTCGACGATGCGCCCCTGCGCATGCTCCAGGCGCCAGCCGGTGAGCTGCTCGGCGACCGAATTCAGATACTCGATGCGGCACTTCGAATCGGTGGTGATGACGCCGTCGCCGATCGACTGCAGCGTGATCTGCGCGCTCTCCTTCTCCTTGAACAGCGCGTCCTCGAACAGCTTGCGCTCGGTCACGTCCAGATCGACGCCGACGATGCGATGGGCGCGGCCCTGCTCGTCGACCCGGGCCTTCGCGCGGCTGACGACCCACAACCACACGCCGTCGCGATGGCGCAGCCGATGCACGCTCTCGAACAAGGGCTCGATCCCCGCGAGGTGATCGCGAAGCGATGCGCGCACGCGCTCGATATCGTCCGGGTGCACGAGCTGTTGCCAGTCGGTCAACGGCTCGACCTCGTCGTCGCCGTACCCGAGCATGGACTTCCAGCGCGGCGAGAAGTACGTGGTCTTGCGATCCAGGTCGAAATCCCACAAGCCGTCGTTCGCGCCATGCAGCGCGAGCGCGTCGCGCTCTTCGAGCTGCTTCAGGTGCCGCTGATAGCGCACCCGTTCGATGCCGGTGGCATAACTGGAGCCGAGCAGCTTCAACATGAGATGCAGATTCGCATCCCAACTGTCGCGCGGCAGCGTCGAGCACAGCGCGATGAAGCCGCTCGTCCTGCCCTGGGTCGCGAAGCCGATGATGAGCGCCGCACCGACGCGCATCGCTGCGAGCTGCGACGCTTCGGGCGCGAGATCGGGGCGAGGTTGCGACGTGTCGCGGATCTCGACGACGCGCAGGTGCTCCAGGCGATTGCGCAGATACGGGAACCGTTCGAGCGACTCGCCGCGCAGTATCTCGGGATTGAACGTGGCGAACAGGCCGGTCACGCCGACGACGTGCTCGATCGTGGCGTGAGCGGAATCGAACGAGGCGATCAGCAGCGCGTCGAGGCCGGCGGCTTCGCGCAGTGCTTCGAGGTTCAGGCGCACGAGCGCGTCGGCGTGCTCGGTGGCGAGATTCTGGAAATCGATCGCGGCCTTGGTGAGCAGGACGTCCAGCCCGGCCTTGCTGCGGCGGTGGCCGGCACGCGATGGAAACAGCTCGTCGGGGCTGCGCAACGAGGCTAGCGCCCCGGGTCGGCTCGGTGGGCTCGGTTGACTCGACACTCGTCCGCTCGCGACGTCAGCTACGCGACGACTGCTTCGAACCCAACACAACGTGGGTGTTCTTCTTCATTCCCCATCCTCCCGTCTGCCATCGCATCCGCTCGTATTGTGGGATGGCAGCCGGGCCGATTGTGTCACAGGGAATATGCAGAAGAAAGCGCAGGGCGCTGGCGAATAAAGGGTTTTCCATTCCGCGCCGGCTAGCGCTCGCTCACCGTCACAGGCGGCGGGTTGCGAACGATCAGCCAGCGGACCCCGAACAGGTCAACGATGCCGACCCACAGCCGATTATGCAGCCCATATTTCGAAGTGCCGCGCGTGCGCGGACGATGGCGCACGGGGACCGAGATGACCTTCGCGCCCGCTCTCTGGAACAGCGCCGGCAGGAAGCGGTGCATGTGATTGAAGCGGGGCAACTCGAGAAATGTGGCCCGGTGCAGCAGCTTGATGCCGCAGCCCGTGTCCGGCGTGCCATCGCGCAACATCCGCCCGCGTACGGAATTGGCGACAAGTGACGACACTTTGCGCAGCCAGGTGTCTTTGCGGCTCGCTTTGCGATTGCCCATGATGAGTCGCAGCGCTTCATCGCCGCCGCGCAGCGCCTCCAGCAGCACCGGGATATCGGCGGGATCGTTCTGACCGTCGCCGTCCAGCGTCGCAATCCAGTCGGCACGGGCCGCACGCACGCCGGTCCAGACCGCCGCGCTCTGGCCACTGCGACGCGAATGCTGCAGCAGCCGGATTTCCGGAATCCCGCCGTCGCGCGCCGCAACCGCCGCGGCCGCGGTGGCATCGGTGCTGCCGTCGTCGATGAAAATGATCTCGAACGGCCCGTGCGGCGCGAGCGCGACTTGGATCTCGCGCGCGAGCGACTGCACGTTTTCGGCCTCGTTGCAGACGGGGATGACCACGGAGAGCTTCATAGCGGGTGCGCAGTATACTGCCCCCATGACCGACCACCATCCTGCGCACGACCATCACGAGCATGGCCATGGTGGGCACAGCAGCGGGACGCTGCTTGGCGTCGCACTCGCACTCACCGGCGCCTTCATGTTCGTCGAGTTCGCCGGCGGCATCCTGGCGCAGTCGCTGGCGCTGCTGGCTGACGCCGGTCACATGCTGACCGACACGGCGGCGCTCGCGCTCGCCTGGGCAGCGACTCGCATCGCGGCTCGGCCGGCCGATCGGCGTCGCACTTTCGGCTATCAGCGGCTGCGGGTGCTCGCGACCTTCGTCAACGGCTGTGCCCTGCTGTTCATCGTCGCCTGGATCGCGATCGAAGCCGTGCAGCGCCTGCTGAATCCGGTTCCCGCCAACGGGACGGCGATTCTCTGGGTCGGCGGGCTGGGGCTGTGCGTGAACGTCATCGTCTTCGCAATGCTGCGAGGAGGCGACTCGCACGACATGAACATCGCGGCTGCGACGCTGCACGTCTTAGGCGATCTGCTCGGCTCGGTGGCCGCAGTGATCGCCGGCGTCGTCATCCTGTTCACGGGCTGGCTGCCGATCGATCCGCTGTTGTCGTTGCTCGTGTCGGTGCTCATCGTGCGCAGCGCGCTGGCACTCGTGCGGCGTTCGGCGCACATCCTCATGGAGGGCTCGCCGGATTGGCTCGATGTCCGCGAGCTGCGCGATACGCTCGAGCAGCGCATCCCGGCGATTCGCGACGTCCATCACGTGCACGCCTGGTTGGTCGGGCCGCACGAAGCTCTGCTGACGATGCATGCATCGGTGACCGCCGCTGCCGATCACGCAGTCGTGCTGAAAGATGCGAAGGTGCTGCTCGCCGAGCGCTTCGGCATCACGCACGCGACGATCCAGATCGAAGTCGAGGATTGCGTCGACGAGGATTGCGAAGAGAAGAAGGAAGCGGTTAGCGGTTAGCGCTTGGCGGTTAGTGCGGCGGCAGCATCGCGATAGGTTTGCAGCATGCGCCGCTCCAGCTCGCGCTGAGCTGCTTCCATCTGTTCGTCGTCGAGCTTCTTCGCAGGGGTATACGGCGCGCCGATTGCGATGACGACCTTGGCGAATGGCGGCGGAATAATGAACTTGTCCCAGGTCCGCAGCACCCACGCGGGCTTCGCGGCGTAGGCGATCGGTACTACAGCTTTGCCACTGATCTGAGCGGTGAAGATCGCGCCCGCTTTGAACTTGAATCGCGGGCCGCGCGGGCCGTCCGGCGTGATGCCGGGCGAGATACCTTCTTTGACGATTGCCGTGTGAACGCCGCGTACTGCGCGCATGCCCGTGTAAGAGCCCGAGCCGCGGACGACGTGCGCACCGTAGAGCTCGGCAAGCATCGTGGGCGCCTGGCCGTCGACTGACGGCGAGATCATGAAGCCGGTCTTCAGTTCAGCGCGTGGATCGGCGATGAAGCGCGCGCACATCAGCAGGTGCTGATGCCAGAACACGGGGATGACGGCGCCCTGCTCCCGGACCAGCGTCGTCAGCCGATCGAGATTGACGAAGCGCAGCCGGCAGGTGCGCCACATCGTCTCGACAATCAGATAGGCGAGCCGCGCCGCGAGCCGATAGAGGAACATCCGGCCCGGCGTCAGTCGCCGCTGCGATTTGGTTCGATGCGGTCTTGCAGTC
>DATENH010000186.1:0-9227 GCA_035275145.1 Steroidobacteraceae bacterium | reverse complement strand
CGCAGTTCGCGAAGAGCTCACCTTCGTCGAGCTCAAGGCACTGTTCGACGTCAGCGACGGCAACCTGAGCGCGCATGCGCGCAAGCTCGAGGAAGCCGGCTACGTGACCTGCACCAAGTCATTCGAAGATCGTCGGCCGCGCTCGGTGTATCGCATTACCTCCGTCGGCCGCAACGCGCTGCATCGCTACCTCGACCACGTCGAGGCAGTGATCAAGGCGACCCGGCGGGCCTGAAAAAAATTTGCCGCATAGCTTTGCACTACAGAGTACTCTCCAATGCATATCGCAATCATCATGGATGGTAACGGCCGCTGGGCGCAGCGACAGCGCTTGCCGCGAACCGTCGGGCATCGTGCCGGCGCGGATGCGGTCAACACCGTGGTCGAGGCGGCGGCGCGGCGGCGCATCGGTACGCTGACGCTGTACGCGTTCTCGGCCGCGAACTGGCACCGGCCGACAGCCGAAGTCAGCGGGCTGTTCGCGCTGTTCAAGCGACACTTGCAAACGCAGACCTCGCGTTGCGTCGAGCAGTCGATCCGCATGAACGTGATCGGCCGTCGCGACCGGTTGAGTTCCGACTTGCTCGCGTTGATCGAAGACAGCGAACGCGCGACGGCTCACTGCACCGGCATGCGTCTGCGCATCGCAGTGGACTATTCCGCCCAGCACAGCCTGGTCGAAGTATGTCGACGCGCGCAGGCAGGAAACGACATGGACCGCTCGCGCTTCGTCGAGCGGCTCGCCGACGTGGATCACTCGGCAATGCCGGCCCCGGAAGTCGATCTGTTGATCCGCACCGGCGGCGAAAAACGCTTGAGCGACTTTCTGCTGTGGGAATTGGCATACGCGGAGCTGCATTTCGTCGATTGCCTGTGGCCGGACTTCGATGCCCACGCACTCGATGCCGCGCTGGAGGAATATGCAATTCGCCATCGCCGCTTCGGTGCGATTGCTCTTACGTCACAGGCTGACCCGGCAGTCGTGTGACACCCCGGCTTACTTTAGTGCGTTCCCGGCCGAGCCCGCGGCTCTGACAATGAGCCTCGATATCGTTCCGGGGATGGTTTCGTGCGCTATATATATGTATGCGGGTTGCTCGCCGCCGCCGCCGCTCAGGCGGCTGAGTATCGGCCGCCGCGGCTGGCGGACGGCCAGGTCGATTTGCAGGGCGTGTGGTCGCACAGGAACATCACGCCGCTGGAGCGGCCGGACGATGTGAAGTCTTTCGTCATCACGCGCGAAGAGGCAGCGCAGCTTCAGGCGCGGATTCTGGCGAAGACCAACGATCAGTCGAAACCCGGCGAGCCCGCCGAGTATTTCTGGGACCGTGGCGTCGAGGCGATCGGCGGCGAGTATCGCAGCTCGATCATCACCGAACCGGCCAGCGGCAAGATTCCCGGCAACGATCACTTCAAGACGCTGGCGAAGGCGACCGGCGCGGCCGTGCTCACTGCGTTCGACGGCCCGGAAGCGCGGCCGGGCTCGGAGCGCTGTCTCACGGCAACCAGCGCTGCGCCGCCGGTCACTGTCGTGCCCGCCGATGATCTGCGGCAGATCGTGCAGACGCGCGATGCAATCGTCATCGCTAACGAGGAGCTGCACGAGGCACGCGTCGTGCGGATGAACGCGCGGCACGCACCGGCAGCCCTGGTCTCCTGGCTCGGCGATGCGATCGGCTGGTGGGAAGGCGAGACGCTGGTGATCGAGACGAAGTACTTCGCGCCGACCAGCGGCGCGCGCGCCGGCCCGGGCATGCTGTTCTTCGTGGGCCCTGAAACTACCGTGACGGAGCGGATTACTCGTGTGTCGCCGGATGAGATCAGGTATCTGTTCACGGTGGAGGATCCCACCTACTACACACAGCCCTGGAAGGGCGAGACGCGCTTCGGGCGTTCCGACGAGCAGATGCTCGAATACGCCTGCCACGAGGGCAATTACTCGCTGCCCTTTGCATTGATGAGCGCGCGGGCGCTGGAGCCCGCCGCCGTCGCGAAAGACTGATAACCTGACGGCCGATGGCAGGTTCTAGCGCGATCATGGCTCGCGGAGCATGATCGCGGCGGAACGGGGAGTCACCCGATGAAAGCCATCGGCCTGCGAATCAAGTCGGGCTTTGCCATTGCGGCCATCGTCAGCAAGGGCGCGGACGGTTGCGCCATCGAGGCGATCCATACCGTTGCGCTCTCCACCGAAGAGCTGCCCCAGTCGCGCTTTCCCTATCATCCGACCCTGGAGCTGCCGGAGCGGACCGGCGCCGCGCTGTCCGACAAGGCCGTGAAGGAAGTGCGCCGGATTGCCGCGCGCGAAATGCGCAAGGTGCTGAAGGAGACTGCGGGCATCAAGCGTGCGGCAATGGTCGTCGGCAGCGTCATCGACCCCGACTCGCTCGGCAATCCTCACGTTCGCGTGCACGCGCTCGAAGGCAAGTTATTCCGCGAGGTCGTCGCAGAGGCGCTCGAGGAACAGGGAATGAAATGCGGTGTGCTCGTCGAGCGCGACGCTTACGCGAAAGTCGCGGCTGACGTCTCAGTGACCGAGCAGCGCCTGCGCACGGAAATCGCTGCGCTCGGACAGGGAAAGATCAAGCCCTGGCGATCGGAGGAGAAGCTCGCGACGCTGGCAGCGTGGTGGCAACTGAGGTCGTAGATAAACGCCACAGCGCCCGCGCGCGTCCAATCGGGAACGGCCGTCGGGAGGCGCTATGCGGGAACCATCGAGACGAACATGGGTTGCGCAGCAGCTACTGGGAGTGCTGCTGTTAGGCTCCGCAGCCACCACACAGGTCGCTGCGCGCGATGAGCTGCCAACGGCGTCACCGGAGACCGTCGGTATCGATGGTCCGGCAATCACGAAGCTGGTCGCCGACATCCGCGCCGGCAAGTACTCCAACGTCCACAGCCTGCTCGTCGTCCGTTCCGGCAAGCTGGTCACAGAGGAATATTTCCAGGGCGAAGACGAGCGGCGCGGTCAGCCGCTCGGCATGGTCCGTTTCGACGCCGCGACGCTGCACGACCTGCGCTCGGTTTCCAAGAGCGTGACTTCGGCGCTCTTCGGCATTGCCATGGCCGCCGGTGCGATCTCCGACCTTGACACTCCGGTGCTCCGTTACTTTCCGGAATATCAGGATCTGCAGACGCCGGAACGTCTGCGCATTCGCTTGCGCGATGTGCTGTCGATGACGTCCGGCCTGGAATGGGATGAGGATTCGCGAGCCTACGGCGATCCGCTCAACAGCGAGACCGCAATGGATGCTGCGAGCGACCGCTATCGTTTCGTTCTGTCACGCCCGATCGCGGCAGCGCCAGGCGAGCACTTTCGCTACAGCGGCGGCGATACCATGCTCGTCGCGGCCGTCATCGAACGAGCGACGAAGCAGCGCTTGAACAAGTACGCGGAGCAAGTGCTGTTCGGGCCGCTCGGCATCGAGCGCTACGAATGGATCACCTATCCGGACGGAACGCCGATCGCTGCGTCGGGCCTGCGCCTCCTGCCGCGCGACATGGCGAAGTTCGGCTCGCTCTATATGCAGAGCGGTCAGTGGCAAGGAAAGCAGGTCGTTCCGGCGACCTGGGTCAAAGCCTCGACCAGCGTTCAGGCGAAGATCTCGGATCGCCCGTTCGGCTTTCAGAACTACGGGTATCAATGGTGGCTCGGCACGGCGCGCGACGCTGCGCATACGCCGTGGATCATGGCTGTGGGCTACGGTGGCCAGCGCATCATGCTCATTCCCTCGCATGACCTGGTCCTGGTCATGACGTCCGGGATGTATCGCAGCCGCGCGCAGACCGACATCACGTTCGAGGTGCTGCTCGATGGTGTGCTTCCGGCCGTGAAGTGACATGATCCAGGCATGTTCCTCCGTGCGCTGTTCGCCTTCCTGGCGCTGCCTGGCATCGTAGCGTTCGCCGTTCCGATCTATTGGCTCGTCTCGACCTCGCAGACCGGACTCGCGCATCCGCTCGGGCTGCTACCGCTGGCGATCGGCTGCGTCGGTCTGCTCTGGTGCGTGCGCGACTTCTACGTGTTCGGCAAAGGTATTGGTACGCGCTCTGCGTCGCGATCGCGTTTCACTTGCGCGTCGTGTTCGGTGAAGAGCCGTGGCTCGCACGGACGCACGGCGCGACCTGGGACGACTACACGCAGCGCGTGCGCCGCTGGGTGTGAGCGATCAGCTCAGATTCCGCCCCACCACGAGTAGCCATACTCGGCGTTGATGCCGCCGACGCCTGTGCCGAACTGGTCGAGCGAATCGGTCACGATCACCCGCGATAGATATTTCACGCTCTTGTAACCGAGCTGTCTTGCCACTCGCACGCGCAGCGGCGCGCCGTGCTCCGGCGGCAGCTCGCGTCCGTTCAATCCATAAGCGAGAAATGTCTGCGGATGCAGCGCATCGATCATGTCGATGCTTTCCCAGAAGTTGTCGAACGGGAAGAACACGACGTAGCGGGCCCGCGGATCGACCTGCACGAGATCGAGCACGTGCGACAGCCGCACGCCGGTCCATTCGGCGATGAACGACCAGCCTTCCTCGCACGCCTGATGAGTGATCTGCGTGTGCGCCGGATACTTCTGCAGATCCGCAAGCGAGAATGCAGCAGGCCGCGCCACCATGCCGTCGACGTGCAGGCGCCAGTCCGCGAAGCCGCCAACCAGCAGACGGTCGTAGGCTTCAATCTCTGGCGGCGGCCCGTTGACCGGAATCACTCGCGACACGTCGCCGCGACTGAATTCGCGCGCCAGGGCGTGCTTGCCGATGAGCAGCCGTTGCGATGCATACGTCAGCGTCTCGCCGATGCCGTACAAGCCGCCGGAGTCCGGCGGGATGAGTCCGTAGCGACCGGCAATGCGGACTGCCGCAGCACCCGCGACCGCCGTGAGACCGCACGCAAGCATCGTTCGGCGCGAAATGATTTTGCTCATGACGACTCCGCCTCGTGCCCGGAGATCATCGCGCGCATGCGGGCGCGAAAGCCGCCCTTGAAGGCGAGGGCGACGTGCCCGAGCACGAAGATCACGATGGCTGCAGCGACGAAGAAATGAATCGTGCGTGCCGACTGCTGTCCACCGAACATGTTGACGATCGCGGGTGCCACCGATGCAATTGCCGGCGAGAACGCCAACCCGGACAGCAACACCAACGGCCCGAGCACGAAAACGACCAGCAGATAGCTGTATCGTTGCGCGACGTTGTACGCCGGCTGCATGCGGCGTAAATGCCCTGACGCGAGTCCGTGGATCACGTAGATGACGCCACTCGCGAGACAGAGCCACGCAGCCAGGAAATGCAGGTAACGACCCCAGCCCGAATGGCCGAGCAGGAACGGAATCGGCAGATCGATCAGCGCGGGCGTGCCGACGGCGCCGGTTTCGCCCCAGTACAGGCGCGGATGGGCGAGCAGGATGGCGGTGCCGCTGACGATGAGCGCAACGATCCCGAGGGCGCTCATCCAGTGCGTCAAACGTACAGTCGCAGAGCGGCGTGGTTGCATGCTTTTCTCCCGCTGGCGCGCAGCTTACCATCGAACATGGCTGACGATCGTCATTCAGGGCTCGCTCCCGCGGTCAGGTTCGTCTGCCTCGCGAACCTCGGCTACTTCTTCGTCGAATTCTCGATTGCGCTGGCGATCGCTTCGGTCGCGCTGTTCGCCGACAGCATCGACTTCCTGGAAGACGCCTCGGTCAATTTCCTGATTCTCGTCGCGCTCGGCTGGTCGGCAATCGCCCGTGCGCGCGTCGGCATGGTGCTCGCGGCCTTGTTGCTGATCCCCGGGCTGGCGACGTTGTGGATGGCCGCGACCAAGTTTCTGTCGCCCGTGCCGCCGACAGCACTGCCCTTGTCACTGACCGCGCTGGGTGCAATGGCCGTGAATTTCGTCTGCGCAGTCGTGCTCGCGCGTTATCGTCATACGGCGGGCAGCCTGGCGAAAGCCGCGTTCCTGTCGGCACGCAATGACGTGTACGCGAACGGAGCAATCATCGTCGCGGGTGCGTTGACCGGATTTTTCGACTCGGCGTGGCCGGACCTGATCACGGGCATCGGCATCGCAGCTCTGAACGCGGGAGCAGCGCGCGAGGTGTGGGAAGCAGCGAGAAGCGAGCATCGCGAGGCGAGCGCGTGATGCAAGCAGCGCTCCGCGCTAAGGAGAATGCAGCGCGTGCCCGTGCGAAGCGATGAGCGGGCAGCCGAGAACGCGCGCGATCGCTCGATATTTGCAGACCTCGCGCTCCACGCAGTTGGGTGAGTCCGCAATCTCGCCCTCGAGCAGGCGCCGCGCCAGCGCCTGGGCGAGCGGGCATTCGTGCCCGGCCATTGCGTGTCCCTGAAAAACGCAGGCTGCTACGGTCCGCCGATCGCTGCTCATCTGGGCCTCCTTCCGGCGACGATGACGAATTCGCCGGGGATCCGATAACCCTCACTGCGCCGCCACGGCTCGATCGCGTGCTTGTAGCGAGCTCGTGCGCGCGCACGTGTCTGCGCGTCGAAGCGCGACCAGGCGAGCGCGACGGGTCCGCCGACGAACGCCGCGTCGCAGGCCTCGTCCGCATCGACGTAACTCAAGACGGTCGCGATGCGTCGTTGCTGCACGTTCTGAAATCCGCTGTCGGTCGCAAGCTGCGCCAGTGCGTCCGGCTCGCCGAGAGAAAAGAACAGCGGGCACACGTCGGTGTCGACTTCCGCATCGACGATCGGGAACACCGGCGACCAGCCGCAGTTCACGCGTTTGCCCCACACGGCGATCGCGACGCGGCCGCCGGGCTTCAGTACGCGCAGCCACTCGGTCAGCGCTCGTTGCGGGTCTGGCAAATACATCAGACCCAGTGCGCACAGCACGACATCGAATGTCGCACTCGGCAGGTCGAGCGTTTCGGCGTCCATGCGCTGGAAGGTCACATTCGGCAGCTGCTGTTCGAGGACACGTTGCCGCGCCACCTCGATCATCTGACCGGAGAGATCGGTGCCAAGCACGGTGCCGCGCGGGCCGACGCTGCGGGCGGCATTGAGTGTCACGAGTCCCGTGCCGCAAGCGAGGTCCAGAACGCTTTCCGGTGGCGCGAGCGACGCGGCGGCGAGCATCGCCGTTCGCGCGGGTGCGAGTTGCTCCTCCCAGAGAGGATCGTACTCAGTGCTCGCCAGGTCCCAGCCATAGCGCTGAACGCGTCGTTGGAGTCGTGCATCCATGGCGCCGCAGTGTGCTGGCGCGTGCCTGCAGCGTCCTGCCTTCGCGTCGCCGAGGTCTGACCGATCGTCCGCGGCGCCGCGGCGTGCCTCGCGGCTCGTGCCGGCCGTCCGGGATTGCTGTCCGATCATCCGCTGGTGCCTGCCGGCCACTAGGCTTCTCGCCCGGACGCGCCCACAATCGGGCCCATTCGAACAGGTACGGGGCTCGATCATGTCGGCACAATATGTCGCGGACGCACTGGAGCGGGTCGAGGTCGTCCTACGCAGGCGCCCGGACATGGGCATGCACGACGACAGCCCGGCCGTAGCTCGCTGGCGCGGCAGCACGCGCATCGTCACCAGCAACGCCAATGGCATCGAGATCGCGACCGATATGCCGAGCGAATTGGGCGGCACGGGCGATCAGGTCACGCCCGGTTGGCTGCTGCGCGCAGGTCTGGCGGCTTGCACGGCGACGCGGATCGCGATGGGCGCTGCGCGCGATGGCATCGAACTGACTAAGCTCGAACTGCGTGCCACGAGCCGCTCCGACACGCGCGGACTGCTCGGCATGGCCGAGTCCGACGGCAGTCCCATTGGCGCCGGGCCCCAGGACGTACAACTCCACGTCACGATCGCGGCACGCGGAGTTCCTGCGGAGAAGCTGCGTGCGCTGGTCGAAGAGTGTCATCGCTGCTCGCCCGTTCCGTGCGCCATTCAAGAAGAGACTCCTGTCGGGCTGCACGTCGAAGTGGCGAACTCCTGATGGATGCTCTGTCGCAAACGCTGCGCGTCGTGCACCTGGTCGGCGCGATCTTCATCAACGCGAAGTTCACTGCGCCGTGGTGCTATCGCTCGCAACGCGCCGACTCGGTCGCTTCGCTCCTCGAGCCGGGCGCAGAGCGGGTCGTGATCTTTCATTTGATCACCGAGGGTGAGTGCTACGTCGAGATGGATGATCAACCGCCGTTGCGGCTGATCGCCGGCGACGCCGTGATCTTTCCGCAAGGCGACGCTCATCTCATGACTTCGCAGGTCGGCCTGCCGCCGGCGAAAGGCTCGCGCCTGGATGCTGTACTCTCGCGCCGTCCACGATTGTTGACCTTCGGTGGCAAGGGCGCGACGACGCGATTGCTGTGCGGCTACCTCGCGTGCGAAGCGAAGCTGGCAAAGATGCTGCTCGCCGGATTGCCGCCGATCGTGCGCGTCAACGTCCGCGGCTCGAATGCGGGCGCGTGGCTGGAATCCTCGGTTCGCTATGCACTCGCCGAAGCGCGTTCGCCGCGGCCGGGCGGTGCGGGCGTGCTGGCCAAGCTCGCCGAAGTGCTGTTCATCGAAGTGCTGCGCCTCTACATGCATGAGCAGGGCGAAGGTCGCACGGGATGGCTCGCGGGAGTGAGCGACCGCATCGTGGGCGCTGCGCTGTCTGCGCTCCACAAGCATCCGGCGCAAGCGTGGACGCTCGAAGACCTGGCACGTGCGGCCGGTACGTCGCGCTCCGTGTTGGCCGAACGCTTTCAGCATCTCGTCGGCACCGCGCCGATGCAGTACCTCACTCAATGGCGCATGATGCTGGCCGCGAACCTCCTGCGTCATGGCAATACGCCGCTGGCTCACATCGCCGAAGGCGTCGGCTACCAGACCGACACGGCATTCATTCGCGCATTCCGTCGCGAATACGGCACGCCACCGGCGACGTGGCGACGCAGCCAGGTGAAGCGCGAGGCTCTATAATCGGAGCCCATGGTCGCCGCGAGCGTTCACGCTCAAGTCCTCGGTTCATCCTTCGATCGCTTGCCACTGCTGTTGCGCAGTGTTCACGACGCCCGTCGGCGCAAGGAATTCAGCGGCCGCTGCAGTGTCACGAGCGGCAGCAGCATGCTGGCGCGCACGATTGCCTTGTTCGCATCGCTCCCGCGACGTTCTCATGACGACGTCGCAGTTCATGTCGTCATCGAACGCCATGACGGCCGTGAAAATTCCGAACGCCGCGAAATCTGGACGCGCCGGTTCGGCGAGCAGCGCATGCAGTCCATCATTCGCCCCGGACCGGACGCGCTCGAA
>DATENH010000185.1:0-14477 GCA_035275145.1 Steroidobacteraceae bacterium | reverse complement strand
CCGGTACAGCCAGGTCGAGAACGCTGCGAGATCCCGGCGGTAGCGGCGGCGCGCCGACCACGCCTTCTCGAACACGCGCGCGGTCAGATCTTCGACATCCGCATCCGCCGCGAGACGGAAACGGAAATAGTTGTAGATGCGCGGCAGATGCTCCGCGTAGATCGCATCCCAATCCGCTTCACCAGACGCCGGCCAGTCCATCGAGCGATCCGCAGCTGCCTCTCGCGACCCCATACCCTTCATATACGTTGAACGCCGCCCACTATCACAGCGGGCTACCCGTTACTTCCCACGTTGTTTCGTGCACTGTTGCTCTCCTCTCTGTGTTTATATACAGTGACACTCCCACCCCTCTCCTCCTCTCATGACTCCACCCCGTGCTCTCCGCGATTACAGCCCTGGCGCTCACGACGCAGATCGTGCTGCTCGGCACCGGCGACCCGGAGCCGCTGTCGCGCCGCGCGGGGCCGGCGACCGCGATCGTCGCGGACGGCCAGGCGTACCTGGTCGACTTCGGCCCGGGCGTCATGAGGCGCGCGGCTGCGGCGCATGAGAAAGGCATCGCTGCGCTCGATCCCATCAGGCTCACCCACGCGTTCGCCACGCGGCTGCAGTTCGACCATACCGCCGGCTTTCCGGATCTGGTATTCACACCCTCGATGCTTGGACGCAAGCAACCGCTCGAGGTTTACGGGCCGCCCGGCATTCGCACGCTGACCGAGCATGTGCTCGCGGCGTGGAACGATGGCGTCCAGGTCAACGCCCATGAGATCGCGCCGGGTCTCGTCTACCGGGACGACAAAGTCACGGTCATCGCATTCGCCGGCGGCTATCGGTTGCAAACCGCCGACCGCAGGATCGTGATCGCCGGCGAGACCAGCCCGGCTCAAGTCGTCATCAACCAGTGCAACGGCTGCGACGTGTTGATCCGGGAGCTCCAGGCTCAAGGCGTCCGCGATGTCATCGAGCTGGCCGCGCGCGCCAGGCCCGAGCTTCTGATCCTTCAAGCGCATCGGCTGAACGAGAACGAACTGACGCGCCAGATCGGCGAGTCGTATCGCGGTCGCTTCGTCGTCGGCCACGACCTGGACATCTACTAGAGGTAAGATGCGGCCATGGCAAATGTCATTGCCGCCGCTGCATTCTTCCTCGCGATTCACTTCGGCGTCTCCGGTACACGTCTGCGCGACAGCCTGGTGCGCGTCGTCGGCGACAAGATCTTCCGCGGAGTGTTCGCGCTCACGTCGATCGTCGGACTGATCTGGCTGATCAGGGCGTATTCCGCTGCACCTTACATTCCGCTGTGGGGCAAATTGCTCGCGCTGAAGCCGGTGGCGGAGCCGCTGGTACTGATCGCAGCGGCGCTCGTCACGATCGGCGTCTCGACGCCGAGCCCTGCCGGAGCAAGCGGCGAATCGCAACTCACGCGAGAGGTGAATGTGCGCGGCATCACGCGCATCACTCGCCATCCGTTCTTGTGGGGCACGGCGCTGTGGGCGTTCGTGCACTTCGTCGTCAACGGCGATCTCGCGTCGTCGATCGTGTTCGGCTCGCTGCTCGTGCTCGCAGTCGGCGGCACCGCATCGATCGATGCGAAGCGTCGCCGCGCGTACGGCGAGCGATGGACACAGTTCGCGAGTCAGACTTCCAACGTTCCGTTCGCGGCGATCGCCGCGGGACGCAACCAACTCGCGCCGGCGCTGCGTGAGATCGGCATCGTGCGCTTGCTCGCTGCAATCGCAGTGTTCGTCGCGCTCTTCCTGTTGCACGGCCACTTGTACGGCGTGCCGCTCGCTTAGTCCTTTTAGCGTCAGCGATCTCCGTCGTCTCCAGAATCGGACGCTGCAACCCATTGCACGCGTCAATTCATGAGCGCACTCTGCCGCGCGTCCTGAAATCAGATCGCTGCCTCGACAGCGCAACAGGGGAGAAAGCCACCACCGAAAAAACTCGCGCAGTGCGCGAGGCGGGATCCTTTTGCTCAACGAATCAACCGGGAGAATCGTGATGCAAGCACTGAGAAGGTTTGCACTGCTGGCGGTGACTGCGTCGCCGCTGCTGTTACTGAGCGTCGGCTCCACTGCCGACGAACGCGCTACCAGCCGCTTCCAGCCTTCAGGAAGAACGCCGGCAGAGGACACGGCAGCGATCACGCAGGCGGATGTCTTCACCGAAGCGCCGACGGGCTTCGACAACCGCACCAATGGCTACCTGCGCCAGGGAGTAGCCTTCGATACGCTCAACGAAGACAACGTCGTGCCGGACCGCTCCTTCAACGACAACCGCTTCATCTTCGAAGAAGTCGAATCGATTGCCGACGGCCTCGGCCCGACGTACAACGCGCAGAGCTGCGCCGAGTGTCACCAGAACGTCGTGACCGGCGGCGCCAGCCAGATCGCGGAGCATCGCACCGGTAGACTGGATGCGTCCGGCGGTTTCTTCGAATCGCTCGGCGGCTCGCTGATCCATTCGCGCGCGACCAATGCGGCGATCGTCGAGCGCGTCGCGTTCGAAGACGACGTGCGCACGTTCCGCATCTCGACCAACACGCTCGGCAACGGCTTCGTCGAGTGCGTCGCCAACGAGACACTGCTTGCGATTCGCGATGGGCAGCCCGCGGACATTCGCGGCACAGCGGTCATGGTGCCGGTGCTCGAAGCCGGCAACGCGACACGTGTCGGTCGGTTCGGCTGGAAGAATCAGCACGGCAGCCTCGAGTCGTTCTCGGCAGACGCGTATCTCAACGAGATGGGCATCACGAGCCCGCTGTTCCCCGACGAGAACACTTCGAGCGGGCGCAACGTCGGTTTCGGCACGGGCTTCGACCCGGTCCCGGAGCCGGAGGACGAAGGCGAGGACGTGAAAGCGTTCGCGAACTTCATGCGCTCGACCAAAGCACCGTCTCGCGGGCGAATCACGCAGAACGTGCAGCAAGGCGAAGCGCTGTTCAACCAGGTTGGCTGCAACGGCTGTCATGTCTCGACACTGCGCACGGCGCGGGCAGGCACGTTGATCAACGGTGGCGCGTTCCGCGTTCCGTTGGCGCTGGGGAACAAGATCTTCCATCCCTACAGCGATTACCTGTCGCATGACATCGGCACCGGCGACGGCATTCCGATCTCGCCTGCGCCGGAGTTCGCGAGCACCCGGAACCTGATGCGCACAGCGCCGCTGTGGGCGGTGCGGACGCGCAACCGGCTGATGCACGACGGCTTGTCGTTCACGAAGCAGGAGGCCATCCAGCGTCACGCCAACCAGGGTGCCGGTGCACGCGATCGTTACAACGCGTTGACCGATGCTCAGAAGAGTCAGGTCCTGACATTCCTCGATTCGCTGTAACGCTTGCCAAGGAGGGTCGTGGCGTTTCTCATAGCGCCATGGCCCTCCCCGTTCTCCATCACGACGACTACGAGCGACAGGCCCGCGACGACCTGCAGCGCTGGCAGGAGCAGATGAGCAGGCCGCCGGGACTCTGGAGCCAGGCGTCGCGCGGCCTGCAGCACCGGATCAACCGGCTCATTCCCGAGCGCGTTCACGAAACCGTCACAACCGTCATCAAGCAGATGACACGCGCTGTCATCGCCGGCTCGAATTTCACGGCGCCGGCGCCGCTCCACGGCCGCACGCTTTCGCAGCGTGAAATTCTGGTGACGGAGAAGATCGAAAATTACAGCCGCACGGCGGCGATCGAGGGCGGCGTAACCGGCGCCGGCGGCTTCTTCCTCGGGCTCGCGGACTTCCCGCTGCTGCTCAGTATCAAGCTGAAGCTGCTGTTCGACATCGGCGCGCTGTACGGCTACCCGGGAGAAGACTACAAGGAGCGCATCTACCTGCTGCACGTCTTTCAGTTGGCTTTTTCGAGCGACGCGCATCGCCTCGATGTGTACCGCCGGGTCAGCGACTGGCCCACCTACAGCCAGCAACTGCCTGCATCGCTCGACGACTTCGACTGGCGCACGTTCCAGCAGGAGTACCGCGACTACATCGACCTGGCAAAACTTGCCCAGCTGGTGCCGATCATCGGCGCGCCGGTCGGCGTGATCGTCAACAATCGACTGGTGCGCCGGCTCGGCCGCACTGCGACGAACGCTTACCGCCTGCGCTGGTTTGCCGACCGGCCGGCGACGCCTGAATAAAACGTAATATTTCGCAACGAGAACCGCCGCGCCCGACGGCGTCACTCACTCGCGCACAGTAACGCGAGCTCGCCTGGCACTTTCTGCACTTCTGCTTTCTGAAGGAGTACGAAGATGACCACCGCATCTGTATCGTTGCGGGTGCTGCTCGCGTCCGTCACTTTGACTGTTGCAGCAGCAATGGCTGTCGCGCACGACGACGAGCGCGACGACAACCACAAGGGCGACCGCCCCGACCAGTTCTATACGAACAAGCGGCTCGTCTCGAACGGCGCGTTCCCGGCGAACTTCACCGACCCGCACCTGAAGAATGCCTGGGGCGTGGCATTCAATCCGCAGGCCTTCGTCTGGGTCGCCGACGCCGATGGGCACGTTTCCACCTTGTACGACGGCAACGGTCAACCTTCGCCGCCGCCGCCGACGCCGATGCCACTCGTCGTGGAAATCCCGGGGCCCGACGGCACGCCGGGCAACCCGACCGGTATCGTGTTCTCGGGCGGCAACGACTTCGCCGTCACCAAGGGAGGAGTGACCGGCTTCGCCCGCTTCATCTTCGCGACCGAGCAAGGCAACCTCGCCGGCTGGGCGCCGAACGTCGACGTGACGCATGCGGTATTTGTGCCGAAGGATCCGAGCGACACGGAGGAAGCCTCCTATAAGGGGCTCGCGTTGAGCGGCAACGGCACCACGCATCTACTGTACGCCGCGAACTTCCTGCAGGCGCGCGTCGACGTGTTCGACGGCAACTTCAAACCGGTGAGCGTGCCGGGAGGATTCCGCGATCCGCGCTTGCCCGCGCATTACGCACCGTTCGGCATCCAGGCGATCAACGGCGATATCTATGTCACCTTCGCGAAGCAGGAAGAGGGCGGTGACGAGGAAGCGCACGGCCAGGGACTCGGCTTCGTGGACGTGTTCGATGTTGACGGTCGCCTATTGCGCCGAGTCGCTTCGCGCGGCGCATTGAACGCGCCGTGGGGTCTGGCGCTCGCGCCGGCGAGCTTCGGCAAGTTCGGCGGTGCGCTGCTGGTCGGCAATTTCGGTGACGGCACGATCAATGCCTACGGCGTGCGGACCGGCACGTGGCTCGGCTCGCTGCGCGATCGCAACGGCAACCGCATCCGCATCGACGGCTTGTGGGGCATGCAGTTCGGCAACGGCATCCTCAACCAGAAGACCAATCAGCTGTTCTACGCGGCGGGACCGAACGAGGAAGAGGACGGCGTGTACGGCGTCATCACGGCAGTGACGCACTAGTGAGAGCAGATCCCGGTGCATGCGCGCCAGGGAGGGCGCGCATGCTTTTTTATCCGCTGACGACGCCTTTCAGCACCGTCTCCGTCATCTTGCGCGCTTTGGCTCTCGCTTCTTGGATGCTGGCACCGAGCGCGAGCGAGACGCCCATGCGGCGGTGGCCACGCACCTCGGGTTTCCCGAACAGACGTAACGCGGTATCAGGCTCCGTCAGCGCGCGATCAACGTTCTCGAAGCGAACATTGTTGGAATCGCCATCGACCAGGATCGCACACGAGGCCGACGGGCCACGCTGACGAATCACCGGAATCGGCAACCCAAGAATCGCGCGCGCGTGCAACGCGAACTCGGAGAGATCCTGCGAGATCAGCGTCACCAGGCCCGTGTCGTGCGGGCGCGGCGAGACTTCACTGAAATAAATCGTGTCGCCCGCGACGAACAGCTCGACGCCGAAGATCCCATTGCCGCCGAGCTCTGCAGTAATCGCGTGCGCGATGCGCTGGGACTCGGCAAGTGCGGCCGAGCTCATCGACTGCGGCTGCCACGATTCGCGGTAGTCGCCGTCGATCTGCAGATGGCCGATGGGATCGCAGTACGTCGTCTTGCCGCCGTGGCGCACGGTGAGCAGCGTGATCTCGTAATCGAACTTGATGAAACCCTCGACGATCACCCGGCCCTTGCCGGCACGGCCGCCCTGTTGCGCGTAGTTCCACGCCTGCTCGATGTCCGCCTGCGTGCGCACGACGCTCTGTCCTTTGCCCGACGAGCTCATCACCGGCTTCACCACGCACGGCATGCCGAGCTCGCCGATGGCATCGCGATACTCGGCCAGCGAGTCCGCGAATCGATATGGCGAAGTCTTGAGTCCCAGCGTTTCCGCAGCGAGCCGGCGAATGCCTTCGCGATCCATCGTCAACCGCGCGGCGCGGGCAGTCGGTATGACTGTGAAGCCTTTCTTCTCCAGCTCCAGCAGCGTCGGCGTCGCGATCGCTTCGATCTCCGGCACGATGAGATGCGGACGCTCGCGCTCGATCACGCCTGCGAGGGCCGCGCCGTCCAGCATGTTGATCACATGCGAGCGATGCGCGACGTGCATGGCCGGCGCGTTGGGATAGCGGTCGACTGCGATCACCTCGCAGCCGAAGCGCTGTAACTCGATCACCACTTCTTTGCCGAGCTCGCCCGAGCCCAGCATCATCACGCGATTACCCGAAGGCGCGAGCGGCGTTCCGATCGTTGTCATGTTTGTAAGCCTCGAACGCGAATGCCAGCGCGCAGAGCGCGGCATAACCCGCAAGCGCGACTGCGACACTGAAGAGCATCACCGGCCACAGTAGATAAGTGACGAGTGCCAGTGCCAGCGTCAGCCCGACACGCAGCCATTCCAGCCGGCGCGCATACGCACGCCCTTCGAGTGCAGCACCTTGCACGAACAGCGAATAGCACATCAGCACGAACACCATCAGGACGAAGGCACGCGGCAGCGTCTTCTCGACTTCCAGCAGCCACAGCGAGCCGAAAGTCAGCAGCCAGTACTGCACGAACGTATAGGCGCGCACGTAGCCGCTCGCCGGCGGATCGAACTTGGGATAGTTCGGATCGACCTTCTTGTGCGCATCGAGATCGGCGGGAATCCAGGCGGGCGGCTTGAACCAGATGCGCAGCTTATCGCCCCAGCTGCGCGTGCGCCACGCGAGCTTTGCGGTGTCGAGCCAGAAGTGCAGGTTCGCCCACAACGGATTCCAGCTCTTGAGCCCGGTCGTGATGCCGTACACGCACGGCACATCCGACCGCTCGTCCTGGAACGTGCCGAAGATGCGATCCCACAGGATGAACACGCCGCCGTAGTTCTTGTCGATGTACTCCGGATTACGCGCGTGATGCACGCGATGATTGGACGGCGTCACGAAGATCCACTCGAGCGGCCCGAGGCGGCGGATGTGCTCCGTGTGCACCCAGAACTGATAGATGAGATTCAGGCTGCCGACCGTGATCACCGCAGCGGCCGGCACGCCCGCCAGGTACAGCGGAATGTAGAACACGAAGCCGAGGTAGTCGGTGCCGGTCTGGCGCAGCGCCGTGCTCAGGTTGAATTCTTCGCTCTGGTGATGCGCGATGTGTGACGCCCACATGATGCGCCACTCATGACCGAAGCGATGCTTCCAGTAATACAGGAAATCGTAGGCGACGAACGCGGCGACCCACTGCCAGGCGGAGTCCATCGACCACTGGTGCACGCCGAGCGACTTGACCAGCGCGCCGAACACGATCGCCGAAAAGCTCAGCCGCAGCACGTCGACCAGCCGGCTGAGCGTGCCGAGCTGCAGGCTGTTCACCGTGTCCGCGAGGCGATAGGTCTGCCGCTTGACGAGCTTGCCGTACAGGTACTCGACCAGCATCGCCAGGATGAAATAGGGGATTGCGACGACGACGTAATTCATGAGGGCCGAAGTATACATCCGGCGGACACTGGTGCTTCGCAGCCGGCGGATGACATAGACTCCCCGCCCGGGCTGGGGGCCGGAGCCGCAATTTGTCGCGCAAAGTCTATCTGGGAACGCTCGCCGGACTCCTGGCGGCGCTGTGGCTGCCGCTCGCGTTCCATCCGTTCGACCGCTCCGACTGGTGGCTGGAAAATCTGCTGCTGTTCGCCGGCGTCGCCCTGCTGGTTGGCACGCACCGTGCGTTCCCCCTCTCCAAGGTTTCCTACACCACGATCTTCGTTTTCCTCTGCCTGCACACGATCGGCGCGCACTACACGTATGCCGAGGTTCCGTACGACGAAGCCTGGCGCAACCTCACCGGCCACTCGTTGAACGCGGCGCTCGGCTGGCAGCGCAACAACTTCGATCGCGTCGTGCACTTCAGCTACGGGCTGCTGCTCGCCTATCCGATCCGTGAAGTGTTCCTGCGCATCGTCAACGTGCGCGGCTTCTGGGGCTATTTCCTGCCGCTCGACCTGACCCTGTCGACCTCGGCGCTGTACGAGCTCATCGAATGGCGCGCGGCGCTGGTGGTCGGCGGCGATCTCGGGCAGGCGTATCTCGGCACGCAAGGCGACGTGTGGGACGCGCAGAAGGACATGGCGCTGGCTTCGCTCGGCGCACTCATTTCCATGTGCATCACTGCCGCCATCAACAGTTACCTGCAACGCGACTTCGCACGCGAATGGACCGAGAGCCTGCGCGTGCACGGGCGCGAGCCGCTCGGCGAAGTCGCCATCAAACAAATGCTCGACCAGAAGGGATCCGCATGAAGCTGCAATCGATCGCCGCACTGCTGCTGTCCAGCGCCGCTGCACTCGCCGCCCAGGACGACGGAAAGAAGAACGCCTGGGACGTAGCAGCGCCGCCAGGCGAGCGCCACGACGTCGCGATCGATACGCGCTCCGGCACGTGGATGAGCGTGGACGTGAGCCCGGACGGCAAGCGGATCGCATTCGACATGCTGGGCGATATCTACGATCTGCCGATCGAGGGCGGTGAAGCGCGCGCGCTCGCGTCGGGCATGGCGTGGGACATGCAGCCCCGCTACTCACCGGACGGCAAGTGGATCGCGTTCACGTCCGATCGCGCCGGCGGCGACAACTTGTGGATCATGGATGCGAACGGCGGCAACGCGCGGCAGATCAGCAAGGAGAGCTTCCGTCTGCTGAACAATCCCGTGTGGCATCCGAACGGCCGCTACATCGCGGGCCGCAAGCATTTCACGACGCGTCGCTCGCTCGGCACCGGCGAGATCTGGCTGTACAGCCTCGACGGCGGCGACGGCGTGATGCTCGTCAAGCGTCCGAGCGACGAATTCCAGAAGGAGCTGGGTGAGCCGGTGTTCTCGCCTGATGGGAAGTATCTGTACTACAGCCAGAACGTCACCCCGGGTCCGGTCTTCGAGTATGCGCAAGACGCCAACAAGACCGTCTTCGCGATCCACCGCTACGAAGTTGCGACGGGCGAAACCGACGATGCCGTGAACGAGCCGGGCGGCGCGATGCGGCCGACGCCGTCACCCGACGGTCGCTGGCTCGCTTACGTGCATCGCGTGCGCACGCCGAAGTCGTTCGAGACTGCGTTGTTCGTGAAAGATCTCGCGTCCGGTCAAGAGCGCTCGCTCTACGCAGACCTCGATCGCGACGTGCAGGAGACGTGGGCGATCAACGGCCTCTACCCGAACATGGCGTGGACGCCGGACAACAAGAGCATCGTGTTCTGGGCCGGCGGCGGTATCAAACGCATCGACGTCGCTTCCGGCACGGTGCGCGACATCCCGTTTCACGTCAAAGACACGCGCATGACGCTGACGCCGCCGCGTCCGGAAATCACGGTCGCGCCGGATCAAGTGCAGTCGCGCATGGCTCGCTTCGCAAGCGTTTCTCCGGACGGCAAGCAAGTGGTGTTCGAATCGTTCGGCCGCCTGTGGATCAGGAGTGTCGTGGATGGCACCGCACGTCGGCTCACTCGTGAGGAGGCCGCCGCGTTCGAGTTGTTCCCATCGTGGTCGCGCGACGGCAAGCGCATCGTGTTCGTGCGATGGACTGACGCAGGTCTTGGCGAGGTTCACATCGTCGGCGCAGGCGGCGGCAGCTCGCGCGCCGTGTCGCGACAGCCCGGCCACTACATGCATCCGCGCTTCAGTCCTGATGGCAAGTCGATCGTGGTCGAGCGCGCGACGGGTGACCGGCTGACTTCGCCGCTGTGGTCGACCGAGCCGGGCATCTATCGACTCGTCGTGGACAGCGGCGCCGCAGTGCGCCTGACGGACGAGGGTCGCGATCCGCACTTCGTCGGCAACGACAGCCGCATCTATTTCACTGCCGACAAGGCGCCGAAGGAGAGCGAGCCCGCTCACGAGCTCGTCAGCGTCGATGCGAACGGCAAGGATCGCCACGTGCACGCACGCTCGAGCTACGCGAGCAACCTCGAGGTGTCGCCGAGCGGCGAGTGGCTGGCGTTCCTCGAGAACTATCACATCTACGTCGTGCCGATGCCGCCGGGCGGCCAGATCGATCTGTCGCTGCAAACCCGGGCGGTCCCGCAACGGCGCGCGACTGACATCGGCGGCACGTACATCAATTGGATCGACGGCGACACGCTGTCCTGGACACTCGGCCCCTCGCTCTATCGCGCGGAGATGACCGAGCTGTTCGCGAGCGACAAGCCGGACGAAGCACACGGCAAGGTGGTTGCGAACCTGAGCATGACGCGAGCGGCCGATAAGCCTCACGGCGTCATTGCGCTCACGGGCGCGCGCATCGTCACGATGAACGACGCGCGGCAAGTAATCGAGAACGGCACGATCGTCGTGCGCGATAACCGTATCGTCGCTGTCGGTGCGAGCGGCGCAGTAGAGATTCCGGCGGATGCACAGCGGCTGGATCTCGCCGGTCGCACAGTCATGCCCGGCATCATCGACGCGCACGCGCATGGCCCGCAGGGTGCCAGCGACATCGTGCCCCAGCAGAACTGGTCTGCCCTCGCGCATCTCGCATTCGGCGTCACGACCATTCACGATCCTTCGAACAACGCGACCGAGATCTTCGCGGCATCGGAGTATCAGCGGGCGGGTGAGATCCTGGCCTCGCGCATCTTCTCGACCGGCGACGTCGTGTACGGCGCGCACTCCGAGAACTTCGCGAGCATTGACAAACTGGAAGACGCGCGCAATCACATCCAGCGACTCAAAGCGCAAGGCGCGATCTCGATCAAGAACTACAACCAGCCGCGGCGCGAGCAGCGCCAGATGGTGACGACTGCGGCGCGCGAAGCCGGCATGCTGGTCGTGTGCGAAGGCGGCTCGCTGTATCACATGGACATCAGCATGGTCGTCGACGGCAACACGAGCATCGAGCACAACCTGCCGGTGGAGCACTTCTACGACGATGTGCTGCAGTTGTGGCCGCAGACGAAAGTGGCGTACACCCCGACGCTGATCGTGACCTTCAGCGGTCCGGGCAGCGAGCGCTTCTTCTATCAGGAGTCCGAGGTGTGGCTGCACCCGATTCTGTCGCGCTATGTGCCGCCGCAGGTCCTGCAGCCGCGCGCGGTGCGCAGGGAGATGGCACCGGAGAGCGACTACCAGGCGTTCCGCGATTCAGCAGCAAACGCGAAGCGACTGCTCGATCAGAACGTGCTCGTCAACACCGGCGCGCACGGCCAGCGCGAAGGGCTCGGCTCGCACTGGGAGATGTGGGCGTTCGTTCAGGGCGGCATGTCGCCGATGCAGGCAATACAGGCCGCGACGATCGATCCCGCGCGGCATCTGGGAATGGCACGGGATCTCGGCTCGATCGAGAGCGGCAAGCTCGCCGATCTGCTGATCGTCGACGGCAACCCGCTCGAAGACATCCGCGTGACCGACCACATCGCGTACGTAGTGTTGAACGGACGTGTGTACGAAGGCGGATCGCTCGCGGAGCAGCTCACAGGCCAGCGGAAGGTTCAGCCGTTCTATTGGCAGTAGGCTTCTTCACCAACGACGCCCAATCAACGAACGCCCACTGCCGCAACTCGTACGTGAACGTCTCCGCCACCACGGCCGGATCAGCCGCAACGATCGCTTGCGCGCTCTTGTCGTCATCAGCGCCGAACAGCATCGCGCCACCGCTGCCGTCGGCGAAGCGCCCGGCAAGTCGCATCACGCCGCGCTTGTAGAGATCGAGCATGTAGCGGCCGTGCTCGCGCAGCGGTTGCTCGGATAACGGTTTGCCGGGTAGCCAGCGCGGGCCCGGGCGATAGACGCAGAGGTAGCTCGGTTGTGGGGTCGCGGGTTGGGCGGCGACATCGGCGCTCGACAAGACGGCACCGAGGCCGGCGAATCCCATCTGCATGAACTCCGCTCGCGTGTAACCCATGAGTCGCTTCACTCCGGCACGGATTGTCGGGCTGAAGCCCGACCTACAGGTCAATAGCCTGACGCGGTTCAGGACTTCGTAACCAGTGGCATACTTGCCACCCTTATGGCGAAAACCGCCACTGTCGCGATCGTCGGCTATTCAGGTTGTTCTGCCTGGATCACCGCCGGACTGCTCGAGCTGTTCGCGATCGCGAACAACGCTCGCGTCACACTCGGCGATCGCGCCGCCCCCATCGTCCGCTTCGATTGCCACATCGTCGGCAGATCGCGCCGCGCCGTGCTCGGCTCGCACGGCGTCAGGTTCGCCGCACATGCAATTCGTCGGCAGTACCACGCTGCGATCGTGCCGCCAGTCTGGTGCGAGTCGCTTGCAGACCTGGAAGCGCAGGCGCACCGGCTGCGCAGCGAGAACGCGTTCCTGGTGCAGATGGCGCGGCGCTCGAAGATCTTCGCGAGCACCTGCAGTGGCGCCGTATTGCTCGCGCAGGCCGGCCTGCTGAGCGGCCGTCGTGCGACGACATGCTGGTGGCTGGTGAACTGGTTCCGTCAGACATTCCCGGACATCGAGATGGCGCCGGATCGACTGGTCATGCGCGATGGCGATCGCTGGACGGCCGCGGCCGGTGCCGCCTACATGCATCTGGCGCTGGAACTCGTTCGCGAGCTGGCAGGCGAGCCGTTGGCGGCCGCGACCGCGAAGCTGATGCTCGTCGAGCGACGCCGCGGCTCGCAATCTCCATTCCTCATCCCGCATGCGGCGCCGCAAGCCGACTCGGAAATCGAGCGCGCAACGCGTTATCTGCGGCAGCACTCGGGCACGCGGCTCGCCATTTCCAGCATGTGCCGCGCGCTCGCCGTCAGCGAACGCACGCTGGCGCGCAGATTCAAAGCGAAGCTGGGGATGTCGCCGCTGAGTTACTTGCAATCGCAACGCATTGCTCGCGCGCGGCAACTTCTGGAGAGCACAGGGTTGCCGCTGGAGCGCATCGTCGAGCAATGCGGCTATGAAGATGTGTCGTCGTTCCGCAAGTTGTTCGCGCGCCAGGTGGGCATGACACCGCGGGAGTATCGGTCGCGATTCGGAAACGGCTGACGTCGCAAAAAAGAACTTTTTCGTGAGATGAAGCGTTGATCTGTATGCACATTGCCCAGATCGCGCCGCTGACCGAGACCGTTCCTCCGAAACTCTATGGCGGCACCGAGCGCGTCGTTGCGAATCTGTGCGATGCACTGGTACAGCTGGGTCACGAAGTCACGTTGTTCGCCGCCGCGGGCGCACGCACCGACGCCAAACTGATCCCGATGCGGGACTGCGCAATTCGCCTCGATCCGGCGCCGCTCAAATCCGACATTGCCGCGCATTCCACGATGCTGCACGAGGTGCGCCGCCGTGCCTGGCAGTTCGACGTCCTGCACTTCCACATCGACCTGCTGCATTTTCCGTTCTTCGAGCACCAGGCGCATCGCACTGTGACGACGCTGCATGGGCGTCTCGATATCGCGGATCTCGAAGCGACCTACGCCCATTGGCCGCAGTTCGGCCTGGTTTCCATTTCCGATCACCAACGCACGCCGCTGCCGTTCGTGAACTGGCTCGCAACCGTGCCGCACGGCCTGCCGACCCATCAGTTCGCGTTTCGCGCGCGGCCGAAGCCGCCAGGCTATCTCGCGTTCATCGGCCGCATCTCGCCCGAGAAGCGTCCCGACGTTGCGATCTCCATCGCGCGCCGCGCCGGCATTCCGCTGAAGATCGCAGCGAAGGTCGACCGCGTGGACCGCGACTACTTCGAAAATTGCATCGAACCCCTGCTCGATCATCCGTTGATTGACTACATCGGCGAGATCGGCGACCGCGAGAAGTCGGAATTTCTCGGTAACGCGCGGGCGCTGCTGTTTCCGATCGACTGGCCGGAGCCGTTCGGCCTGGTGATGATCGAGGCGATGGCCTGCGGCACGCCGGTGATCGCCTGGAATCGCGGCTCAGTGCCGGAAGTCATCGACCACGGCGTGACCGGCTACATCGTAGATTCCGAAGAAGAAGCGCTCGCAGCGCTGAGTACCATAGACCGCATCGACCGACACACGGTACGGGCCGTTTTCGAGCGGCGGTTCGCCGCCCGCACCATGGCCCGTGCCTACGTGGATTTGTACGCGCGCCTGCTGGACAGCCGCCCCCTGCTGCGCGCCTCCTGAGCTTTCGCGAGGGACCTGCATGAGTTCCGCCGACGAACCCGGTGA
>DATENH010000184.1:0-47891 GCA_035275145.1 Steroidobacteraceae bacterium | reverse complement strand
TTCACCGTGACCTCGACGTCGAAGTTCTTGTCGAGGCTGACGGCTTCCAGCGGCTGCCGCACGATCATGCGCGCGGTCTTGCGGCCGAAGAACTCATCGAGCGTGCGCTCGTTGACGCGGATGTTGCCGCTGCCCTTGCGCAGGAAGACGCGGGCGGTGGCGGTTTTGCGGCGGCCGGTGCCGTAGTTGGTCGAAGTCGGCATGGTTGCGATGACTCTCAGATCTCGAGTGCCTTGGGCTGCTGCGCGGTGTGCGGGTGCTCGGCACCGGCGAACACGTGCAGCTTCTTGAACATCTTGCGGCCGAGCGGGTTCTTCGGAAGCATGCCCTTGACCGCGAACTCGATGGCGCGCTCGGGGTGCTTGTCGAGCAGCTTCTCCAGGCTCGTGGTCTTCAGGTTGCCCAGGTACCCGGTGTGGTGGTGATAGAGCTTGTCCGTCATCTTCCGACCGGTGACGCGGATCTTGCCCGCGTTGAGGACGATGATGTGGTCGCCCGTGTCCACGTGCGGCGTGTAAGCGGCCTTGTGCTTACCGCGCAGGCGCATCGCCAATTGGGTGGCGAGCCGGCCGAGCGTCTTGTTCGTCGCATCGACGACGTACCAATCTCGACGTACCGTGGCCTCGTTGGCGAAGACGGTTCTCATTGAATTCTCCGGGAAAATCCGTGGGTCCGGGGCGAAAAGGCCGGCAAGTCTAAAGGACGACCCTGGGCTTTGCAAACCAGGCCAATCCTCGCTCGGAGGACCGCTCTGAGGACATATATAAATGTGCTCCTATACTGTCGCCCATGAACCCCGTCCCGGCCCCCCGCGACTACACCCCGATCGACCGCCTGGTCGGGTCCATCGACCAGGCCCTGAAGGCCCTGCTCGGCGGCAATTCGGCCTCCCGGCCCTACCCTGCCGAAGGGATCGCCGAGACCGTCGACCAGCCGGCCGAACGCCGGCGCGCCGCGGCCCTCATGCGCGTGAATCATTCGGGTGAGGTGGCGGCCCAGGCGCTGTACCAGGGACAGGCGGCCGTCGCCGCCGCCTCGGCCACCGAGTCGGCGCTGCTCGAGGCGGCCCGCGAAGAGACCGATCATCTCGCCTGGTGCGCGACGCGCATCGAGGAGCTGGGCGGCCGGACCAGCCTGCTGAATCCGCTGTGGTACGCCGGCTCGTTCGCGATCGGCGCGCTCGCCGGACTGGCCGGCGACCGCACCAGCCTCGGCTTCGTCGCCGAAACCGAACGACAGGTGGTCGAGCATCTGGAAGGACACCTGCATCGATTGCCGCAATCGGACGCACGCACGCGTGCGATCGTGCAACAGATGAGCGCGGACGAAGAGCGTCACGGTCACAACGCGCTCAATGCAGGCGGCAGTACTTTGCCGCCGCTGGCGCGTGCGATGATGAAGGTGACCGCGCGAATCATGACGCGCACGGCGTACTGGGTGTAGCAGTCGCAAGCCCTTGGCGCTTGCGGTAAGGGTCCTTTCCGTATTAAAAGGCGCGGCAAGACATAAGGTCCATGCCGCCGACGAGTCGGTCAGTAACACAAGCACAAACAACGGGGTGAGTATGGAAGAGGGCGCAAGGCCACTGAGCGATATTCCGGCGATCAACCGGTTCTTGAGCTACTGCCGGATTCGCACCGTGCCCTCCAAGACGGTCGTCATCCACGCCGGCGACCTGCCTGACGTCCTGTACTACATCGTCAGCGGCTCGGTCGAAGTCATGATCGAGGACGAGGAAGGCAACGAGATGGTCCTTGCCTATCTCAACAAGGGTCAGTTCTTCGGCGAGATGGGCCTGTTCTACGAGCAGCCGACGCGCAGCGCCTGGGTGCGCACGCGCCAGCAGTGCGAGCTCGCGGAAATGACCTATCCCCGCTTCCGCCAGCTCGCGGCCGAGAGCCCGGGACTGGTGTTCGAGCTGGCGACGCAGCTCGCCACACGCCTGGACCGCACCAACCGCAAGCTCGGCGATCTCGCCTTCGTCGATGTCACCGGCCGCGTCGCGCACGCGATCATGGACCTGTGCAGCGAGCCGGACGCGATGACGCATCCGGAAGGCATGCAGATCAAGGTGAGCCGCCAGGAGCTGTCGCGCCTGGTCGGCTGCTCGCGCGAAATGGCGGGACGCGTCCTGAAGGTGCTGGAGGACCAGGGACTCCTGCGCGCCACGGGCAAGACGATCGTGGTGTTCGGGGCACGCCCGAAGATGAAGACGAAGCCGCCGCTGGCCGCCGCCGCGGGACGCGCCGGCGCCATGCAGAATCGTCGTGCCGACGACGACGAAGACGACGATCTCGACGACGACGAAGATTAGCCGCTGCCCTTCTTGATCCCCTCACGCATCGCCGCGATCGTCGCGGCGTAATCCTTCGAGCCGAAGATGGCGGAGCCGGCCACGAACGTGTCAGCGCCGGCGCGTGCGATAGCCTCGATGTTGTCCGCCTTCACTCCGCCGTCGATCTCCAACCGGATCTCCCGGCCGCTCGCGCGAATACGCTCGCGTGCCAGGCGCAGCTTGTCGAGCGCGGTCGGGATGAACTTCTGACCGCCGAAGCCGGGGTTCACCGACATGATCAGCACCATGTCGATCTTCTGAATCGTGTGATCGAGCCAGTCGAGCGGCGTCGCCGGGTTGAACACGAGGCCGGGCTTGCAGCCGTGCTCGCGGATCAGCTCGATGGTGCGATCGACGTGCTCGCTCGCCTCCGGATGGAAGGTGATCCAGGTAGCGCCGGCCTGTGCAAAGTCGGGGACGATACGGTCGACCGGCTTCACCATCAGGTGCACGTCGATCGGCGCGGTGATGCCGTGCTTGCGCAGCGCCTCGCACACCATCGGGCCGATCGTCAGGTTCGGCACGTAGTGATTGTCCATGACGTCGAAGTGGATCAGGTCGGCGCCGGCGGCGATTACGTTCTTCACTTCCTCGCCGAGGCGCGCGAAGTCCGCGGACAAAATCGACGGAGCAATCCAGGGTTTCATCGAACGGCACCTGCCTTCATTTCATGCCACGCGCTTCGCGCAGCAGCTCGTAGGCCGCGCGGATCTGGCGGGTCTTCTCTTCGGCGACTTTCATCATCGACTCCGGCAAGCCTTTCGCGACGAGCTTGTCGGGATGATTCTGGTTCATCAGACGGCGGTAGGCCTTCGTGACCTCCGCATCCGAAGCCGTACGCGCCACGCCCAGCACTTGGTACGCCTCGGCGACGCGATCGACCGCAGGCCGGGCCTCCGGGCGATACGAAGCTTGCTGCATGCGCAGCAGTGCTTCCATCTGCACGACCTCGTAGGCGGAAATGCCGAGCGCCGCACACACACGCGCCAGCACTTCGCGGGCCGCGTTGTTCAGGCCTCCGCCCCACAACGCAGTCTGCAGCTGGATCTGCACGAACATGCGACACAAGTCGGGACGCTGAGGACAAAGCCGCCGCAGCTCGCGCAGCAGCGGCTCGAGCGGGAAATCGCGGCCCTTGCCCTGCGTGAACAGCTCGATTGCGAGCTGCACTTCGCGCTCGCCGAGCCGGAACTCGCTCATCATCGCGCGCGCCGCGCGAATCTCGTCCTCGGAGACGCGCCCGTCCGCCTTGGCGAGATGACCCATCGTCAGAAACGTCGCGCGGAAGAATGCTTCCTGCACCTGCGCCGGGCTCGCGCTGGCGGCTCCATCGTCCACGTCGTCGCCGCGCGCGCTCTCCGCCTGCACGTCGAACAGGTGACCGATGAACGTGCCGAACAGCGCACCGACCGGTCCGGCGGCGAACACGCCGATCAGCGCACCCAATGCTTTGCCCTGCCATACCATCTCGGCTATGGTAGCAGCGATGCTCGAATCGCACGTTCCCAGCCTCCAGCGCATCCACCAGGGCAAGGTGCGCGATATCTACGCGGTCGACGCGCAGCACATGCTGATCGTCACCACCGATCGCCTCAGCGCCTTCGATGTGGTGATGCCCGATCCGATTCCCGGCAAGGGCCGCGTGCTCACGCAGATCTCGAATTTCTGGTTCCAGCGCACCGCGCACATCGTGCCCAATCACCTTGCCGACTACCCGCTCGCCCGCGCCGTGCCGGATGCTGCGGAGCGCGCGCCGCTCGAAGAGCGCAGCATCATCGTGCGACGTCTGAAGGCACTGCCGATCGAAGCAGTCGTGCGCGGTTACCTGATCGGCTCGGGATGGAAGGACTACCAGCAGAGCGGCGCCGTGTGCGGGATTGCCCTGCCGGCAGGACTGCGTCAGGCGGACCGGTTGCCGGAGCCGATCTTCACGCCGGCGACCAAGGCCGAGATGGGCGCCCACGACGAGAACATCTCTTATGATCGCGTGGTCGCACTCATCGGCCGCGGCCTCGCGGAGCAGGTGCGCGCGACCGCCCTCGCCCTGTACGCCTTCGCCGTCGAGCATGCGCTCAAGCGCGGCATCATCATTGCCGACACCAAGTTCGAGTTCGGCGTCGACGCCGCCGGCCACCTGACGTTGATCGACGAGGCGCTGACGCCGGATTCGTCGCGCTTCTGGCCGGCCGACACCTACCGCCCCGGCACCAGCCCGCCGAGCTTCGACAAGCAGTACGTGCGCGACTACCTCGAGACGCTGGACTGGCCGAAGCGCCCACCCGGGCCGAAACTGCCGCCCGAGATCGTCGCGCGCACGAGCGAGAAGTACGCCGAAGCCCTGCGCCGCCTCACCAGCTGAGCCTGGTCGCTCATGCCACGCACGATCGCGCTGATCTACGTCATCTTCGGCGTCGTGTGGGTCTTCTTCAGCGACCGGCTGCTCGTCTGGCTGCACCTGAGACCCGAGATCATCCTGCGACTGCAGACCGCGAAGGGCTGGATGTTCGTCGCCGGCTCCGCGATTCTGCTGTACGTGGCGTTGCATCGCTACGAACGCCGTGGCGGTGATGCAATGGCTGCGCTGATCAAGTCACGCAACGAAGTGCGCTCGGCGAATGCCGATCTCGAACGGCGCGTGGCTGAACGTACGCGGCAACTGGAATCGGCGAATCGCGAGCTCGAAGCGTTCGCCTACGCCGTCTCGCACGATCTGCGCGCGCCCTTGCGCAGCATGTCGGGGTTCAGCCAGATCCTGCAGGAGAATGCGCCGCCCGGGCTCGATGAAAAGTCGCGTCACTACCTGCAGCGCATCCACGACGCCAGCTTGCGGATGTCCAGCCTGATCGAGGATCTGCTGAATCTGTCGCGCATCGGTCGCAGCGAGCTGACGGCGCGACCCATCAGTCTGACGCAGATCGCCGCGGAAGCTGCAGCAGCGGTTCGCGAGCGCAACTCTGGACGCGAGGTGCAGCTGCAGATCGCGCAGGACATGGAAGTGAGCGCCGATCCGCGGCTGTTGCGAATCGCATTGGAGAACCTGCTGAGCAACGCGTGGAAGTACACGTCGCGCACATCGCAAGCGGCGGTATCGGTAGGCACACAGGCTGGCGAGCACGGGCCGGTCTACTTCGTGCGCGATAACGGCGTCGGCTTCGATATGAAGTACGCGGATAAGCTGTTCGTGCCGTTCCAGCGGCTGCATCCCGAGGCGGAGTTTCCCGGCAGCGGCATCGGTCTGGTGACCGTCCAGCGCATCATCGCGCGTCACGGCGGCCGCGTGTGGGCGGAAGCGAAGCCCGACGAAGGCGCGACGTTCTACTTCACGCTCTGACTCTTCCCCCACTCCACCATCAGCTTCTGCATCGCCTGCACGCCATCCGTGAGCGCTGCCGGCCCCGGCTGCAGGATGATCGACGACTTGATCTCGTGGAGCTGACGCTGCGCCACCGCCGGCACACGCTCCCAGCCAGGACGCGCCGCCACCGACTCCGGCCGAAACTTCTTGCCGCACCATGAGCCGAGGATGATGTCCGGCGCGCGCCGCACGACTTCGAGCGGATCCGCGATGATGCGGTCCTTGCCGAGCGCGTGCTGTGCATTGTCGGCGAAACAATCCTCGCCGCCGGCAATCCCGATCAGCTCGGACACCCAGCGGATGCCGGAGATCATCGGCTCGTCCCACTCCTCGAAGTACACGCGCGGCCGCCGCTCGAACCGGGCCGCCGTGGCGCGCACTTGATCGAGCCCCTGCTCCAGACGCACTGCCAGCGCGCTCGCCTTCGCCTCGCAGCCGATCATGCCGCCGAGCACGCGAATCATCTGCAGGATGCCGGCGACGTCGCGATGGTTGAACACGAACACGTTCAAGCCGAGCCGCACCAGCTGTGCGGCAATGTCCGCCTGCAGGTCGGAGAAACCCAGCACCAGGTCCGGGCGCAAGTCGCGAATCCTGTCGACCTTCGCGCTGATGAACGCCGAGACCTTCGGCTTCTCGCGCCGCGCACGCGGCGGACGCACCGTGAAGCCCGAGATGCCGACGATGCGCCAATCCTCTTCGAGCAGGTACAGCGTCTCGGTGGTCTCTTCCGTGAGGCAGACGATGCGGCTCGGATAGCGATCAGATGTGGTCATGCTGCTTATCTTGCCCCGGCACCGCTCGCGTGTCAGGCTGGCCGCGCATGATCGCGACGCTGCTCGGTAACCTGGAGCGCTGGCTGTTCGAGCCGCCGGAATCCATCTACGGGCGGCCGCTGTGGAAACTGACCCGCATCCTGCGCTATCCCTACGCGTTGATCCGCGACGTCCTGCGCGGCGACCTGACGCTGCGCGCGATGGGCTTGGTTTACACGACGCTCCTGTCAGTCGTCCCGCTGATCGCAGTCTCGTTCTCGGTCCTCAAGGGACTCGGCTATCACAAGCAACTCGAGCCAGTGCTCTACACGTTCCTGGAGCCACTCGGCGATCGCGCCTACGACCTGACCAAGCAGATCATGACGTTCGTGGACAACGTGCGCGGCGACGTGCTCGGCGCGGTCGCCGTGATCGTCCTGCTCTACACGACGCTCACGATGATCCAGAAGGTGGAGGAGTCGTTCAACTTCGTGTGGCGCGTAGCTCAGCCACGCAGCCTCATGCGACGCGTGAGCGAGTATCTGAGCGTCATGGTCATCGGCCCCGCCGTGATCGTTGCCGCGTTCGGCCTGATCGCCAGCTTCGCGCACAGCAGCGGCGCGCAGGCCGTCGCGCAGTACGAGCCTGTGGGCACAGTACTGTCGTTCTTCGGGCGCCTGACCCCCTACGTACTGGTGACCGCGGTATTCACGTTTCTGTACGGGTACATGCCCAACACCAAAGTGCGGTTCCAAGCGGCGCTGATCGGCGGCGTGTTTGCCGGCGTGGTGTGGGCGGCAACCGGCGTGATCTTCACGTCGTTCGTAGTGAGCTCGACGCGCAACATCGTGATCTACGCGAGCTTCGCGATCGTGATCGTGGCGCTGATCTGGCTGCACATCTCGTGGCTGATTCTCCTGCTCGGCGCGCAGCTCTCGTTCTACGTGCAGAATCCCCAATACCTGCGGCCCGGGCGCGGTGAGATCCAGCTCAACGCGAGCCTGCGCGAGCGCGTCGCGCTGTCGATCATGTATCTGATCGTCAGCGACTACTGCAATGCCGACCATCGGTGGAATACCAACCGGCTCGCGGAGCACCTGGACCTGCCGGGCGCAGGCATCAATCCGATCGTCGATGCGCTGGAGCGCGCCAAGCTGCTGCTATTGGCTGAGGACGAGACCTGGGTACCGGCGCGCGATCCGCAGACGATCGAGCTCATCGAGGTGATCGAGGCGGTGAGGCACGATACGGCGGGGCCGAAGCTCGCGCGGATCAGGGACATTGCGCCGGCGGTGGCGGCGGCGAGAGCGGCAGAGGAAGCGATGGGGAAGAGTTTGCGAGGGAAGACGGTCGGCGATCTGGTGAAGCAGGAATCCCGGGAGTCCCGACAAGAGTCGGGCTAAAGCCCGACCTACAAGTCAGGTAGGTCGGGCTTTAGCCCGACTCTTCATTCCCCTGCAATCGTCATTTCCTCGAGCAAGACCGACCCCGTGCGAATCCCCCCGCGCGTGTCGACATCGCTCCCAACCGCCACGACGTTCCGAAACATCTCGCGCAGATTCCCCGCGATCGTAATCTCGTGCACCGGGTACGCGATCTCGCCGTTCTCGACCCAGAACCCCGCCGCGCCGCGCGAGTAGTCGCCCGTAACGCCGTTGACGCCCTGCCCCATCAGCTCCGTCACGACGAGCCCGCGTCCCATCCGACGCAGCAGGCTGGCGAAGTCGTCCGAGCCGCTGCCGACGATGAGGTTGTGCACACCGCCGGCGTTGCCGGTCGTCTTGAGGCCGAGCTTGCGAGCCGAATACGTGCTCAACACGTAACCGGTCAGCACGCCGCGCTCGACGATCTCGCGGTCGCGCGTCGCGACGCCTTCGCTGTCGAACGCCGCGCTGCTGAGCGCCTTGCGCAAGTGCGGGCGCTCGGAGATCTGCATCCATTCCGGGAAGACCTGCTCGCCTGCAGCGTCCAACAGGAACGATGCGCGGCGGTATTGGCTGCCACCGCGAATCGCACCGAGGAAGCTGCCGAACAAACCGCGTGCAAGCTCGGGCACGAACAAGACCGGAGCCGTGACGGTCGACAGTTTGCGAGCATTGAGTCGACGCAGAGCACGCGCCGCTGCCTGCTTGCCGATGCTCACGCCGTCTTCGAGATCGCGCCAGTCGCGCACCGTGCTGTACCAGTAGTCGCGCTGCATCTCCTCGCCGGTCTCGGCAACGACGACGCAGCTCAAGCTGTGCAATGTCGTCGCCGTGCTGCCGATGAAACCCAGCGAGTTGCCGAACACTCGCAGCCCGCGGTGAGTGGACAGCGTTGCGCCTTCGGAATTGCCGATGCGCGGATCGGCATCGAGCGCAGCAGCCTCGCAGGCGATCGCCTGATCGCGCGCCGCGTCCGGATCGATCGACCACGGATGAAACAGATCAAGATCGGGGAAGTCGCGTGCGAGCGTCTCGGGCTCCGGCAGACCCGCCGCCTCATCCTCGGCCGTGAAGCCGGCGATGCTGAAAGCCTTCGCTACGGTGTCGCGAATCGCGTTCGCACTCAGATCGCCGGTGCTGGCCGAACCCTTGCGCTTGCCGCGATACACCGTAACACCCATGCCACGGTCGCGCTGATACTCCAACGTCTCCACGTCGCGCAGCCGCGCTGTCACGGAAAGACCGGTCTCGACGCTGACCCCGACCTCGGCATCGCTGGCGCCGAGCCCGCGAGCCTCCGCAAGCGCAAGAGAGGTCAAGTCCTGCAGATCCTGTTGCGAGTAACTGGGTTGAGTAGCGACGGGGTTCGACATGACGGCGATTGTATAGGCTGTAGACTGTAGGCTGTAGGCTGTAGCCAGAAGTAAGAAACGATATTCCTCTGGCTACAGCCCACAGCCTACAGCCTACAGCCTCATCCAATGACCTCTGATTCAGAACGACCGAGCAAGTCTGAGCGCAAGCGCCGCAGCGACGACCTACAGTCGCTCGGTGAAGCACTCATCGACCTGCCCGACAGCGAGCTCAATGCATTGCCGTTGCCGGAGCAGTTGCGCGACGCCGTGCTGCTGGCGCGCAAGATCACTGCGCACGGCGGGTTGTATCGCCAGAAACAATACATCGGCAAGCTGATGCGCAAGATCGACGCCGAGCCGATCCGCGCGGCGCTGGATGCGAAACGCGAGCGCGAGCGCGTCGAAGCGTTGCGCTTCCGGCGCATCGAGCAATGGCGCGACCGCCTCCTTCAGGAAGGTGCCGGCGCCATCGAACGGCTCGCGGCGGAGGTGCCCGGCATCGATGTCGCGATCGTTAAGGATCTGGTCGCGCGCGCCCGGAGCGAGCAGCCGACCGGCGACTCGACCGCAGCCAGCCGCGCCCTGTTTCGCCTGCTGCGCGAGGCGTTCAGCAAGTAGGCTACAATCGCCGCATGAAACCGCTGGTCGGCATCATCATGGGCTCGAAGTCGGATTGGGATACGCTCCAATCCGCTGCCGACACGCTGCAGCGTCTCGGCATTCCGTTCGAGACCCGCGTCGTCTCCGCACATCGCACGCCGGACCTGCTGTTCGAATACGCCAGCACCGCTCGCTCGCGCGGCCTCGAAGTGATCATCGCCGGCGCCGGCGGCGCCGCACATCTGCCCGGCATGACGGCGGCGAAAACCTCGCTGCCCGTGCTCGGCGTGCCGGTGCAATCGAAAGCGCTCAACGGTCTCGACTCGTTGTTGTCGATCGTGCAGATGCCTGCCGGCATTCCGGTCGGCACGCTCGCCATCGGTGTCGCCGGAGCGACCAACGCCGCGCTGCTCGCGGCGTCGATCCTTGCCAACAAGTACGACAACGTCCGCACCGCGCTCGATCAATTCCGCAGCGAGCAGACCGCCGGCGTGCTCGCTCAACCGCTCCCCAGCCGCACGCCGCAGACATGAGGATCGGCGTCATCGGCGCGGGCCAGCTCGGTCGCATGCTGGCGCTGGCGGGCTATCCTCTCGGCCTGCGCTTCGCGTTCCTCGATCAGAGCCCCGACGCACCCGGCGCACAAGTGGGACGCATCGTCACCGGTGCATTCGACGATAGAGCCGCACTCGCAGCGCTGGCGCGCGAGGTCGACGTCATCACGTTCGATGTCGAGAACGTGCCGGTCGAAGCCGTCGCCGAGATCGCGGCGATCAAACCGTTCCTGCCGCCGGTCGCGGCACTCGGCGCCTCGCAGGACCGGCTGCACGAAAAGACTCTGTTCCGGCAATTGAAGATCCCGACGCCGCCGTTCGCGCCCGTCGACTCGCTTGCCGATCTCGAAGCTGCGATTGCGAAGATCGGCACCCCGGGCGTTCTCAAGACGCGACGCCTCGGCTACGACGGCCGCGGCCAATACCAGGTGCGCGAGCCGCAGGACGCCGCAGCCGCCTGGGCAGAGCTCGGCTCCGTCCCACTGATCTACGAGCAGTTCGTCAACTTCAGCCGCGAGGTCTCGATCATCGGCGTGCGCAGCACGCGGGGCGAGACGCGCTTCTATCCGCTCGCAGCCAACACGCACAGCGCGGGCATCCTGCGCTACTCGATCGCGCCCTATCGCCACGCCTCGCTGCAGAAGCAGGCGGAAACGTATCTGAAGCGCCTCCTGCGCCACTTCGACTACGCCGGCGTGCTCACCATCGAGTTCTTCGTTGCCGGCGGGCGACTGATCGCGAACGAGATGGCGCCGCGCGTTCACAATTCGGGCCATTGGACCATCGAGGGCGCCGAGACCAGCCAGTTCGAGAATCACGTCCGGGCGATCCTCGGCCTGCCGCTCGGCGGCACCCGGGCGCTCGGCCATTGCGCCATGCTGAACTTCATCGGGACCCTGCCGGCGCTCGGGAACATTCTGCGCGTGTCGGGCGTACACTTTCACAGCTACGGCAAGGAGCCGCGGCCCAACCGCAAGCTCGGGCATTGCACGATCAATGCACCGTCTCCCACAGCTCGCGACCGTGCCCTGAAACAGCTGCTAAGACTCAAGGTCGATTGATTGCGAGCGAGCCCTTCTTTTGAATCCCATCGGTAATGTCCGTAAACTTGCCTCGCATTACCGGAACGGCCGCCTTGACTGCCGCTTTGACTTAACGCCCCCGCCGTTGCGCTCCACCGCACCGCCAGGACCTTAGGGCTCTCGATGTACCTCGAACTGTTCAAGCTGCATGAGCTGCCGTTCCGGCTGACGCCGGACCCTGCGTTCCTGTACCTGTCCAAGCACCATGCGCGCGCCAAGGCGTACATGGAGTCGACGATCTGGTTCACCGACGGCTTCGTGGTCATCACCGGCGAGATCGGCTCCGGCAAGACCACGCTGATCGAGACCTTCCTCAAGGAACTCGAGAAGGACGTGGTGGTCGCGCAGATCAACCAGACCCAGGTCTCGGCGATCGAATTCCTGCAGAGCGTCCTGGTGCAGTTCGGCTTCCAGCCGTTCCGCATGAAGAAGGCCGAGCTGCTCTCGACGCTGAACGAGTTCCTGGTCGAGCAGTATGCGAACGGCCGCCGGGTGCTGCTGATCGTCGACGAGGCGCAGAACCTGTCGAACAAGGTGCTCGAGGAGATCCGCCTGCTCTCCGGCGTCGAGACGACCAAGGAGAAGGTGTTGCGCATCATCCTGGCGGGCCAGCCGGAGCTCAACGACAAGCTCAACTCGCCGATGCTGATCCAGTTGGCGCAGCGCATCCGTCTGCGCTTCCACCTGACCGCGCTGTCCAAGACCGACACCCAGCTCTACATCCAGCACCGCCTGGAAGTGGCCGGCTCGCAGGGGCGGCAGATCTTCGATCCCGAGACCTACCCGCTGATCTTCCGCTACACCGGCGGCATTCCGCGCCTGGTGAACACGCTGTGCGACACGTCGATGATGGCGGCCTTCGCGCAGGACCGCGACGTCGTCAAGGTCGACGACATGAAGGCGGCGATCGAAGAGTTGCAGTGGGTCGAGTACGCGGAGCGCTCGGTGAAGCTGCAGGCGCTGGCGCATGCACATGGGCACGGGCATGGCCACGGGCACGCCACCGAAGCTGCGGCCGGTGAGCGTCGCGTCGTGCTCGGCCGCATCCTGGTCGGTTTCAACGGCCAGACGATCGCGGAGCGCGAGCTGACGCCGGGACGTTTCATCATCGGCCGCACGCCCGACAACGATCTGCAGATCGACAGCAAGTACATCAGCCGTCATCACGCGCAGATCATCACGTCGGGGAACACTTCCGTGCTCGAGGATCTCAACAGCACCAACGGCATCTACGTGCGCGCCAAGCGCGTACGGCGCCGGATGTTGAACGACGGCGACGTCGTGCAGATCGGCCAGCACGAGATCATGTACTTCGACGAGCGGCTGTCACGCACGCGGGTGCTGCCGGGCGAAGGCGACGACGATGCGATGCCGCTCGCGCAGGAAGGCATGCAGGATCGCAAGCAGGCGACCGCGGACACGGATGAAGACGACGAGCCGGCAGAGCCGCTGCCGATCAGAGCGGACCGGAAGTAGGGCTCAATCCTCGAGGGAGCGGCTGTTGTATTCGGACTGGCGCGTGCGGTAATCCCGCCGCCGCAGCCACAGCACCAGTCCCGCCATGATGCTCAGCACGCCGACCACCATGAAGACGCTGGGGAGCGTGCTCATCTCGATGAACCACGCCGCGCCGAGCAAGCCGACGCCGACCAGCATGTACAGGTACGGCAGGAACTCGTAGATGGGACGGGCGAGCCACATGGGGCTCAATCCTAACAGAGTCAGGTGGCAGTTCCGCCGACCGTGATGCCGTCGATCCGCAGGGTCGGTTGTCCGACGCCCACCGGCACGTCCTGCCCTTCCTTGCCGCAAGTGCCGACGCCTTCGTCCAGCTTCAGGTCGTTGCCGACCATCGACACGCGCCGGAGCACGTCCGGGCCGTTGCCGATCAGCGTGGCGCCGCGCACTGGCGCGCCCAGCTTGCCGTTCTCGATCAGGTAAGCCTCGCTCGCCGAGAACACGAACTTGCCCGAAGTGATGTCGACCTGCCCGCCGCCGAAATTCTTGCAGTACAGGCCCTTCTGCACCGAGCCGAGAATCTCCTGCGGATCGTGCTTGCCGGCGAGCATGTAAGTATTGGTCATGCGTGGCAGCGTCATGTGCGCGAACGACTCGCGTCGACCGTTGCCGGTGGGCGCCACGCCCATCAAGCGCGCGTTGAGCTTGTCCTGCAGGTAACCGCGCAGCACGCCGTTCTCGATCAGCGTCGTGCATCGAGTCGGCGTGCCTTCGTCGTCGACGTTGAGCGAACCGCGACGCGAGCCGAGCGTGCCGTCATCGACGACCGTGCACTCCGGCGCCGCGACCTGCTCGCCGATGCGACCCGAAAAGGCCGACGTGCCCTTGCGATTGAAATCGCCTTCCAGCCCGTGCCCGATCGCCTCGTGCAGCAGAATGCCCGGCCAGCCCGGCCCGAGCACCACAGTCATCGTGCCGGCCGGCGCCGGCGCTGCATCCAGGTTGACCAGTGCGCTGCGCACTGCTTCTTGCACCAGCTCGCGCCAACGCTCGCCCTGCGTGAATCGTGCGAAGTTGTAGCGGCCGCCGCCGCCTGCATAGCCCTGCTCGCGCCGATCGCCGTCCTGCACGATCACCGATACGTTCATGCGCACCAGCGGCCGCACGTCCGCCGCGAACGTGCCGTCGCTCGCCATCACGAGCACGACTTCATGCGCTGCCGACAGGCTCGCCATCACTTGCGTGACGCGCGGATCGAGACGACGCGCCTCGGCATCGACGCGCTCGAGCAGCTTCACTTTCTCAGCGTCGCTCAAACCTTCCAGCGGATCGTTCGGCAGATAGAGCTGATGGCCCGTCGACGCACGCCACGCCTGCAGCGAGCCCGTCGCACCGCTGCGCGCGATCGCACGCGCAGCCTGCGTCGCTTCGGTCAGCGCGGGCAGCACGATCTCGTCGGAATACGCGAATCCGGTCTTCTCGCCCGCCAACGCGCGCACGCCGACGCCCTGCTCGATGCTGTGCGTGCCGTCCTTGACGATGCTGTCCTCGAGCGACCAGGACTCTTCGCGCACCAGCTGGAAATACAGATCGGCGTAATCGACGCTGTGCCCCATGACGTTGCCGAGCACGCGCGCGATGCGGTCTTCGTCGAGGCCGGAGGGCGCCAGGATCGAGCGGCGCGCCATGTCTATCGGCTGAAGCGGAGTCTGCAGTTGCGGAAGGTCGAGGTGCAGCGGGCTGGAGCTCTGCGTGGTGTTCGCGCTGGTCACTTCGTTACTCCGTCGCTTCCGTCACTTTGAACTTCCTATGGGCGAGCGCCGGGAACCGGCCGCGCAGCTCATGTTGCAATGTGCGGTCGATCTCCGCGACTGCAAGACCGGGGCCGGCCTCGGCGACGCGCGCGATCACGTGGCCCCACGGATCGACGATCATCGAATCGCCGTAGGTTTCGCGGCCATTCTCGTGCATGCCGCTCTGCGCGGGTGCCAGCACGTAGCACAGATTCTCGACAGCACGGGCACGCACCAGCAGCTCCCAGTGTGCACGGCCCGTCGGTGCAGTAAACGCCGAGGGCAGGCTGAAAACCTCCGCGCCCTGCGCCTGCAGCACGCGGAACAGCTCCGGAAAGCGCACGTCGTAGCACACGGCCATGCCGAGGTGCCCGAGCGGCGTCAGCGTGACGACCGGCTCTGCGCCGGGCACGACCGTCGCGGATTCGCGATAGCGCTCCTCGCGGCCGGGGATGTCGACATCGAACAGATGAATCTTGTCGTAGCGCGCAACGTTGCGGCCGCGCTCGTCGAACACCAGGCACGCTGCGGCGACTCGTCCCGGCTCGGCCTGATCCCGGATCGGGATCGTGCCGCCGACGATCCACATTCCCAGCTCGCGCGCACAGTGGCCGAGGAACGCCTGGATCGGCCCCTCGCCGGCGATCTCGGAGACTTCGAGCTTGTCGGCCTCCTTGCGGCCCATGATCGCGAAATTCTCCGGCAGCGCGGCCAGCACAGCGCCTTGTGCATGCGCGCGCTCGAGCAGCCCGCGCGCGGTGGCGAGATTCGCCTCCACGTCCGGGCTGGTGGTCATCTGGATGACAGCTGCTACCGACGTCGTCATTACTTTCCCGTAGTCGAGCCCTGTTGCTCTGAGACTTTGATCGCCGAAGAGTCGACTCGTTCGATGGTCGGATTCTCCCAGGGTCCGGTGATCCGATAATAGCCGCGCGTGACGCCCTTGAGCGGCTCCTTGAAAATCTGCGAGAACAACAGCACGGCCGCGCCGACCACCGGGCCGCCCGCAAGCGCGCCTGCGACGGGCAGCGACGCGCCGAGGTTGCCCGTCACGACTGCGGTCTGATCGTAGTCGCGCGTCGCGAGGCCGGTGCGCCCTGCGATGCCGATTTCCGCGGCGGGGCCACGGAGCAGGAGATTGCTGGTAAACGCATTGCCGTCGCGCAGCTCGAAGTCGCCTTGCACCTTGTCGAACGCGAGGCCCTTGTCGGTCAGATCCTTGAAGTCGAGCGCGAGCCGCCGCGGCAACGCCGCAACGCTGAACAGGCCGAGCACGCGGCCGGCCCCGGGCTGCACCGCGAGGATCTGACCGGTGTCGGCCTTGACGCTGATGGAACCCGCAGCGCGTTCGAGCATGTCGCTGTCGAAACCGCCGGACCACTTGAGATCGCCGCTCACCTCGCCGTGCTTCGCCTCGAGCACATCGTTGTACCCGAGCGCGCGCAACGTCGCGGCGACGTCGTCGCTCGTGATCGTGGCTTTGAGGGCTGACTGCTGACCGATCGGCGTGACCAGCCACTCGCCCTGCCCTTCAGCATGAGCGGAGACGCCGTGGAGCGATGCGTTGTCGAAGCGAATGCCTTGCGGCACGCGCGTCGCTTGCAGGTCGAAGGTCCCGAGAGCGTGATTGGCAAAAGTCAGCTCGCCAACATGCACCAGCAGATTCGGAATATGGCGCGGGTCGCTCGTGTCCGGCTCGGTGCCGCTGCCGGTGGACTCAGGCTCGGGCTTGTCCAGCGTTAGCCGTTCGAGCGTCGCGCGCAGCACCTGCGAGCCATTGAACTTTTCGGGGATCAGGACCTGTCCCGCCGCACCGGGCGCGTCCACATCGACACGCCAGCCCGCCGTGGTCGCCTGCAGCACGCCGCGGACGTCGTGCCATTGATAGCCAGCCAGCTCGAACGTGCCGACGCGCACATTGGCTGCCTGCAGATAATCCGACAGTGTCTTGCCGTCGTCGCCCGCATCGTCGCTCGAATCGTCGCCGCGCAGCGCCAGCCAATCGTCGAGCACGAACTTCTCGACGGCGCCTTCGATGCGCAGCCCGCGATGATTCGGCAACCCGGGCGCATTGCCGTCCGCACGAATACCGCCGCGATCCAGCGACCAGGCGCCACCTGCGCCCGAGCGCGCGACACGCACGATCGCGCGAACGTCGCCGAGCCAGCTGCGTGCGAGGACTGCATCGTCGCCGTCCGATTCCAGCGTGACCTGGAATGGACGCTGCTCGCTCTCGCCTTTGCCGACCGGCACCGGCAAACCGATGCCCAGTCCGCGCAGATCCGATTCGATGCGCACGCCCGACTTGCGCTCGGCCTCACCCGTGTCCGTGTGGAACTGCGTTGCGAGCTTCCACTGTGTCGAGCCAGTGACCTTGACGGCCGCTGGCAGGAATGGCTTCAACTGCGCAGCAGCGGCAGTGCCTGTCGCGGTAAGCGTCGAGGCAGTGTTGCCCTCAGGTCGAATGTTTACTTCGACCGGACCGCCGAGCCATTGCCCACGCAGGTCCGCAGCAGCGACCAACGTGTTGCGCACGGTCAAGCTCCCTTGCAGCGAGCGCACAGGCGCATCGACATCGCGCATCGACACGTTCGCATCGGCGAAGCGGGCCGTGACTTCGATCTTGCGATTGTCGAGATTGCGAATCGGCAGATCCAGGTCGATGGCGGCATCGATCGGGCCATGGCCGCTGAGACGCGCGAACGGCTCGCCCAGGGCCGGCGCGAGCGGGCTGCCACTCAGGAGCGTCAGGCCTTCCTGCAGATCGCCGCGCGCTGCAGCTTTGATGCGCAGATGCGTCTGCTTGAGATCCGGAATGTCCGCCGTTGCATCCGTCACGTGCAAGCCGCCGACGCTCGCCGAGGTCGCGTGAATGTGCATGCCCTCGTTGCGGAACTCGATATCGGCCGTCCCGTTGCTCGCCGGCACCCAGCCCGGCTGATAGTCGAACAGCGCATCCTCGACGTGACCGCGCACCAGGAACAGGCCTTCCTTCTTGCGGAATGGAAAATCGAGGATCGAGCCGCGGTACGTCAGGTCGGCGGAGACGACGCGACCGCCGAGGAACGCGCGATCGAACCATTCCATCGTGCGCGCGCCGAGCCGGCCGGCGGGGATGTACTTGTGCGTCGAGCTCACCTTCAGGTCGGTGCCTTGCGCGGCGAGATCGAGCGTGGGCGAAGAGCCGTCGCCCGGGATCGTCATGCTGAAGCGTGCGGTTGCATGACCATCGGGGCTCGACATGCTGATGTCGTTCGATTCGATCGTCCAGGCGCCGTTCGACCTGCTCCAGCGCAACGTGGCCGCGACATCCTGTGCCGCGAGCGGCTCGCGAAACATGCGCGGCAACTCGAACTTGACGTCGTCGGCTGCGACTTTGAATTCGCCTCCGTCCTGCGTCAGCCGCACGGCGCCGCTCAAGCCCGCGGCGCCCGGCGTGCGCTGCACCGGTGCGAACGACAAGTCGTCCATGCGCGTCTGCAGCGAATACTTCGGCGCGCTCTCGGCGCTCTCGCGCTCGAACTCGAACGAGAATTCGCTGAGCGTGCCGGTGGCATTCAGCGCGCGCAGCCGCGCGACAGCTTCGCTCTCCGGCAAGTACCCGAGGAGCGGCCACAATGCGTCGAGCACGATTCGATCGGTCTTGCCGCTCGCTTTGATCCGGCCGTCGGCCGTCTGCGTCCACTCTCCCTCGATGCCGGCCGCGAGCCACGCGGCAGTGGGCCGCGCCATGTTCAGATTCGAGACGGCTGCGCGCCACGTATCGCCGATCTTCTCCGCGCGAATGCCGAAGGCGAGGCGCGGATAGCTGAGCATCGCGACAGGTTCGAAGTGCGTGGCCGCTCCGGGATCCTTTTCTGCCGGGTCGCGGGGCGGCAGCTTGGGTTCTTCGGGCGCGGTCTCAGCCCCCTCCATGTTCAGAGGTTCTGCGACCGGCAGTGGCGTCGCCCACGGCGGCGGCGCTGCGGCCACGCGCTCCAGATCGACATCCGCCGCGATCTGCAGCAACTCCTGGCCCTTCAGCGTGCCGCGCAGCTCGATGCTGCCGTGCCCCATCTCCGGGGCCGGCCACGCGTCCGGCAACACATCGGCCCACCCGGCCAGGTCGAGCTCCCGACCGTCGACACTGAATGTCGAGACGAGCGCGGTCGCGTCCTGCAGCGGCCCCTGGACGGTCGCGCTGAAGCGCAGCTCACGACCCAGCGAGCGCGGCAGGGAGGCATCGCCACGCAGCTCCAGCAAGCCCGAATCGCGCGTCACATCGAAGCTGACACCCGACAGCGACCACGGACCTCGCCCGGTGATCGCGTCGCGAAACGAGACCACCGCATCCTGAACGTGGAAGCGACCCATCGGCAGCTCTTCGAGCGCGAAGGGCTTGTCGCGGTCCGGCAGCGCGCTCATGCCGAGCAGCTGGATGCGACCTTCCTTGGTGCGGATCAAACCGAGCTCGGGCGATTCGAGCGAGAAGCGCCCGGCGGTGAGTTGCGCGTGACGGATCGAGCTCCACAAGTCGAAGGCCACGCTGCCGCGCTTCGCCGTTGCGAGCACGCGTGTGCCGTCCGGTGTGCGCAAGACGGCCTGATCGAAGACGAGCTCCGGTCCGTACATCCGTAACCGTGCGCTCAGCGTCTTGAACTCGATCTGGACACCGCCGCGCGCGTTGATCCAGTTCTGCAACTGCACGCGATACTCCGGCACGCGGCTGACGACGATGCCGAACGCGCCGAACGTGAGACCGAGCAGCACGCAGGCAGATCCCGTGAGAATCAGGAGCCACTTGGCGAGCTTGCGAACGTGGACGGTCATTGCACCTCTGGACTCACATGAGCACCACGTCGTACTGGTCCTGGTTGTACAACGCTTCGGTCTGCAGCCGGATCGGCTTGCCGGTGTGCACCTCGAGCTCGGCCAGGGCTGCGGACTCCTCGTCCAGCAAGCGCTCGATGACGTCCTGGTGCGCGAGCACCATCAGCTCCTGGAACTCGAACTGGCGCGCCTGGCGCAGGATCTCTCTGAAGATTTCGTAACAAACTGTTTCCGGTGTCTTGACGAAGCCGCGGCCCTCGCAGGTAGGACACGCCATGCACAGCATGTGTTCCAAACTCTCGCGCGTGCGCTTGCGCGTCATCTCGACCAGGCCGAGCGGCGACACCGAGGAGATGTGATTCTTCGCGTGATCGCTGGCGAGCGACTTCTCCAGCGCCTGCAGCACCTGCTTGCGATGCTCTTCCTCCTGCATGTCGATGAAGTCGACGATGATGATGCCGCCCAGGTTGCGCAGCCGCAGCTGGCGCGCGATCGCGACCGCAGCTTCGAGGTTGGTGCGGAAGATCGTCTCCTCCAGCGTGCGGTGGCCGACGTAGGCGCCGGTGTTGACGTCGATCGTCGTCATCGACTCGGTCTGGTCGAAGATCAGGTAGCCGCCGGACTTCAGCGGCACCTTGCGATCCAGCGACTTCTGGATCTCCTCTTCGATGCCGTACAGGTCGAAGATCGGCCGGTCGCCGTCGTAGAGCTGAATGCGCTCGGCCATGTCGGGCATGAAAGTGCGCGCGAACTCGAGCATGCGCTGGTGCGTCTCCGGATGATCGACGCTGACCTTGTCCACGCCGCTGGAGACTACGTCGCGCATCACGCGCACGGCCAGCGGCAGGTCTTCGTAGACCAGGTTGCCCGGCCGCGTCGGCGCGGCCTTCTCGCCCAGCACTGCCCAGAGTTTCTGCAGGAACATCATGTCGGCTCGCAATGCGTCCGGCGTCGCACCCTCTGCTGCGGTACGTACGATGTAGCCACCGGTTTCATCGCTGCGCAGGAACAGGTTCGCTGCGTCGCGCAGCCGCAGGCGCTCGGCCTCGTCCTCGATGCGCGCCGAGATGCCGACGCCGCGGCCCTTGGGCATATACACCAGGTAGCGCGACGGAATCGTGATGAACGTCGTCAGCCGCGCGCCCTTGGTGCCGAGCGGATCCTTCAGCACCTGCACCAGGATTTCGCCGCCTTCACTGACCAGCGCCTGGATGTCCGGAGTCCGGGCCTCGTCCTCGACGGGCTCGTCGGGCTTGCCGTTCTCACCGACGGCGGGATGCACGATGTCCGAGGCGTGCAGGAACGCAGTGCGCTCGAGGCCGATGTCGACGAATGCCGCTTGCATGCCGGGCAGTACGCGCGACACGCGGCCTTTGTAGATATTGCTGATCAGCCCGCGCCGGTTGGCCCGCTCCAGGAAGATTTCCTGCAACACGCCGTTATCGACCAGCGCGGCGCGCACTTCGCGCGGGCTCACGTTGACCAGGATCTCGGTCATGCGCGCGCTCCGATCGCAGTCAGCAGCTCGCCGGTATCGAACAGCGGCAGGCCCATGATCCCGGAATAGCTGCCCGCGATCCGCTCGATGAACAATGCCGCGCGACCTTGCACAGCGTAGGCCCCAGCCTTGTCGGCCGGTTCGCCCGAGCGCCAATAGCGCCGGATCTCCTCGTCGGCCAGCTCGCGGAAAGTGACTTCGCTGACATTGACTCGCGATTGACAAGTCGACGCCCGCAGTGCCACAGCCGTGAACACTTGATGCGTGCGCCCCGACAGCAGAGTGAGCATCCGCACGCAGTCGTTCTCATCACGCGGCTTGCCGAGAATCTGGTCGTCCAGAACGACTGCGGTGTCGGCGCCGAGCACCGGCCGACGCTGCGAAGCGGCAAGCTTCTGCCACAGCGTTTCGGCCTTGAGCACGGCGAGCCGGCGGACGTATTCGGCAGGTGCCTCGCCGCTGCGCGCAGTCTCGTCGACGTCGACCGGCTGCACGCGATGCGCCACGCCGATCTGGTCGAGCAAGGCACTGCGCCGGGGAGAGGCGGAGGCCAGATAGATCAAAGAGTTGGAGGGATTTCCCATCCGCGGAAGGATACAAGGTCAGGAGGGCTCATGACATTGTTCGAGTCATCAAATGAACTCGCCATGAACCCGAACGGGCCCGCTACGGGAAGCGGTGGTTTTGCAGGAAGGCGTCGCGGTCGGCCGCGCTGAAAAAGACCAGTTGCACGCTGCGAATCGATCTCGCTCCGGCCACCGCGTCGGCAATCGCCCGCGACGCGACCTCCGCGGCCTGCTCCTTCGGATAACCATAGACCCCGGTCGAGATCGCGGGGAACGCAACCGATTCGAGCCCTTGCTCATCGGCCAGGACCAGGCAATTGGTGTAGCAGGCCGCTAGCAATTCGGCCGCCTGCGGGTCCCTGCCCCAGATCGGACCGACCGTGTGGGCTACAAACCGCGCCGGCAGATTGCCGGCCGTCGTCAGCACGGCCTCGCCAGTCGGCAGTCCGCCCGGATAGCGCGTCCGGCGCAGCTCGCGGCAGGCTTCGAGAATCGCCGGGCCGCCGCGGCGATGGATCGCGCCGTCCACGCCACCGCCCCCGAGGAGCGATGAGTTGGCGGCGTTCACGATGACGTCGACGCGGATGGCCGTGATATCGCCCGTCGTCACGAGCACACGGCCGTCAAGAAATGTGGTCACTCGCCCTCGCGGCGAATCCAGCGCATGGCCCGCTGCGGATCGTCGAACATGCGCATCTTGATGGGCACGCCGACCGCCTCGCTGATGACGATCAGCACGTGGCCGGCCGCAGCCAGCGAGCCCGGCTTGAGCACGGCCGCCCAGCGCACCTCGCAGGGCACTTCGACCTGCAGGATGTAATCGCGCAGCTTCTGGATCTCGGAGTAGTCCCATTCGCCGTTCGCTTCGCGATAGTCGGCGATGGCGTTCATTTCAGGCCGGAATTGCGGATCTGCCTGGGCGCGGTTCAACAGATCGATCAGCCCGTCAACTCTCAGCTCGCCCCACGCCTGCAGCCGCAGCAGGTTGTCCTGCTGGTCGATCGAATACTTCGTCTGCATGATGCCCGGCTGTACCCCCGCTTACGCCGCCCACACTGCGTTGCGACGCTATCACAAACGGCCTGCCGCAGCAGACCCCTAAAGTCGACGTAACGTGACGCAGTACGCGGCGTGCCCCCCGGCCGGCCCCCTACCGTGGGCGGGTCTGTACCACCCAGCAACAGGGCATGCAGAACTTCGGCGACAAGAAATCCAGCAGCGGGCGGCATCCGCAGCCGGCGGCATTTCCCGTCATCCCGGGATACCGCTTCCTGCAGACGATCGCCCGTTCGCCGAAGTCCGAGATCCACGTCGCCCACTCGCAGGAGCTGGGTCACAACGTCGCCATCAAGGTGCTGCGCACCGGCCCGCTGTCCGAATCCCCCGCCGGCGAGGAAGCGCGCTTCGAGCGTGAGCGCGACCTGTTGATGCGGCTCAAGCACCCGTCGGTCGTCGACGTGTACGACTGGGGCCACGGCGATGACTTCCGCTACATCGTCACCGAGTACTTCCCGAGCGGCAGCCTCGAGCTGCGGATCCGCAACCTGATGACGGTGAAGGACAGCGTCGACATCTTCCTGCAGATCGCCGGTGCGCTGGTGGTCGTGCACAGCGCCGGGCTGTGCCACCGCGACCTGAAGCCGGCGAACGTCATGATGCGCCAGGACGGACGCATCGTGCTCATCGACTTCGGCCTCGCGAAGCGCCAGGACAGCGCCATGACCAACGCGGGCGAAGTGCGCGGCTCGCCGTACTACATCAGCCCCGAACAGGCCGAGGGTGCGCCGGTCGATCCGCGCAGCGACCTCTATAGTCTCGGCGTGATTTTTTACGAGATGCTGACGGGACAACGTCCGTTCCGCGGCAGCACGGTGATTTCAATCATCCAGGCCCATCGGAACGACCCGCTTCCGGTGCTGCCGGAGGAGCTGAGCCGCTTCCAGCGATTGCTGGATGCGCTGCTGGCAAAGGACCCGCGAGATAGATTTCCGAGTGCTGTGACTGCGATTGCCGAATTAGCCAGGATGAAGGTGTAGCGCCATCTACGCACGGTGGTACGGATGCCGCTTGATGATGCTCACCGCTCTATACAGCGCCTCCGCCACCACCACTCTCGCCAACGCATGCGGCAACGTCAGCGCTGACAACGACCAGCGCAGCTCCGCGCGTGCGTCGACTTCCGGCGCGAGGCCATCCGGACCGCCGATGCAAAACGCAACGTCCCGGCCCTCCTGCGCGCGGCTCTCCAGAAACTTCGCGAGTTGTTCGCTCGACAGCGACCGCCCGCCGACCTGCAGCGCGACGACATAGCAGCCAGCCGGCAGCGCCGACAACATGCGCTCGCCTTCGCGAGCAATTGCCTGCTGCGGAGCGCCGGCAGAGCGCTGGCCGAGCTGGATCTCTTTCAACTCGAGCCGATATTCCCCAGCGAGCCGCCCGGCGTATTCATCGAAGCCGGTATTGACCCAGTCGGGCAGCTTGGTGCCGGCAGCGACCAGCAGCAACCGCAAGACGCGCCTCTAGACCGTAGCTGCTTCGCGCCGCGCGGCGCTGACGTCCCACAGGCTCTCGAGCCGATAGAACTCGCGCACCCGCGGCAACATGATGTGCACGATGATGTCCTGCAGGTCGACCAGCACCCATTCGCCGTCGCGCTCGCCCTCGACGCCCATCGGCCGGAAGCCGGCCTTCTTGGCGTGCTCGACGATGCGGTCGGCGATCGACCGCACGTGACGGTCCGAATTGCCGCTGGCGATGATCATCGTATCGGCAATGTCGGTGAGCTTGTGCACATCGAGCACGCGCACGTTGACGGCCTTCATCTCGTCGAGCGCGCCCTCGACGACTTGCACGAGCGGTCGGATCCTGCGCACGTTCGCGGGCGGCGGCGCCGCCTTTTTGGGTGCACTCTTGCGAGCAGCGACCTTGTTCTTCGAAGCTGCGGAACCTGCACGTCGTGAAGTCTTTGCGCGCTTGACAACCATGCTCACCTCTTGGATCGATAACATCCCGTTTGCTCGATGATCTCCCGCACGCCGTCCGGCATCAGGTAGCGCGGGTCGCGCCCCGCCGCGATCAGCTTGCGCACTTCCGTCGAAGAAATCTCCAGCTGCGTCACCGCGTGAATGTAGATGCACCCGGCGCGCTTTTCGTGCAGGTCGCCGCTGCGACCTGTGCCGCGATCGACCAGCAACTCGCCCAGCGGACCCATGCTCGGCGCCCGCCAGCCCGGCCGGTGCGCCACCACCAGATGCGTGAGCTCGAGCAGCTCGCGCCACTGGTGCCACTTCGGCAGGCCGAGAAACGCATCCATGCCGACGATCAGCGACAGCGAATGATCCGGAAAATCGGCGCGCAGCGTGCGCATCGTATCCACCGAATACGACAACCCTTCGCGCCGGATCTCGCGGTCGTCGACCACGAAGCCCGGCTGGCCGGCGATCGCCGCCTTGACCATCGCGTAGCGCTCCGCCGGGCTCGCCACCGTCACCTCGCGGTGCGGGGGATTGCCGGCGGGCATGAAACGGATTTCGTTCAGCCGCAGCGCCTGCAGCAGCTCGAACGCGGTGCGCAGGTGACCGAAGTGAATCGGGTCGAACGTGCCGCCGAAGATTCCGATGCTCGTCATGCGACCGTTGCCACCTTCACGCCCGCGAGCCGCGCGACCAGCCGTTCCAGCGCGAGCCACGGATCGCCCTTCTCGACGCCCTTGATCGTGCGATCCACGCGCTCCGCATCGAGCAGCAGGCTACGCAGCGTCTGACCGTTCATGCGGCTCAGCGCTTGTCCCATCGCCGTCTGCCGCGGCCGCCACACGTACAGGGCGTTCATCGCGGATTCCGCGCTCTGCCCTCGCCGCATCAAGCTGCGCGCACGCGCGATCCACTGCAGATCCTTGTTCACCGCCCACAGCACGAGCGTCGGCTCGACGTCCTCGCCCCGCAGACCCTCGAGAATTCTCAATGCACGCGCGGTCTGCCCGCGCATTGCCGCCTCGCCGAGCTGCAGCACGTCGAAACGTGCGCTGTCCGCGACTGCATCGAGCACGGTCTCGGCAGTGATCGGTCCCGGCGGCAACAGCAGCGCCAGTTTCTCGATCTCCTGATGCGCTGCGAGCAGGTTGCCTTCGACGCGCTCGGCGAGCAGCGACGCCGCGGCGGAATCAGCCTGCAACTTGTGACGTCCAAGTCGCTCGCGAATCCACGCGGGCAGACGCGGCAGATCGACCGGCCACACCTGCACCAGCACGCCGCGCTTCTCGACCGCGCTCACCCAGCGCGAGCTTTGCGTACGGCCATCGAGCTTCGCCGTGATGATCAACACCAGCGTGTCGGGCGACGGTTGCTCCGCCAGCTCGACGATCGCGTCCGCGCCCTGCTCGCCCGGCGCGGCGTTCGCCATGCGAATCTCGACCATCTTGCGTTCGGCGAACAGCGACATCGAGCGGCTGCCCGCGATCAGTCCCTGCCAGTCGAAGCCGCGCTCGACGACGTGCAGCTCACGCTCGACGAATCCCTGCTTGCGCGCCACGGCGCGGATGGCATCCGCGGCTTCGTTGACGAGCAACGGCTCGTCTCCGGACACGAGGTAGATCGTCTGGAGCTGACGGGCCAGGCTGGATGCGAGGTTGTCGCCGGAAATCTTCACTTCAGGAGCGCAGGCGTCGCCGGTAACGACGTGGCGGAAGACTTCGGAAGAGGACGGTCGAACAAGGTTGATCCGGGTAAACGTTGGGCCGATTATGGCCCAAGCCGCCCGGCGAGGCCATAGAAAGCGCCATGCTGCGCCAGTTGCTGCATTCCGTTGCATCGGAGACCGCCCGCGAGTCGATGGTTCGCGAGCAGATCGCGGCGCGCGGCATCCGCGACGCGCGCGTGCTCGAAGTAATGGGCCGGGTTCCGCGCCATCTATTTGTCCCCGAGGCGGAGTCCGAGCGAGCTTATGCCGACGCGCCGGTGCCTATCGGCCAGGGTCAGACGATCTCGCAGCCTTACATCGTGGCATTGATGACAGAGCTGGTAAGGCCGCAGTCGAGCGACCGCGTGCTCGAAGTCGGCACCGGTTCGGGCTATCAGGCGGCGGTGCTCGCGCAACTCGTGGCGCACGTTTACACGATCGAGCTCGAAGCAGCGCTGGGGCGTCGCGCCGAAACTCTGCTGGCCGAGCAGAAATACGCCAACGTCACCGTCCGCGTGGGCGACGGCTATGGCGGCTGGCCGGAGCACGCGCCCTTCGACATCATCATCGTGACCGCCGCGCCTGAGCACGTCCCGCAACCGCTGGTCGACCAGCTGAAGCCCGGCGGCCGGCTGATCGTGCCGGTCGGACCGCGCTTTACGGTCCAGCAACTGCAGCTGCTCGAAAAAGACGCCGCCGGCGAGGTGTACACCCGGAACGTGTCGCCAGTGATGTTCGTGCCTATGCGGCGACCGTGATAGGTGCCGGGAGAAGAAATCGGGGGAAACTCAGCTGTGCAGCATTGATCTGCTGCTCTGGTAGGCTTGAGACTTCACCGACACATGCGCGCGATGTTAATGCTGCATTGCTGAGTTTCCCCCGATTTCTTCTCCCGGCACCTAATCACGCATGCGCTTCGACCTGACCGATCTCAAACTCTTCCTGCATGTGGTGGAAGCCGGCAGCATCACGGCCGGTGCCGATCGGATGCACCTGGCCGTTGCCGCGGCGAGCACGCGGATCCGCAATATGGAGATCGAGCTCGGCACTGCGTTGCTAAATCGGGATCGTCAGGGCGTGCAGCCGACACCCGCTGGCCGCACTCTCGTGCATCACGCGCGCCTGCTGTTGCAGCAGGCCGAGCGCATGCGCGGCGAATTGAGCGAGTACGCCGATGGCCTGAAGGGCCACATCCGGCTGATGTCGAACACCAACGCGCTCACCGAATTCCTGCCGGAGCCGCTCAGCCAGTTCCTCGCCTCGCATCCGCAGGTCAACATCGACCTCGAAGAGCGCCTCAGCGACGAGATCGTCGCCGCCGTCGCCGACGGGCAGGCGGACATCGGCATCGTCGCCGGCACCGAGGATGTCACCGGGTTGGAAGTGTTTCCGTTTCGCGTCGACCGCTTCGTGCTCGTGACCGCAGCCGGACACCCGCTCGCCGCGCAGGAGCACATTGCCTTCGCCGAAGCGCTCGATTGCGACTTCGTCGGGCTGGACCGCACCAGCTCGCTGCAACGATTCCTCTCGGAAAAAGCCGAGCGCACCGGGCGGCGGCTCAAGCTGCGCGTGCAGCTGCGCAGTTTCGATGCCGTGTGCCGGCTCGTCGAATGCAACGTCGGCGTCGGCATCGTTCCGGAAACCACCGCCGTGCGCAGCATGAAGACGATGTCGCTGCGGCGGATCGATCTCACCGACGACTGGGCACAACGCAATCTCACCATCTGCGTGCGACGGCTCGCGGATCTACCCATCCATGCGCAAGAGCTCGTGCGCAGTCTCGCCGGGCCTGCCGAACCTCAACGGAGCGTGACTCATGCTTAGTCGGATCTGCGTCGCACTGATCGCAGCAGCCAGCGCAATCGCCGGCGCGAACGCCGAAACCATCGTCGTGCACAACGTGCAGGGCGTGACGCCGGTCGGACAGAAGGGATTGATGGAGTTCAACACCATCATCATCGAAGACGGCAGAATCAAGCAGATCGGTACCTACGCGGACATCGCCCACAGGGTTCCTGCGACCGACATCGATGGTGGCGGCAAGTACGTCCTTCCCGGCCTCACCGACGCGCACGGTCACGTGCTCGGTCTCGGCGCGCAGACGCTGCAGGTGGATCTGCGCGGCACGACGAGCATCGACGACGCGCTCGCCCGCATCCGCAAGCACATTGCGGCGAATCCGAACGCGCGCTGGGTCATCGGACGTGGCTGGAACCAGGAGCTGTGGAAAGAGCGACGCTTTCCGACCGCGCGCGAGCTCGACGCCGTCGTGAGCGATCGTCCTGCGCTCATGAGCCGCGTCGACGGCCACGCGAGCTGGGCAAACAGCGCTGCGCTGAAAGTCGCCGGGATCACGGCGTCCACGCCCGACCCGCAAGGCGGTCAGATCGTGAAAGATGCGTCGGGTCAGCCGAGCGGTGTGCTCGTCGACCTGGCCCAGGACCTGGTCGAGAAGCACGTTCCCGCCGCCACCGACGCCGAAACGAAGCGCCAGCTGCACGCCGCGCTGACCGAAGTCGCAGCGCTCGGCATGACCGGCGTTCACGACGCCGGCATCGCCGGACACACGTATGACCTGTACCGCGAGCTCGCCGCCGCGGGTCAGTTGCCGATTCGCGTCTACGCGATGCTCGGCGACAGCCCCGAGTCACGCAAGCTCATGCAATCCGGTCCGCGCCTGCCCGAGTTCGACGAGCGCCTGCAGATGCGCGCCGTCAAAGCGTACGCCGACGGCGCACTCGGCAGTCGCGGCGCCGCGCTGATGCAGGACTACAGCGATCAGCCGCATCACCGCGGTCTCATCATCACCGCGCGCCCGCAAATGCAGGAGCTGGCGACGCTGACGGCTTCGAAGGGCTGGCAGCTGAACGTTCACGCGATCGGCGACGCAGGCAACCGGCTCGTGCTCGACACGTTCGAGACGATGCTGACTCAGGAGCAGCGGCACGCACTGCGGCCGAGAATCGAGCACGCGCAGGTGATCGCGCTCGACGATATCCGTCGCTTCGGGCGGCTGGAAGTGATCGCGTCGATCCAGCCGACACACGCGACGTCGGACATGAACATGGCCGAAGACCGCGTCGGTCCGCAGCGCATCCACGGTGCCTATGCGTGGCGCAAGCTGATCAACGCCGGCGCGCGGCTCGCCGGCGGCAGCGACTTTCCGGTCGAGCTGCCGAACCCGTTCTACGGGTTGTATGCGGCCGTCACGCGCCAGGATCGCGAAGGTCGGCCGCCGGGCGGCTGGTACCCCGAGGAGAAGTTGACGCGTGAAGAGGCCCTGCGGCTGTTCACGCTCGACGCCGCGTACGCTGGGCACATGGAACACTCGACCGGCTCGCTGGAACCGGGCAAGTGGGCCGACTTCATCCTGGTCGACCGCGATTACTTCAAGATCCCGGAGAGCGAGATCGACGACATCAAGGTGCTGGGCACTTACGTCGCCGGCAAGAAGGTCACACCGGCTGAGTGACAGCCGGCTGCCTGCTCGTCAACCACACACCGATGAGAACAACGACACCGCCAACGATCGCGCGCAGCGACAGCGGATCGCCGAGCATCACGCCCGTGATCACACCGACGATCGGAATCAGGTTCGTGTAGACCCCGGCCTCGCTCGCGTCCATGTGCTTCAGCGCTGCGCTGTACATCATGTACGCGAGACCCGATGCGCCCGCGCCGAGATAAGCCATGCCGAGCCAGCCTCGTACATCCACTGTCGGCATCCCCATGGCGGCGACCTCGAAACCCGCCAGCGGCAGCAACATCAGTGCGCCGGCGCCGATGATGCCAGTCGTGACTTGGATCGCGTCGTACGTCGCGACGCGCTTCGCCATCGACGTGTACACGCCCCACAGCACGGCGGACGCGAACATCAGCACGCTGCCCAGCAGGCTCGCACTCCCCGACTGCGCAGCCGAGCCGGAGAACACGATCAGCACGCCGGCCATCGACAGCGCGATTCCTGTCCAACGCAGCGCCGACGCTTGCTCGCGCAGCCACACGACGGCGACCAGCGCCGTCATCGCCGGAATGCAGCTCTGAACCAGCGCGCCCTGCGACGCCGACGTATACACCAGCGAATAGTTGAAGACCGCGTAGTACAGGACGACGCCGATCAGCGCCATCGTGACCATCGTGCCCCACGGCAGCGTCGACCAACGCGCATGCGGCCCACCGCGCGCCTGGCGGACCAGTGCGCAGCCCAGCAGCACCAGGGCGCCGATCGACACGCGCACGAACGCCAGCGTGAACGGCTGCACCTGATCGTTGATCCCCTTGGTGACAACGAAGGTGCTGCCCCAGATCACCATCGTGACCAGCAGCATGACGATTGGAGCGAAGTGCGACTGCATCCAGTGTTCCGGCGTGTTCCCGAAAGGGCGCATTGTAAAGTACGATGCGCGCCGCGTTCTAAGGTTCGGAGAGTCGAAATGGCGAGCAAGCGTAAAACTCCCCGTCGCAGCGTGCGCAAGCCGACGCCGAACAAGCAACGCACCCGTGCGCGCCATGCCGTGCTCGCGAAGCGCAAGCGCCCGGGGCAAGCCACTGCCGGCCGCCGCGCTCTGTATCCCGCGATCGAGCCCTACAAGAGCGGCATGCTCCGCGTGTCCGGCGTGCACGAGATCTACTACGAGGAATGCGGCAACCCCAACGGCAAGCCGGCGCTCTTCGTGCACGGGGGACCGGGTGCCGGCTGCGACAATCGCGCACGGCGCTTCTTCGATCCCGACGCGTATCGCATCGTGCTATTCGACCAACGCGGCTGCGGGCGCAGCCGGCCGCACGCCAGCCTGGTCGACAACACGACCTGGCACCTGGTGTCGGACATGGAGCAGTTGCGCGAGCATCTCGGCATCGAGCGCTGGCTGGTGTTCGGCGGCTCGTGGGGCTCGACGCTTGCGCTCGCCTATGCGCAGAAGCATCCGGAGCGCGTGAGCGAGCTGGTTCTGCGCGGCATCTTCATGCTGTCGCAGTTCGAGCTGCAATGGTTCTACCAGGGAGGCGCGAGCGCGATCTTCCCGGACCACTGGGAGAACTACATCGCCGCGATTCCGGTGGCAGAGCGTGGCGACCTGATCCAGGCATTCTACAAGCGCCTCACCAGCGACGATCGCGCCACGCGGGTAGCCGCTGCGCGCGCGTGGTCGATCTGGGAAGCAGCCACCAGCTACCTGCACGTCAACGACGAACAATTACACAAGTGGGGCGAAGAGGAGTTCGCGATCGCGGTCGCCCGCATCGAGTGCCACTACTTCGTCAATCGCGGCTTCCTGAAGTCGGAAGACGAGCTGCTGCACAACGTGAAGTTCATCCGCAAGATCCCGGCGGTGATCGTGCAGGGCCGCTACGACGTCGTGTGTCCGATGCAGACGGCGTGGAGCCTGCATCGCGCCTGGCCGGAAGCGGAGTTTCGCGTCGTGCCGGACGCCGGGCATTCGGCATTCGAGCCCGGCAACACGCACGAGCTGGTCAGCGCGACCGACAAGTTCCGGTAACCCGGCCGCCGTCGTCGATGATCCGGTGCGCGACCAGCCACTGGCGTGCATCCTGCGCGTCGCTCTCGAACCACGCGCTGGCCGAGCCGAGACGGAACGTGTAGCCCCACGCATCCATGTCGCTGCACAGCTTTTGCGAGCTCATCCCGGCGATCTCGCCGGCCAGCAGGATCTGCAGGTAGCAGACCGCGTTCTCCTCGTCGTAGTCGCCGCCGGCATCGCGCTCGAGTTGCGCGCGGCGCGAGTCGTCCATGCAGATGAAATGGCAAGCCTCGTGCAGCACCGAGTGCAGCGGAGTGTCGCAGCGGAAGTAGATGCGATTGCCGATGAGCCCGGCTTCGCTCTCGCCCCAGTAGGAGCCGGGAATCGTCGTGGTGGGTTCGACTGTGACGGGTTCGAGCCGATAACGCGCAAGCAACTGCGTGACCGCAGCCAGGTGCGCTTCGACCTTCGTCACTGCGCTCCTCGGGCGCGTAAGGCTGCTTGCACCTGCGCCTCGAGTGCATCGGCCCGCACCTGGAGCTTGTCGGCCATTCGCGGATCGGTCGTATCCTTGGCGATCAGCTCCAGCTCGCGCGCCTGCTCGCTGACTGCCTCGAAGCCGAACATGGAGCCGCTGCCGTAGATCTTGTGCGCGAGCTGCTCGATCTCTTTCGCTGCCGCGCTGTTCCCCGCCTGCACCTTCGCGATCAGCTCGCGCAGGCCGCCGAGCTCGCCGGCAGTGCGCTGGATGTAGCGGCCGGCAATGTCGGCAATCTTCTGTTGCAGCTCGTCACGCTCGTCCATGATCGATTCCCTCCCAGATCGTCAGGATCTGTTGGCCGAATTGCATCGGATCGAACGGCTTGGCGATCACGGCGACCGCACCCAGCTCGCGAAAGCGCGCAACTTCGGCCGGCATGGCCTTGGCAGTGACGAATACTACGGGAATGTTCGCGAAGCGCGGATCCGCACGCATACGTTGCAGCGTCGTCGGGCCGTCCGTGCCCGGCATCATCACGTCGAGCAGCACCAGGTCGGGCGTTATGTCAGGCAGGGACTGCAGCGCCCGCTCGCCCGATTCGCAGACTGCCACTTTCAGGTCATCGACCAGGCCGAGCGCGAGCTGCACGATTTCCCGGATGTCCGGCTCGTCGTCCACGTACAGCACCGTACGGAGCTGCGGCCGGCTCATCGCGAGGCTTCCTCTTCGACCGCCGGCCGGCGCGCCAGGCGGCGCACGGTCGCGAGCAGATGCTCGACCGAGTCTCGCGACTTCACCAGCGCGGCCTGCACACGCTCGGCGAGCTCGCGGCTCGGCTCGGTGGCGCTGTACAGGATGATCGGCGGCGCGGCGTCGCCCGCCTCGTGCAGCGTCGGCAACAGGTCCAGGCCGGAGCCGTCGCCCAGCATCGCATCCAGAATCACCAGGTCGAAGCGCTGTGAGCCGATGCACGCCCGCGCCTGCGCGAGCGAATGAGCGCGGACCACATCCGCCTCGTCCGACAGCAATTCCTCGACTAGCTGCGTCAGCGACACGTCGTCTTCCACATGCAGAATACGGGCACGGCGGTCGCGCACTTCCTGCAGCGCGTTGTGGATGGCGTCCAGCAGGCGGCTGGGATCGATCGGCTTCTGCAGCCAATCCGCCAGCTGCAGCGTGCTGAGACGATCGGAGTCGGCGCTCGTGCGCTCTTTGGCTGTCATGACGATCACCGGCAGTGCTCGCGTCGCGTCACGGCTTCGCAGATCGCTGACCAGCTCCAGTCCGTCGGCATCGGCCAGGTGCAGGTCGACGAGTGCAACATCGTACCGCGCCTGTGCCACAGCAATCTTCGCCTGCCGCACGCTCGGAACTGCCGAGACTCGCATGCCGGCCTTTTCCAGCACATCGGCCACGGCGCGGGCCAGATCCGGGTCGTCCTCGCAAAGCAGCACCGCCGGCGCGCCGACCAGTTCTTCGCTGGCACGCACCGGCGTAGCGAACTCCTGACGCGCGGGCAGCGTGATGTAGAACGTCGTGCCCTCGCCCGGCACGCTCTCGAAGCTGATGCCGCCGCCGAGGCGCTCCATGATCGTCTTGGCAATCGACAGCCCGAGGCCCGTGCCGCCCTTGGCACGCGAATCCGAGCTGTCTGCCTGGGCAAAGCGTTGAAAGATGCGCGGGCGGAACTCCGGCGCGATCCCCGGCCCGCGATCGCGCACGCTGACCCGCGCGCTGTCGAAGTCGGCGCGAATGCCGACCTCCACCGCCGAGCCGCGCGGCGAAAACTTCGCGGCATTCGACAGGATGTTGGTCAGCACCTGGATCACCCGATCGCGATCGACGAGCACGCTGGCGTCGTCGCTGTCGACCGCCAGCTCGATCGATGCCCCGAAGGTCTGCGCGTAGGCGCGATTCGCTTCGATCGCCTGCCGCACGATCGGCTTCAGGCGCTGCGCGGCCAGCCGCAGTTCGAGTCGCCCCGACTCCGCCCGCTCCAGGTCGAGAATGTCGTTGATGAGCCGCACCAGGCGCTCGCAGTTGAGCCTGGCGATGTCGATCAGCCGGGCGGCTTTGGCCGGCAACGCGCCGGCAATGCCGCCTGCGAGCAGGCCGAGCGAGCCGGAGATCGACGTCAGCGGCGTGCGCAACTCGTGACTGACGGTCGAGACGAAGCCGGTCTTGAGCTGCTCGATCTCTTCGCGCGAGGACAAGTCGCGGATGACGCCGATGAACAGCCGGCGCGAGCCGATGCGCATCTCGCTGATCCCGAGGTCGACCGGAATGCGCCGGCCATCCTTGTGCAGCGCCTCGACCTCGCGGCGCTGGCCGACGATGCGCCGCTCGCCCGTCTGCAGGTAGCGCCGGATGTAGCTGTCGTGTGCCGACGCATGCGGCTCGGGGATCAGCAAGCGCACGTTCCGGCGCAGAACTTCCGCCGCCGTATAGCCGAACAGCCGCTCGGCGCTGCGGCTCCAGGATTCGATGCTGCCGCTTTCGTTGATGGTCACGATCGCATCGAGCACGCCATCGAGAATCGCCGACAGCCGGGTCGCCTGGTCGCGATGCGCCGTCTCGGAGAGCTTCAGCGCGGTCACGTCGGTGTAGGTGACGATGTAGTTGCCGTCTGCCATGGGCTGGCCGCGCACCTGCAGGACCGCGCCGTCGGCGCGACTTCCTTCGACGTCGATGCGGCTGCTCGCTGCCATGAGCGCCGGGGCGCTCGGAGGATCGTGTACCCCCGTCTGATCCGACACGACGAACTTCGCTCCGAGAGTGCGGATCTCCGCCCACGACATGCCGACATGTATCTGCCGCGGGTTCAGTCCGCGCAGCTCGATGTAGCGCGCGTTCCAGGCAATGAGCTGCTGGTTCGAGTCGAAGACCGCGACGCCCTGGCTGACGTTTTCCATCGTCGAGCGGAGCATTGAAGCGGTGTTCTCGGCGGCGCGCTCGGCGTGAACGCGACGCTGCATGTGCCACGCGAGCAGCATGGCGGCAACGAACATCACCACGAGAGTGGCGCCCAGCGAGATCCGGACTACGCTTTCGTTGCGCTTGAAACGACTCTCGAAGGCATCGCGTCGCTGTGCCAGCAGCTCGGTCTGATGGGTTTCGAACGCAGCGGCCAGCTCGCGGATGCGATCCATCTGCCGCCCGCCGACTCCGGCACGCAGCAGCTGCACTGCCGCCCCCGAATCGTGCGAGCGCCGGGCAGCGACCACATCGCGGGTGAACGAGAACTGGGCACGCGCGAGCGCCGCGAGCTCCCGGGCGATCTGCTGGCTTTCGGGCTCGCTCGCAAGCTGCGTCAGCCGGTCGAGCTGATCTTCGAGCGAGCGCTCGGCGGCGTAGTAAGGCGAAAGGGAGTCCTCGCTGCCGGTCAGCACGTAGCCCTGCGCACCGACCTCGGCGTCGCGGAGCGACGCGAACGCGGCGCGCATTGCATCGAGCGTCAGGCGAGTCTGTCGCGCTTCGAAGTAGGTGGCGCGACCGACGTCCAGCTCGCGCAGGAACAAGAGCAGCGCCGTACCGACGATCGCGATCAGCAGCAGCGCTGCACCGACCGTCAGCCAGAGAGCCTGCCCAACCTTGACTGGTGATGCCGCCGGCGCCGCAACGAGAGTCGCATCGTTCACAATGAGGCCAGTCTCCTCAACACCAGCCCGGCGAGATCCTGTGCCAGCGCCTCGCGCAGCACGGCTTGCTCGCGCTCCTTCGCGAGTACCGCGGTGGTGTCGTAGCTGTAATCGCGCGTCAGCTCCAGCTTCTGCCGCGGGATCAGCTCGGTCCCGCCGCTCGCGACGGAGTACTCGACTGTGTAGAACACTTCGTATTCCTCAGGCGTATTGCGCGCCGAAACCGATAGCACCCGTTGCCCGCTCTGATCCTTGATGATCTTCACGACCGCCGTCGCATCCTTGGCATGATCGGTAACTTTTGCGCCCGAAGCCCGCAGCCGGTCGCGCAGTGCGCGATTGAACTCGGTGTAGTGATCCTCTGCGTCGACGAAGGTCACAGTCATGGTCGGCGACAGCTTCGCTGCGCCCTGCAGGCGCCAGCCGCACGCACTGAGCGACCACACTGCGCACAGAAGCACGACAATCGATCGACCCGGCATTGCGTGACGCACAGCGAACCCTCGGGAAATGGGGCCGCCATGTTCGCGGCGCTGCGGCGGGCGGTCAACAGCGCCGCCGGTGCGCGCCTTTACCCGGCCAGCGCCTGATCCTCGTCGGCTCCGCGCGGCGACAAGCGCGCCTTCAGGCTGCATTCGTCGTCGACGACATAGCCATGCCGGCACACGATCGAGACGTGGCAGGCGACGCTGCGCTGGACGGCGCCGAGCTGCTCGGGGCCGGTGCGTCCCGGGCAATTGCGGCACAGTCCGGCGATTTCCATCATCTCGGCCGTATCCACCGGCGGGCTCTGCTGGCCCGGGTCTTCGAGGGCGGCGACACCGAACGCAAACGTCAGCTGCAGACTCTGAAAGCTCTCCGCGTAGCTGCGCAGCGCGGCCAGCAGCCGCTCCTTGATCCGCGGTGCTTCGCTGATGCTCGATTCGGGCAGCACGACTGCGAACGCAGCACCGCGCTCGCTGTCGAGGCGGCCGGTCCAGTCGATCTGCAAGCGGACGACGCTTTCGATCGTGTGCACGATTCCGTGCAGCATCTCCGGCGACGGCGCGACCTCGACCGCAGTTGCGCGTTCTACCGCCGACACGCTCAGGGTCAGCAGCGTCAGTTTGCGCCCGTACCGTTGGGCGCGCCTGATCTCCCCATGCAACCTGGTAAACAGCTCGCGCAGAGCGAACGCACCCGATTCGGCATCGATCGCGGCGGACTGTTCGAGCGCGGCCTGAGCTTCCTTCAGCGAGCGGCGCAGAGCGAGCGTATTGAACGCGGCCGTGATGCGCGCGAACAGCTCCGCATCGGGCACTCGCTTGGAAAGATAGTCGTCGACACCGGCGACGTAGCCGCGCTCGTAGTCCACGCTGGCTTCGCGCATCGTCAGCATGATGATGTAGGTATCGGTGGCACCTTGGCCACGCAGAGCTTCGGTGAACGTGATGCCATCCATCACGGGCATGAGCCAGTCGGTGATCACCAGGGGATACCACTGCTGCTCGATGAGCTGCAGCGCTGCTTTGCCGTTCGCAGCACATGCGACCTCGAATCCGGCAGCTTCGAGCCGGTCAGCCATCAGCTCCAGCTCGAGCTCGTCGTCATCGACCAGCAGCACGCGTGATGGCAGCGCACGGCCCAGGACCGACATCCGGGTCGCTATTGCATCCGCCTTCATCCGAACTCTCCTTCCGCGTTCGTCCGTAGTACGAAATCGCGCGCGGAGTTTGCAGGAGAGTGCGCTGCGGTGAGTATCAGTCAGCCCGGCGCGCTAACGTCAGGTATTCCCCTAGCCAGTCGCATTGCACAAGCCACCTGCCGGTGGCGGGCGGGCTAATTCCTGAAGCTCGTATCCAGCCGATCCATCTTCCTCAACAGCGCCGGCCACACGAGCGCGCTGCCCGCGCCCTTGGTCACCATGCGCGAGAACTCCGGCACCGTATCCATCACCGACTGCGGGATATCGATCAACTCGGCGCCGTTGCCTTGTGCGAGCAGCTGGACTTCGCAGGCACGTTGCAGGGTGTACATGCTGAGGAACGCGTCGCCGACATTCTTGCCGACGGTCAGCAGACCGTGATTGCGCAGGATCAGATTGCGCGTGTCGCCCAGATCCTGCTGCAGCCGGCCCTTCTCGTCCGGGTTGAGCGCCAGACCTTCGTAGTCGTGATACGACAGGCTGAGCATCACGAGCGTCGACTGCTGCGAGATCGGCAGCAGCCCCGCCTTCTGCGCGGACACTGCGACGCCGGCCATCGTGTGCAGATGGAGCACGCAGCCCGCATCCTCGCGCGCGGCGTGGATCGCACTGTGAATGGTGAAGCCGGCGGGATTGATGTCGTACGGACTCTCGAGCGTCTTCTTCCCATCGAGGTCGATGCGCACCAGGCTCGACGCCGTGATCTCCTCGAACATGAACCCGTACGGGTTGATCAGGAAGTCATGCGTGCCCGGCACCCGCGCCGAGATGTGCGTGAACACGAGATCGTCCCAGCCGAAGTGCGCGACCATGCGATAGCAGGCCGCGAGATCGACGCGCGTCGCCCACTCCTCCGCCGTGACCTGATTGCGAACGTTGCTGAGCGCGCTGTCGACGACCCGCATTTGCATATGTCACCTGTGACGATTGGCCAAGCCGTAAGAATCGCATCAAAGCGTACGGCGCCAGACCCCTCGGGACAAGCACGACTATGAAGGTATGGCTGGTACTTGGGCTGTAGGCCGGGCTTTAGCCCGACTTCCCCCAAAAATCCGCACAGCGGACCCTCAAAGATCACGCTAAAACCCACCTTCACACGGAGGTGGCCGATGCCCTACTCGGATCTACTGCGCGGACGAGCTTCCATCGCTGGACAGATCTACGTCGTCACGACGGTCACTCGCGGCCGGGCACGGCTGTTCACGAATCTTTACCTAGGTCGGATTGTCGTTCGGGCGCTGCACGACCCGCTGACGACGGCATGCGCCACGACACTCGCCTATGTCGTGATGCCAGACCGCCTGCACTGGCTCGTACAGCTTCACGCGGGGAACGATCTTAGTCAGGTGATCTGGGCGGTGAAGGGTCGAAGTTCCTTCGAGATCAATCGGGCGCGAGGCGTGAGAGGCTGCGTATGGCAGCCGAAGTTTTCATGATCGGGCACTTCGGAGTGATGAGCAGGTCGGCGTGGTTGCGAGATATGTGGTGTGCAATCCGATTCGGGCGGGGCTGGTGCGCAGGCTGCACGAGTATTCGCTGTGGGATGCGGTTTGGGTCGATGCAGAGTCGGGCTGAAGCCCGACCTACAGCGCCGGAATGATCGTCAGCAGCAGAACAACCGACAGCGTTCGAATCGTTAGCGGATCACGGAGGCGACCCGGAGGGCGTGTTCGGCTTCGGCGATGCCTTTGACCAGCGCGCCTTGCATGCCGACGGCCTGCGCGGCTTCGACGTTCAGCAGGTTGTCGTCCAGGAAGAAGACGCTGGCGGCGTCGCAGCCGAGCGAGCGGACGACGTGCTCGAAGGCGTCCGGGTCGGGTTTGATCCGGCCGGTCAGATGCGAGACGAAGCGATGCTCGAAGAGCTCGCGGAGGCCGAACTCGTCCTCGACGCGGGGCCAGTGCAGCGCGTTGCTGTTCGAAAGCAGCGCTCGAGTGATGTTGTCGGGGATGCGCGCGATCAGCTCGCGCGTGCCGGGGTACAGGCCGGTCGGCCAGGCGGCGAATGACTCGAGAAACAGTGCTGGGGCCACACCGAGCTCCAGCTCCGACACCAGATCAGCCGCGAACCTATCCGCGTCGCAGCGCCCGGTTTCGAAGGCGCGGACCGCGGGTGAGTGCAGCCACCTGTGCCAGAGCTCCGCGGGGGTCCAGCGATCGGCAACCCAGCCGAGCACGGTCGCGACGCCACTCAGTTGCACGAGCACGCCGCCGACGTCGAACAGGACAACTCTGACCCGCTTGCTCACACGACCACGTTGACGAGCTTGCCCCCGGGCGGAACGATCACTTTGCGCACCGGCTTGCCCTCGATCCATTTCTGGATCGTGGCATCCGCCAGCGCCGCGGCGCTGATCTCGTCTTTATCCGCACTCGCGCGCACCTCGATCTTCGAGCGCAGCTTGCCGTTGACCTGCACGACGACCTCGATGCTGTCCTGAACCAACGCCTGCGGATCAGCATGCGGCCACGCATGATCGATTAGCGCATCCTTGTGCCCCAGCTCCCGCCACAGCGTATGACAGATATGTGGCGCGATCGGCGCGAGCAGCTGGACGATCAGCTCGAGCGTCTCGTGACGCACGGCTCTGCCCTGCTCGCTCGCATCGTCGAACTTCTGCAGCGCATTCATCAGCTCCATCACCGCAGCGATCGCCGTGTTGAACACCCGCCGCCGGCCGTAGTCGTCGGTGACTTTGGCTACGGTCGCGTGCGCGAGGCGACGCATTTCGCGCTGCGCCGGAGAAAGAGAGACGAGCTCCTGTCGCGGGCCGCGGGCCACCGGCCCCTTCTCGAGATGCTCCCACACCATGCGCCACAAACGGCGCAGGAAACGTGCCGAGCCTTCGACGCCGTCATCCGACCATTCGAGCGTGTCCTCCGGCGGCGCCTTGAACATCATGAACACGCGAATCGCATCCGCGCCGAAGCGCTCGACCAGCGCGGTCGGATCGACGCCGTTGCCTTTCGACTTCGACATCGTGCGCATGCCTTGCCACTCGACCGGCTTGCCGTCGGTACGCAGCGTCGCATTGACCGGCACTCCATGCGCATCGAGCTCCGCAACGACATCGTCGGGATGGAAATACTCGACACCGCCCGCAGCCGTCGGCCGCGAGTAGATGTGATTGAGCACCATCCCCTGCGTCAGCAGCCGCGAGAACGGTTCCTTGACCTTGATCATTCCCATGTCGCGCATCACGCGCATCCAGAAGCGCGAGTACAGCAGGTGCAGGATCGCGTGCTCGATGCCGCCGATGTACTGATCGACCGCCATCCAGTAGTTCGAGCGCTCGTCGACCATTGCTGCTGCGTCGTCGACGCATGCGAAGCGCAGGAAGTACCAAGATGAATCGACGAACGTATCCATCGTGTCCGTCTCGCGCCGCGCAGCGCCGCCGCATTTCGGACACTTGACCTCGTAGAACGCCGGCGTCTTGTTGAGCGGATTGCCCGTGCCGTCCGGCACCAGGTTCTCGGGCAACACGACCGGCAGATCCTCGTCCGGCACCGGCACGTCGCCGCACGTCGGACACAGAATGAGCGGAATCGGGCAGCCCCAATAGCGCTGGCGCGAAATGCCCCAGTCGCGCAGGCGCCATTGCACCTGCTTCTCGCCGAGGCCCTTCGCCTGCAAGTCCGCAGCGATCGCGTCGACCGCTGCCTGGTAATCGAGCCCGTCGTATTTGCCGGAGTTGATGCACACGCCGTACGCCGCGTACTCGTCGCGCCATTCCGTCTTGGAGAACGTCGTCGGATCGGCGCCGGCCGGGGCGATGACGAACTCGATCGGCTGGCGATACTTGTTGGCGAAATGGAAATCGCGCTCGTCGTGACCCGGCACACCCATGACGGCGCCTTCGCCGTACGTCATGAGCACGTAGTTGCCGACCCACACGGGAATTCGCGCGCCCGACAGAGGATGCGTGACGAACAAGCCGGTCGGCATGCCGCGCTTTTCCATCACCGCGATCTCCGCCTCTTGAGCGGTTCCGCGCTTGCACTCCTCGACGAACGCCGCGAGCGCCGCGTTGTTGCGCGCTGCGTAAGTTGCCATCGGATGTTCGGCCGCGATGGCGCAGAACGTCGCGCCCATCAACGTGTCGGCGCGCGTCGTGAACACACTGAGGACGTGGCGCTGGCCTTCGAGCTCGTACGGAAACCCGATCCGCACGCCTTCGCTGCGGCCGATCCAGTTCGCCTGCATCGCCCGCACGCGCTCCGGCCACTCGGCCATGTGATTGAGCTCGTCGAGCAGATCCTGCGCGTATTGCGTAATGCGCAGGTAGTACATCGGGATCTCGCGCTTCTCGACCAGCGCGCCGGTGCGCCAGCCGCGGCCGTCGATCACCTGTTCGTTGGCGAGCACGGTCTGGTCGACCGGATCCCAGTTGACGACGCCGGTCTTCTTATAAGCAATGCCGCGCTCGAGCATGCGCAGGAACAGCCACTGGTTCCACTTGTAGTACTCGGGCTGGCAGGTCGCGAGCTCGCGGTTCCAGTCGAGGGCGAAGCCGAGCTGCTGCAGCTGCCCCTTCATGTAGGCGATGTTGTCGTAGGTCCACTGGGCCGGCGGCACGCCGTTCTTCATCGCGGCGTTCTCGGCAGGCAGGCCGAAGGCATCCCAACCCATCGGCTGCAGGACGTTGTAACCCTGCATGCGCATGTAGCGCGTCAGGACGTCGCCCATCGTGTAGTTGCGGACGTGGCCCATGTGCAGCCGTCCGCTGGGGTACGGAAACATGCACAGGCAGTAGTACTTGGAGCGCTTCGGATCTTCGGTGACGGCAAAGGCGCGCGTCTGCGCCCAATTGTCCTGGGCGGCGCGCTCGACGGCGGCGTGGTCGTATCGTTCCTGCATCGAGGAAGGATACCGAGAAACCTACAACCCCGCGAGAGTGAAGCGAAATTCCGCGCCTTGATTGAGGCGTGACTCGGCCCAGATCCGGCCGCCGTGGCGCTCGATAATCCGGCTGACGGTCGCAAGGCCGATGCCCGTTCCTTCGAACTCGTCGTGTCGATGCAGCCGCTGGAACACGCCGAATAGTTTGCGCGCGTAGCGCATGTCGAAACCCACGCCGTTGTCCCGCACGAACACGTACTTCTCGCCCTCGGCAACGCCGATGCCGATCTCGATCACCGCGTGCGGCCGCGGACGCGAGTACTTCACGGCGTTGTCGATCAGGTTGGCGAACACCTGCAGCATGAGATCGGGATCGCAAGCGATCGACGGCAGCGAGGCGAGCCGCCATTCGACGACCCGCTCGCCACTCTCCTGGCGCACTTGATTGACCGCGCGCTTGACCAACTCGTCGAGCGACGTGACTTCGCGCCGCATCTCCATATGACTGATCCGGGACAGCGCCAGCAGTCCGTCGATCAGTGCGCTCATCTCGCGAGCGCCGCGTGTGATCTGATCGAGATGGATCAGCGGCTCGCGCGCAGTCGGCGAGCCGCGATAGTCGCGCAGCATCTGCACGTGCGCATGAATCAATCGCAACGGCGCTCGCAAATCGTGCGCGACGGAATACGAGAACGCCTCCAGCTCGCGATTGGCCACTTCGAGTTCCGCCGTGCGTTCGGCGACGCGGCGCTCGAGATCCTGATTCAGGATTCGCACTTCGTTCTCGACTTCCGCGCGCCGTGCGACTTCGCCGCGCAGAGCCTGGTAGCGTCGCGCGTTCTCGTACGCGACGGCGACCTGCGCCGCGATCGCGCGCGCGACTGCGAGATCCTCGTCAGTGAAGCCCGGCAACCCGATGCGATTGATGACGCACAGATAGCCGTAGTGATGGCTTACCGAAGCGACCGGCACGCCGAGCATGGAAACGAAATCGCCCGGCTGACCGGTGCCGCCGTTCTGGCCGTTGCCCCCTGGCGCCATCGGATACAGCGCGCATCCGCCCTGCTCCAACGTCGGCAGCAAATCGCGATACATCCGCGTGCTCAGCAGTCGATCGACCTGTTCGTTCGCAAGGCCGCTCGCAGTGGTCGCATGACGCGGGCCTTCTCCATCCGCGATCACGAGCTGCGCACACTGCGCGAGCAGAATGTCGCGAGCCGCGTGACACGTGGATTCGACGATTGCTTCGGGTTCGATGAGACCGAACAGTCGCCGGCTGAAAGCGACCAGGGCACTGAGACGTTCCTGGGCCCCACCTACGACGGGCGTCGCAGGGATCGCGACCGGTTCGGACAACGGCGGGCTGCTGCGGGCAGCGAGTGCAGCATCGACAGTCGCGCGAACAGTTTTGAAGTCGAACGGCTTGGCGAGCGTGCTCTGCACGCCGAGCGAGCGCGCCATCTCACGAACTTCGCGCTCGTGATACGAAGCGGAGCAGAAGATGACGGAGGTGTGCGCGGTGCGATCGTCCTGGCGCAGCCGGCGGACCAGCTCGTAGCCGTCCATGCGCGGCATGACGATATCGGTGATGAGCAGATCCGGCTGCTCGGCGCGCAGAAGGTCGAGAGCTTCCATGCCGTCGGCTGCTTCGAGCAGGCTGTATTCGCCGCCTTCGAGCAACAGCAGCAGCAGCTCCCTTGCTTCCGGATCGTCTTCCGCGACGAGAATCTTGCCGCCCATGCCCGCAAACATCCCGACAACAGTCCATTGCATGCTGCCAACACGGGCAGCCTGTGCAATCAGTACGTTTCCCCGGGCATTCGGTTCCTAGTGGAAAGCGGGTGCAGTGACATAAGGTATTCCCTGCGTGCTTTCGGGCAGGGATTTGTCGGGCTGAAGCCCGGCCTACAGCGCTAGTCGCCGAGCGCCGTTCTCAATGCGGCGATTTCTTCGCTGCAGCTCTGCATGATGTGCGCGCACTTGGCGTTGTCCAGGCTCAGGCGGCGGAACGCCTTGACGCCCTGCATGTTCAGCTCGAAGTCCACTTCGTGGCCCATGAAGCCGGCCGCCATCACCGCGACCGTCAGCACGTCCGCGACGTCGGCCTGGCCGACCGTCCGATCGATGTTCTCGTGCTCGCCGATCGCTTCGGCGATGTGCTCGGGGAAGCCCCAGTTCTCGACGATCGCCTTGCCGACGTTGGCGTGCCAATCGCGCAGGACCTGGCTCAGGGCCGCCGGTTCGCTGAAGAGGCCACCGTGACGATTGGCGCGCGCCAGGATGTACAGCTTGCCCACGTTATGTAGCAGCCCCGCGAGCATCGACTCGTCCGAGTTGATCTGGCAGCGCGAGGCAATGGAAAACGACAGCGCGGCGACCAGCGTCGCTTCCTGCCACACGCGCTCGAGCTGCGGCGCGATGTTGCGCAGCTCGCTGGCACGGCGGAGCTGTGCAATCGCGAACGCCACAGCGGCAGTGCGCACGTTGTTGTGACCGATACGATTGATCGCCGTTTTGAGGTCTGCGACGGCGCGCCCGGAACGGTTCAGCGCTGCCGAGTTCGCGAGCGTCAACATGCGGGCGGCAAGTCCGGCGTCGGAGCCGACGATCCGGGCGATCTGCTCGTTGGAAACCTGCTCGTCGGCCAGCACCTTGCGGACCCGCACGGCGACGTCCGGGAACGACGGCAATTCCACTTTGCCGCTCGAGACTTCCTGCGCCAGCTCGCTCACGAACGCAAAGGCAGCGGCCGATTCGCTCACAGGCTGTGTCGTTGGCTCGTTCTTCATCGCGCTGGCACTCGTCATGATGCGGCTATCGGCCTGCGACCCCAGGACTTGAGCGGGGCTATTTCTCTGGTCGAAAGCGGCCAAGGCCCTTTCGACGACGCCGTCAAAAGGTGCGACTTTTGCCGGCTTATGTCATGCCGCAGCAGCAGCCGCGACCAGGGCCAGGACCCGAGGTGCGACGTTCTGCAGCGGCACCACGTGCATCGCGGCGCCGAGTTTCACCGCTGACCCGGGCATGCCCCACACGACGCTGCTGGCCTCGTCCTGCGCGATGGTTCCGGCGCCCGCTTCCATCATTTCCTTGAGCCCGCGTGCACCGTCATCGCCCATGCCGGTGAGCAGAACGCCGACCGCGCTCGGACCGACGTTCTGGGCCACGGACCGGAACATCACGTCGACGCTCGGTCGATGGCGATTCACATGCGGCCCGGTGCTCAAGCGACAGAGATAGCGCGCGCCATCGCGCTCGACCAGCAGATGCCGGTCGCCCGGCGCGATATACGCATGTCCCGGCAGGATCTGCTGTCCGTCCTGCGCCTCGCACACAGCCATCGCCGAGCTGCGATTCATGCGTTCCGCGAAGGGTTTGCTGAAGGCTGCAGGAATGTGCTGCGAGATGATGATGGCCGGCGCATCCGGCGGCATCTCCGCCAGCACTTCGCGAATCGCTTCGGTACCGCCAGTCGACGCGCCGATCGCGATGATGCGATCGGTCGTTCGCAGCATCTTGTGCACATTCAATATCGGCACTACTGCAGAAGTGCTGTGCCGCTCGTCTGTTTTGCGCACCGGCGGCGGAGCCGTACGCGGCAGAACCCGTGCGCCCGCGGCAACCTTCACCTTTGCGATCAGCTCTTCCTCGTAGTCGGCCAGCGTGCCCGCGATATCGACCTTGGGTTTCGCGACGAAATCGATCGCGCCGAGTTCCAGCGCGCGCAGCGTGACGTCGGCGCCGCGCTGAGTCAGCGACGACACCATCACGACCGGCGTCGGCCGCAGCCGCATCAGGTTCTCCAGGAACGTGATGCCGTCCATGCGCGGCATCTCGACATCGAGCGTGATGACGTCCGGATTGAGCTTCTTGATCTTCTCGCGCGCCGCGTAAGGATCGCTGGCCGAGCCGACCACTTCGATGTCGCGCGAGTGCGAGAGCATCGCAGTGAGCAGCTTGCGCACCAGGGCGGAATCGTCGACCACGAGGACTTTGATGGTCATGTCGCGCGCCTCAGAACAGATCGATCGAGCCTGCAACCGGCGCCTGCTCGAGCCGATCGAGGTAGCGCTGCTCTTTCGCGCCGAGCTCCGCGGCGCGCGCGCTCAGGTGACGAACCCGCACGCGACCGCTGCGCGGGGAATACTGGATGTGGCGCGAGCAGATGTCGCCTGCATCCTCCGCCGCGATCTTCAGGCCTTCCTGCTGCAGGAACTCGCGCACGAACTCCAGGTTGCGGGCGCCGATATCGCTGAGCTTCGCGACCACGCGGCCGCCGCCGAAAATCTTCACTTCGAGATCCTGGCGCGTGCCGCCGGCGCTGAGGACGCTGTTGATGAGCTGCTCCATCGAGGCCGTGCCGTAGCGCGTCGCGCGCCCGGCGACTTTCTCCCACGCATCGGTCCCGCTGCTGTTCGGACGCGGCAACATGAAGTGATTCATGCCGCCGATGCCGACGCGCGGATTGCGGATGCATGCGGCCACGCACGAGCCGAGCACAGTGTCGATGAGTTCGTCTTCACGAGTCACGTAATACTCGCCGGGCAAAATGCGTGCAGTCGACATGCCGGCTGCGTTGCGGTAGCGCCGGATCGACTCGAAGCCCGGCAGCGCACGCGGCAGGGCGGCGCTGGCTGCACTCTTAGCGACCATCCGCTTCGCCTCCCTGCTTACGGTAGATCGTCTTACCGACCGCTTTCACCCCTGCTTCCAGGTTGTGCAGCGACTCGGCGTGACCGATGCACAGGTACCCGCCGGGCGCGAGCATCCCGACGAAGCGACTCACGAGCTTTTCGCGCGTGGCCTGGTCGAAGTAGATCATCACGTTGCGACAGAAGATCACGTCGAACGGGCCATGCATCGGCCAGGGATGCTGCAGATTCAGCACGCGGAACGTCACCGCCGCGCGGAGCTGCGCCTTGACGATCGCCTTGCCGACCTGCAGGCCCGTGCCCTTCTGAAAGCAGCTCCGCAAGCGTTCCGTCGGCAGCGACGCGACGCGATCGAGCGGATACACGCCCTCCTGCCCGAACGCGATGACATTGCTGTCGATGTCGGTCGCGAGAACTTTGCAGTCCCAACCCGCCGGCGGTACGACATCCGCAGCGATCATCGCGAGGCAATAAGCTTCCTCGCCCGTCGAGCAACCCGCGGACCAGATGCGGATCCGGCGCGAGGCGGCATTGCGACGCATCGCCTCCGGCAACATGTACTCGGCGAGCGCTTCGAAGTGATGGTTTTCGCGGAAGAACGCCGTGACGTTGGTCGTCAGCGCGTTGATGAGCCCGACCAGCTCCTCCGGCCCGGAGCTGCGCACGTGCTCGCAGTACTCCTGATACGAGCTCAGCCTGAGCTCGCGCAAGCGTCGCGCGAGGCGGCCTTGCACGAGCTGGCGCTTGTTCGGGCCGAGCACGATGCCGGCGTTCTCGCCCACCACGTGGCGGATGAACTCGAACTCGGCATCGCCGAGCGCGGGACCGTATGCGCCCGTGTCGGTGAAGGCGA
>DATENH010000183.1:0-14810 GCA_035275145.1 Steroidobacteraceae bacterium | reverse complement strand
GCGAAGGCCAGCGCGTCACGGTTCGCGGCGTCGGCCCGGACTTCAACCTGGTGCTGCTGAACGGCCGGCAGATGCCGGTCTCGTCCCTCGAGGACACGGTCGCATCCAACCATCGCGCCTTCGACTTTGCGAACCTCGCCTCGGAAGCGATCGCGGGCGTCGAGGTCTACAAGACCAGCCGCGCCAGCACGCCGACCGGCGGCATCGGCGCGACGATCAACATCAAGACGGCGCGGCCGCTCGACAATCCCGGCCTGCATTCGAGCCTGGGCCTGAAAGGGATGATCGACGAGTCGGGGCAGAACCTGCCGGAGCACCTGCAGGGCGACGAGATCACACCGGAAATCTCCGGCATTTACAGCAACACATTCGGCGACGACAAATTCGGCGTCTCGCTCACCGCGAGCTACCAGGAGCGCAACTCCGGCTTCAACCAGGCGTCGGTCGGCAACGGCTGGCGCGCGTTCGCCGGCGACGAGAACAACTGGGGCACGATTCCGCAGCCGGGCCAGCCAGGCTCGGAGAACATCACGAACCGTCCCGATGCGACCGACACCTATTCGGTGCCGCAGAATCTCGGTTACGGCGTCAGCGGCATCGAGCGCAAGCGCACCAACGGTCAGCTCGCCCTGCAGTGGCGTCCGCTGGATGCGCTCACCGCGACGCTCGACTACACCTACTCCGAGAACAAGATCGAGACCCAGCGCAACGAGCTGTCGGTGTGGTTCAACTTCGGTCCTTCGAGCAGCAGCTGGACCGACGGTCCGGTCGCGGGCCCACTCGTGTACACCGAGTCGATCCCGGCCGCGAACAGCGACCTGTCGATGGGCGGCGCCAAGTTCGCCACCAAGAACGAGAACAAATCGCTGGGCTTCAACCTCGCGTGGGACGTTTCCGAGCGCCTCGGCTTTGCGCTCGACTTTCACGACTCGAGCGCTGAATCGGGCGCCGACAGCCCGTACGGCTCGAACTCCGTGCTCGGCGTCGCGGCCTTCGTGCGCGGCAATACCACGGCCAACTTCAGCCAGGACTTCCCCGTCATCAGCGTGCAGCTGCCGGCGGGCATGAGCAGCGTCAGCCCGTCGGCGATGACGGTCACCGGCTCGGCGTTCCGCAACGGCTACATGAAGATGGACATCACGCAGACGCAGCTGGGCGGCAACTTCGATTTCACCGAGAGTTCGCGTCTGGACTTCGGCGTGGCGCTGACGGATATGAAGAACCGGACTGCGTTCTCGACCGTGCAAAATGACACCTGGGGCTCGGACGTCGCGTTCGACCCGGCGGCGTTCCCGGACGACGTGTGGCGCCCCGATACGATCCGACAATACTTCGACCAGGTCTCCGGCAGCGGCAACTCGAGTCTGTTCAACAACTTCTACACGTTCGACTTCGACCGGGCGCGCAACATCGCTGCCGGCCTGCGCGGCGCGGATCGCTTCAGCGCCAGCCCGACCTTCACGACCGATCGTCACGTCGAGGAAGAATCGCAGAGCGCCTATGTGCAGTTCAGCCAGGCCTTCGACACCAAGATGCCGATTCACGCGGCGCTCGGCGTGCGCTACGAGCAGACGGACGTTACGTCCAGCGCGCTCGTACCGTCGCCGTCAGGCATCAGCTGGGCCTCGGACAACGAGTTGAACGTCGTCATCCCGCAGGGAGCTTCGACCACCACGACCCTGGAGGGCGACTACGACTACGTGCTGCCGAGCTTCGACTTCGACGTCGGCATCAGGGACAACGTGAAGTTCCGCGCCAGCTGGGGCAAGACCATCGGGCGCCCGGGTTGGGGCGACATTCAGGGCGGCCAGGTGCTCGACCTGCTGGTACGCGTCGACGGCGGGACGGGTTCGCAGGGCAATCCAGCGCTGAAACCGCTGGAGTCGACCAATATCGACCTCTCGCTGGAGTGGTACTACGCCGAAGGCAGCTACGCGTCGGTCGGCTACTTCAACAAGGACATCGACAACTACGTCGGCGTCACGCAGATCGTCGAGCAGCCTTTCAGCCTGCATACGCCGATCAATGGCGCGCTCTACAACGAGGCCGTGGCGGCCGCCTGCGCGGATCGCAGCACCACCTGCATCCGCAACTGGATTTTCGCCAACCGTGCCAATGCTCCGGGTGTGAACGCGACTGCTCGCACCATCACCGGACAGGCAGGCGATCCCATCGCCGACTTCCGCATCACGGTTCCGGCGAACCAGCGCTCGGCCAATCTCAACGGCTTCGAGTTCAACGTCCAGCACATGTTCGGCGCCACCGGCTTCGGCGTGTCGGCGAACTACACGATGGTCAACTCGGGACTGAAGTACGACAACCACCTGCGCAATCAGCAGTTCGCGCTCGAAGGCCTGAGCGACGCTGCGAACGTGGTCGCCTTCTACGAGAACTTCGGCTGGGGCGTGCGTCTCGCCTACAACTGGCGCGACGAGTTCCTTGCGAGCCGCTTCGACGGCGCCGGCGCCAACCCGCTGTACACCGAGCCTTACGGTCAGTACGACCTGAACGTGAGTTACCAGTGGGGCAACAACCTGACGTTCCAGGTCGAGGCGATCAACCTCACAGATGAGATCCAGCGCATTCACGGCCGCACCGACAGCGAGGCGGTATTCGTGACGCAGACCGGACCCCGCTACATGATCGGTGCGCGGTACAAGTTCGGCGGGCAGTAGCGAGCACGAGTCCCGCGTTCGATGTGGAGCCGCTGGCGCCCCCAACCAGCGGCTCTTTTCGTTACGATGGGGCGCAATGACACCGGGGCCGATCAAGCAGGTCGTGATCGTGGGCGGCGGGTCCGCCGGCTGGCTGACCGCGGGCGTCATCGCCGCCGACCATTGCGCGGCTGCCGGGTCGGGGCTGCGGGTCACGGTGATCGAATCGCCCGACGTCGGGCCGATCGGTGTCGGCGAAGGCACCTGGCCGACGATGCGCGACACGCTGCGACGCATCGGCGTCAGCGAGAGCGCTTTCCTGCGCGAGTGCGATGCGTCCTTCAAGCAGGGCTCCCGCTTCAATGGCTGGCGCGACGGCGAGGACGGCGACTACTACTTTCATCCGTTCGTCGTGCCGCACGGCTACCTGGAGACGAACCTCGTCGCCGGCTGGCTGCAGCGTCACGGCAGCGTGCCGTTCGCCGACCTGGTGAGCTTCCAGCCGCACCTCTGCGTCCAGAACAAGGCGCCAAAGCAGGCGGCGACGCCCGAATATGCGGCGGTCGCGAACTACGCCTACCACCTCGACGCCGGCAAGTTCGGAATGTTTCTGCGCAAGCACTGTACCGAGCGCCTGGGCGTGCGACTGATCCTCGATCACGTGGTCGGCATCGAATCGCATCCCAATGGCGATATCGCTGCGCTACAGACGAGATCGCAGGGAAGGCTGGCAGGTGATCTGTTCGTCGATTGCACCGGCCTGCAATCGCTGCTGCTGGGCCGGCACTATCAAACGCAGTTCGTGTCGCAGAAGCACGTGCTGTTCAACGACTCGGCGCTGGCATTGCAGGTGCCCTACCCCGACGACAACAGCCCGATCGCGTCGCAGACGATCTCGACTGCACAGAGCAGCGGTTGGATCTGGGACATCGGCTTACCGACGCGGCGCGGCATCGGTCACGTCTACTCGAGCGCGCATATTTCCCACGACCAGGCCGAGGCAGAGCTGCGCCGCTATGTGGGTCGAGCAAATGGCGGCACCCCGCGCAAGCTCACATTCGAGCCCGGCTATCGGCAGCACTTCTGGCACCGCAACTGCGTCGCCATCGGACTGTCGGCTGGCTTCATCGAGCCGCTCGAAGCCTCGGCGCTGGCGCTGGTCGAGTTGTCCGCCACGATGCTCAGCGACCAGATGCCGGCGACGCGCGAGGCCATGGACATCGTCGCGCGGCGCTTCAACGAGTCGTTCACCTATCGCTGGGAACGCGTCATCGATTTTCTGAAGCTGCACTACGTGCTGAGCCGACGCAGAGCTTCGGCATTCTGGATCGACAACGTCGACCCGGCCACCGTGCCCGACCGGCTGCGCGAGTTGCTCGTGCTGTGGCAGCACCAGCCGCCGTCGCGTTACGACCTGCATCGCATCGAAGAAGTGTTTCCATCGGCGAGCTATCAGTACGTGCTGTACGGGATGGGCTTTCGCCCCGAGCCGCCCGGCTCGACCCGCCGCGCGGACGACTGCGATCGTGCCGACGCATTTTTCCGCGAAGCTGCGGCGTTGACTGGCAGAATGCTGGCAGCGCTCCCGACCAACCGGGAGCTGATCACGCACATCAGGCGGAGCGCATGAACAACGTCGTAGCGCTGAACAATCTCGACCACAAAGACCTCAGGGTCATCACCAGGCGCGCCGCCGCGTACGGCGATGACGTGAGGTCCGCGCTGACGTTTCCGGCCGAGTTCCGCAACGTCCAGGCCTGCTATCCGATCGTGTTTCACAAGGCTGCGGACGGCAAGTTCCAGTCGGTCGCGCTGTTCGGCTTCCAGGACAAGGAGAATCTGTTCCTCGGCCCGGACGGGTGGGATGCGCCGTACGTGCCGTTGACTGTCGAGCGCCAGCCTTTCCTCATCGGCTTTCGCGATCGCGAGCCGACAGTGCACATCGACCTTGCCAGTCCGCGCGTGAGCCGCACCGAAGGCGAGGCTCTGTTCCGCGACTACGGCGGCTCGACCGACTTTCTCGAGCGCATGAGCTCGGTGCTGCTGACGATTCATCAGGGCCTCGAAGCCACGCCGGCGTTCTTCGATGCCCTGGTTCAGCACGACCTGCTGGAATCATTCGTGCTCGACGTCGAGCTCAACGACCGCTCGCAGCATCGCCTCACGGGCTTCTACACGATCAACGAGGAGCGTCTCGGCGCGCTCGACGCGAGCGCACTCGAGCGACTGCACAAATCCGGTTATCTGCAGGCGATCTACCTGGCGCTCGCCTCCTTGTCTCACTTCCGCGACCTGATCGAGCGCCGGAACCGACCGAATGCTGCCCGTCGCTAACGCAATCGAGGAGCTCGCGGGATTCAATCCGCAGTCGCTGTCGGACGAGCTGCTGACGCGGACGCGGCCGGTGGTCTTGCGCGGCCTCGTTTCGAGCTGGCCGGTCGCGCGCGCGGGCCGCGAATCGGCCGCGGCGACCGATGCGTATCTGCGACGTTTCTACAAGGACGCAACCGTCACAGCGATGCTCGGCGCGCCCGAAATCGGCGGCCGGTTCTTCTACAGCGACGATCTCAGCGGATTCAATTTCAAGTCGGTGCGCATCAAGCTCGACACAGTGCTCGATGAAATCGCGCGCCAGAGCAAGGCGGAGCCGCCGCCGGCCATCTACGTCGGATCCACGACGGTCGACACCTGCCTGCCGGGCTTTCGCGCCGAGAACGATCTGGCATTCGGTAATCGCCAGCCGCTCGTCAGCATCTGGCTGGGCAATCGCACGCGCATCGCCGCGCATCACGATCTGCCGGACAACATCGCGTGCGTGGTCGCAGGGCGCCGGCGCTTCACGCTGTTTCCGCCCGACCAGCTCGAGAACCTTTACATCGGTCCACTCGACTTCACGCCGGCGGGCCAGGCGATCAGCCTGGTCGACTTCGCGCGGCCCGACTTCGCGAAATTTCCGCAGTTCGCCGCAGCGCTGCAGCACGCGCAGGTCGCCGAGCTCGGTCCGGGCGATGCGATCTTCATTCCCAGCATGTGGTGGCATCACATCGAGTCGCTCGAAGCCCTGAACGTGCTGGTGAACTACTGGTGGCGCCGGTCGCCGGCGTTCATGGACTCGCCGATGAACGCGCTCATGATGGCGATTCTCACCGTGCGCGATTTGCCGCCGGAGCAGCTCGAGGCGTGGCAGAACCTGTTCCGGCATTACGTTTTCGAGGCGGACGAGAACACTGTTGCTCACATTCCGCCGCAAGCCCGCCGCGTGCTCGGGCCGCTGGACTCCGCAGCGGCGCGCGAGTTGCGAGCGCGGCTGTTGCAGAGATTGAATCGCTAATTGAATCCCTGGGGGGATCGAGTGTGGAACAGAAGCTGATCAACAGAATCGTCATCGCCGGCGGCGGCACCGCGGGCTGGATGGTGGCGGCGTGCCTGTCGAAGATGCTCGGCAAGGTGCTCGACATCAAGCTGATCGAGTCCGACGAGATCGGCACGGTTGGCGTCGGCGAGGCAACGATTCCGACGCTCGTGACCTTCCATCGCCTGCTCGACATCAACGAGCAGGAATTCATGGCGGCAACCCAGGGGACGTTCAAGCTCGGCATCGGTTTCGAGAACTGGCGCGCCGTCGGCCAGAACTACATTCATTCCTTCGGCCTCACCGGCACGGATCACTGGAGCGCCGGCTTCCAGCATTTCTGGCTCAAGGGACGCGAGCGCAAGCTGGCGGGCGACTACGGCGATTACTGCCTCGAGCTCAAGGCCGCGCAAGCGGACCGCTTCGCGCACCTGCCCCGCGGCGGGATGAACTACGCCTTTCACATCGATGCCAGCCTGTATGCGAAGTTCCTCCGCAAGTTCAGCGAGGGCTACGGCACCCGGCGCATCGAAGGGAAGATCGTCGAGGTCAAGACCGATCCGACGTCCGGCTACATCACGGCGATCAAACTCGACTCCGGCGAAGACATCGAAGGCGACCTGTTCATCGATTGCACCGGCTTCCGCGGCCTGCTGATCGGACAGGCGCTGCATGTCGGGTACGAAGACTGGTCGCATTGGCTCTACAACGACAGCGCCGTAGCAGTGCAAACCGAATCTGTTCGCGAAGCGTGGCCGTACACTCGCTCGATCGCGCGCGAAGCGGGCTGGCAATGGCGCATTCCGCTACAGAGCCGCGTCGGCAACGGCATCGTGTACTGCAGCCGCTATCTTCCGGACGACCAGGCGAAGCAGACTCTGCTGGCGAACGTCGAAGGCAAGGTGCTGACCGAGCCGCGCGTCATCAAATTCCGCCCGGGCCAGCGCCGCGAGCACTGGAAGAAGAACTGCATCGCGGTCGGCCTGGCGAGCGGCTTCATCGAGCCGCTGGAGTCGACCAGCATCCACCTGATCCAGCGCAGCATGATCCGGCTGATGCAGATGTTCCCGCGCACCTCGATCCAGCAGTCCGACATCGACGAGTTCAACCGGCAGATGAGCTCGGAGATCGAGCACATCCGCGATTTCATCGTGCTGCACTATCATGTCACCGAGCGCCAGGACACGCCGTTCTGGCGGGCCGTACGCAACATGAGCATTCCGCAGTCGCTTCAGCACCGCATCGACCTGTTCCGCGAGACCGGCCGCGTCTTCCGCGTGCCGAACGAGCTGTTCGCGGAAAACTCCTGGATCCAGGTCATGCTCGGCCAGGGCATCATGCCGCGCCAGCATCATCCGGTCGCCGACCTGATGGGCGATGAAGAGCTGTCGCGGTTTCTGGAGGGTATTCGCTCGTCGGTCGAGCGCACGGTGCAGCAGCTGCCGAAGCACCAGACCTATCTCGAGCAGTACTGCAAGGCGCCGGACGTGCGCCGCGGGGTCGGCTAGTGAAACGCGCTTCGGCCAACATGTACGAGGTCGCGAAGCTCGCTGACGTGTCGATCGCGACCGTCTCGCGCGTGGTCAACAGCGACTCGCGCGTCAAGGAGAAGACGCGGCAGATAGTCCTGTCGGCGATGCACAAGCTCGGTTACCAGCCGAACTCGATCGCGCAGTCGCTCGCGACCCGCACTTCGAACAGCGTCGGCGTGCTGGTCTCGGAGCTGCACGGTGCCTTCTATGGCGCGATGCTGAGCGCGATCGAGGAGACGTTGCGCGCCGCCGGCAAGTTCGTACTGGTCGCGACCGGCCACAATCGCGAGGACCAGGAGCGTGAGGGCATCAGGTTCCTCGTTGGTCGCAACTGCGACGCGCTGATCGTGCACGTCTCCGGGCTGTCCGACAAATTCCTGGTCGAGCACAACAAGTCGAAGACGCCGATCGTCGTCGTCAACCGCAAGGTTCGAGGCATTGCGGATCGCTGCTTCAGTCTCGACAACGAGGTCGGCGGCTACCTCGCCGCGCGCTCGCTGCTGGAGGCGCAGCACCGGCGGATCGCTTATATCTCAGGTCCGCTCGGCTGGACCGACGCCCAGCAGCGCCTGCAAGGCCACAAGCGCGCGCTCGCAGAGGCGCGCGTGCCTTTCGACGAGCGTCTGCTGTACGAAGGTGACTTCCACGAGACGGGCGGCAGCCGGGCGCTCAATCATTTGCTCGGCACCGGCATCCCGTTCACCGCCGTAGTCTGCGCCAACGACGAGAGCGCCGCCGGCGCGATGTCGGCTGCCCACGATCGAGGTCTGAAGCTTCCCGACGAGCTCTCGATCGTCGGTTTCGACGATGCGCCGATTTCGCGCTACGTCTATCCGAAGCTATCGACCGTGCACTACCCGATCACCGACATGGGCCACATGGCTGCCCGCTGGGTCCTGCAGAACGTTTACCAGCAGGAGAATCTCGACGTTCGGCAGCGCGTGTTCAAGCCGAACTTCGTCGATCGCGACTCGGTTGCTCCGCCGGCTTGAGTCACGGCGTCATCCACCCGCCGCCGAGCGCCTTGTAAACGGCAATCAGCGATGTAGCAGTCTGCGTGCGTCCCTGCGCCAGACTGTCTTCGGCAGCGAGCGCATCGCGCTCGGCTTGCAGCACGCTGAGGAAATCGCTGAGCCCGCCCTCGAAACGCTGACGCGCCAGCCGCGCCGCGGTCGTGCTCTGAGTTGCGGCGCGCTCGAGCGTTGCTTCGCGGCGTTGGGATTCTCCGTAGCTGACGAGCGAGTTCTCCGTGTCTTCGAGCGCGTTCAACACTGCGGCCTCGTAGCCGGCGAGCGCGACGTCGGCACCGGCGCGCGCGGTGTCGATGCGTGCGCGTACTCTGCCAAGGTCGAAGGCAGCCCACGTGATGCTCGGACCCAGCGAATAGGTTTGCGAGTCGGCGCTGCCGACGTTTCGCCAGGTTCCGGCGTCGTAGCTCGCCGACCCGACGAACGTGATGCGAGGGAACAAGTCTGCGACCGAGACGCCGATGCGCGCGGTCGCCGCAGCCAGATTACGCTCCGCAACCCGCACGTCCGGCCGACGACGCAGCAGTGCTTCGGGTCCGCCGATCGCATTCAGCGCGGGGAGCGTGGGCATCGGCGCAGACGCCGACAGCTCCGGGAACGACACATTCGGTTGCCGCCCGGTGAGCACCGAGAGGCGATGGACCGTCGTTGCAATCGAAATCCGCAGCGGCGGGATCGTCGACTCCGTCGTCGCAAGCTGGGCGGCCGCGCGTGCGACGTCGAGCTGCGTGCCGCGGCCCGCATCCAAGCGCGTCTGCGTGAGCTGGAGCGTCTGACGCTGATTGGCTTCGTTGCGCTCGGCGACCGTCAACTGATCCTGCAAACCCCGCAGCACGCAGTAGTTGCGAGCGACTTCCGCCGTAACGATGACGATAGCGTCACGCAGTGACGCCTCGGCGGCACCCGCATCCGCACGCGCTGCCTCCTTGGAGCGTCGTACGCGGCCGAAGAAGTCGAGCTCCCAAACTGCATCGAAACCTACGTCGTACGTGTCGATCGTCCGCTGGTCGACCGTTGCACCGGGGAGCTGGTGGCTGCTCTGACGCGTCCGCTGATAGGAGCCGCCGGCGGTGATCGTGGGATACGCGTCGAAGCCCGTGAGGCGCGCCGCTGCGCGCGATGCCCGCAAGTTTCCCGCCGCTTGTGCGAGATCCTTGTTGGCCGCGAGCGCATCGCTGACCAGTCGGTCGAGCACCGGATCGTTGAGCAGCGTCCAGAACTGCGCGACGACCTCACCTGCGCCGATGCTCGGCTGCGAAGCGTTGCCGAAGCGATCCGGCACCGACTGCTGCGGCTCGTGATAGCTGGGCCCGACCGCACAGCCCGCGAGCGCGGCCACGATGAGTGCAGTCGCGTACCGCAGCTTCACGTCGGCGCTCCGACCGTCGCATCCGGGACCGCGTCAGCGCGCTTGCGACGCAGAGCCATCTCGATCGCAACGAAGAAGACCGGCGTGAGGAACAGACCGAACAGCGTGACTCCGATCATGCCGGAGAAGACAGCGATGCCCATCGCACGCCGCAGCTCGCTGCCGGCACCAGTTGCGGTCACGAGCGGCACGACGCCCATGATGAATGCGAATGACGTCATCAGGATCGGACGCAGCCGCAGCCGGCATGCTTCGATGGCTGCTTCGACCACTCCCATGCCCTGCTCCAGCCGTTCCCGCGCGAATTCGACGATCAGGATCGCGTTCTTGCAGGCCAGTCCGACCAGCACGATGAAGCCGATCTGCGTGAGGATGTTGTTGTCCCAGCGGGCCAGCCATACGCCGAGCAGCGCAAACAACAGGCACATCGGCACGATCAGCACGATCGCGAGCGGCAATGCCCAACTCTCGTACTGCGCGGCCAGAATCAGAAACACGAGCAGCACGCACAATCCGAAGACCGACAGCCCACCGCCGGCGGACTTCTGCTGCAAGGCCAGCTCCGTCCACTCGAAGCCGTAACCCGGGGGCAAAGCCTGTGCGAGCACGCGCTCCATCGCGGCAGTCGCCTGGCCGGAAGAATATCCCGGCGCTGCCTGCCCGTTCACGTCGGCGGCGAGATAAACGTTGTAATGGAACGCTCGATCCGGTCCCGTGACGAAGCGGATCTGCGCGACGGCGCCGATCGGCACCGTATCGCCCGCCGCGTTGCGCGTCTTCAGATTGGCGATGTCTTCCGGGCGTGCGCGAAAGCGTGCCTCGGCCTGTGCGTAGACGCGGAACGTGCGTCCGAAGAGATTGAAGTCGTTGACGTAGGACGAGCCGAGATAGGTTTGCAGCGTGCCGAAGATATTCGACAGCGGCACGCCCTCGCGCTTCGCCTTGTTCCGATCCACATCCGCGTACAACTGCGGCACCGAGTTCTGGAAGCTCGTGTACGTCGCGGGCGCGAGCAGCTCGGGTTGCTGGCGCGCCGTCGCCAGCACGTCGCCGATGACGCGTGCCAGGTCGTCGTATCCTGCACCGGAACGATCCTGCACGTAGAGCTTGAAACCGCCGGTCGTACCGAGTCCTTGCACGGAGGGCGGTGGCACGACGAGAACGTAAGCATCCGGGATACTCGCAAGCTTCGCCGACAGCGCCTGCACGATTCCGATGTTCGACAGCTCCTTGCTCCGCCGCTCCGAGAAATCCTTCAACGGCAGGAACATCACTGCCGCGTTCTCGATGTTGGCGAAACCATTCGCCGACAGACCCGGAAAGCCGATCGCATGCGCGATGCCGGGCGTATGCAGCGCCAGCTCGGAGACCTGGCGTACGACCTGCTCGGTACGATCGAGCGATGCGGCGTTCGGCAACTGCACGACAGCGATCAAGTACTGCTTGTCCTGCGCCGGAATGAAGCCGGCCGGTACGACGCGGAACATCAGCCACGTCCCGACCAGCAGGAAGACGAACACGCCGAGGATCACGCGGCGCCAGCGCGCCACATCGCCGACGCGCAGCGCGTACGAGTGCGAGATGCGTTCGAAGGTACGGTTGAACACCGCAAACGGCTTGCCGAGCACGCGATCGATGAGACGCTGGAACGGATCGGGCGGCGCATGCTTCGACCGCAGCAGCAACGCGGCCAGCGCCGGCGACAGGGTCAACGAGTTGAACGTGGAGATGATCGTCGACGCCGCGATCGTGACCGCGAACTGACGATAGAACTGCCCGGTAATGCCACCCAGAAACGTGACCGGCACGAAGACCGCGCAGAGCACGAGCATGATCGAGATGATCGGGCGCGTGACTTCAGCCATCGCGGCGTGCGCGGCCGCGCGCCCCTCGAGGCCCTCCTCGATTTTGCGCTCAATGTTCTCGACCACGACGATGGCGTCGTCCACGACGATGCCGGTTGCCAGCACCAGGCCGAACAGCGTCAGCGAGTTGATCGAGAACCCCAGCAGTAAGAGCGCAGCGAGCGTGCCGACGATCGCAACGGGCACTGCGACCAGCGGCACGACGCTCGCGCGCCAACTTTGCAGGAACACCACGACGACCAGCACGACGAGGAGTACGGCTTCGAACAGCGTGTGCACGACCGCTTCGATCGCGTTGCGAACGAACACGGTCGGATCGTAAGTGATGTCGTAGCTCAGTCCTTGCGGAAAGTTGCGCGACAGCTCCTTCATCGTGGCGCGCACGTCGTTCGACAGCGTGAGCGCATTGGCACCGGGCAACTGAAACACCGGGATCGCGACGGCCGGCGATCCATCGAGCATGCTGCGCAGGCTGTACGTCTCGGGGCCGAGCTCGATGCGCGCCACGTCGCGCAGATAGACGACGTCGCCGTCGTCACCGGTCTTGATGATGATGTTGCCGAATTCAGCCTCGTTCCTGAGCCGGCCTTGCGCGTTGACGATGTACCCGAACTGCGTCCCCGGCAGTGCCGGCTGGCCGCCGATCCGGCCGGCAGCAACCTGCGCGTTCTGCTCGCGAACCGCGTTCAACACTTCATCGACCGTCATCGAGCGCGCCGCGATCTGCCCGGGGTCGAGCCAGAGCCGCATTGCGTAGTCGCCCGAACCGAACACGCGCACGTCACCCATGCCCGGCAACCGCGCGAGCACGTCGCGGATCTGGATCACCGCGTAATTGCGCAGGTACAGCGAGTCGTAGCGGCGATCTGGGGAGCGCAGGAACACGACCATGGTGAGATCGGGCGAGCGCTTCTGCGTCACGAGACCGATCTGGCGCACCACGTCCGGCAGCCGCGGCTGCGCCTGGCTCACGCGGTTCTGAGTCTGGACCTGCGCGTCGTCGAGATTGGTGCCAAGACGAAACGTAACCGTGATCGTAAAACTGCCGTCCGGATCTGCTGAGGATTGCATGTACAACGCATGCTCGACGCCGTTGATCTGCTGCTCGAGCGGATTGATGACGGTCTCGGCGAGCGTCGTCGGCGACGCGCCCGGGTAGCGGCCCGTGACCACCACAGTCGGCGGCACGACCTCCGGAAACTCGCTCACCGGCAGCAGCGGCAGCGCCACCAGACCCGCGACGACGATGATGATCGAGAGTACCGACGCAAAGATCGGTCGATCGATGAAGAAGGAGGAAATGTTCATGACGGCGGGTCAGCGATCTGCGGAGAGCGCCGGTGGCTGCGGCAAGCCAGCTCCCATCGTGACCCTCTTGGGCGTAACCGGCGTCCCCGGCCGCACGCGCTGCAAGCCGTTGACGACCACGATGTCGTCGGGCTTGAGACCCTTGTCGACGATCCGCAGCCCCTTCATTGCACGGCCGAGCTGCACCGGACGGTACTCGACCTTGTTCTCCGCGCCGAGCACCAGCACGAAGTTCTGCGTCTGGTCGGTCCCGATGGCGCGTTCCTCGACCAGAATGGCATCGCGCTCGCCGAGGCCGAGCAGCTGCACGCGCGCGAACATTCCCGGCGTGAACCGGCCGTCCTTGTTGTCGATCACCGCGCGTCCGCGAATCGTGCCGGTGCGTACGTTGAGCTGATTGTCCACGAAGTCCATATGGCCTTCGTGCGGGAAGCCCTCCTCGTTCGCCAGCCCGATGCGTACGGGGTTGGCAACGTCGCGCGAGCTCTTCCGCTCGCCGGCGCGCGCCAGCTCCTGGTAGCGCAGGTACGCGTGCTCGTCGCCTTCGAAGTAAACGTACATCGGATCGGTGGAGACAATCGTCGTGAGCAGCGTGCCGCCGTTGTTGCCGCCAGTGACGAGGTTGCCGCGGGTGACCTCCGCGCGGCTCGCTACGCCGTCGATCGGCGCCTCGACCTTGGTGAACGACAGATTGAGCGCGGCTGAATTGAATGCTGCCTGCGCGGCCGCAACGCTTGCCTCCTGCTGGTGCAGCGTGCTCACGCGCTCGTCGAACTCTTCCTGCGAAACCGCACCCGAGTCCTTCAGCTTGTGGACGCGCTCCGCCTCGAGTGCAGCCAATTCCTGCTGTGCCTTCGCAACCGCGAGCTGTGCCTTGGCGCGGTCGTAATCCGCTTGATAGGGCCGCGGATCGATGACGACCAGCGTGTCGCCCTTCTTCACCCCCTGGCCTTCGCGGAACTGGACGCGATCGATGTAGCCCGAGACGCGCGGCCGCACTTCGACGGTGTCGATCGCCTGCAAGCGGCCCGTATATTCGTCCCAGTCGGTCAGCTTCTGATGCAGGACCTGGGCGACCATGACCTCCGGCGGCGGCGGTGCCGCGCCGGGTCCCCTGCTACAACCGACCAGCGTCGCGAGCAGACCTGCAACCACGACAGCGATGACCGTCGGCATAGCTCTTTCCACGTGCAGCGGAATGGATATTCGCTCGAATTGCAGCAGGCATGAGCGCCGCCAGCGATTGCACGATGGTATTGGTTGACAGATCGATGCGTCTTAGCGCGTGACCTGACGGTACAGAGGGTCGGCAGAGCCGTCCGGTGAGCGAAAGCGTCGCGGAATGGATCCGATCGTGAGCTGCACGGTCGCGGAGTCGGTGTCGGGCGGCTCCGGCACGACGAAGGTCTGCACGTTCTGGAAAGCGCGCTTGACGAGGTCGACAGCCACGTCGAGCGCGGACTTGACGATCAGTTCCTTGATGGGCATGCGCGGTCCGGCTGCTGGATGCGTGCAAACGCAGCATCCTTCTATACGCTGACCGGGGGTCCCGGGCAGTTCATCCCTCGACGTTCCCAGCGCTGCGCGGTGACCAGCGGCGTAAGTACAGATAGCGAGTTTTGACTTTCGGGCCGCGGGAGGAGAATCTCGCTCCGGGGATCGGGGAGCCTGCTCCGTGCAGCGCAAATAAAAGAAAAGCCCG
>DATENH010000182.1:0-44463 GCA_035275145.1 Steroidobacteraceae bacterium | reverse complement strand
AGCACCAGATCGGTTTCGCTAGTCGCTTCAGTCATGGCCTATCCTCCCAAAACGCAGGTCGTCGCCGTCGAGCCACGCCTGCACGGGTTTGCCCGCCAGGTCCGGCGGGATGGTCTCGAAAACTCGGAACACGCCGGCGATCGACACCAGCTCGGCGTGAAATTCGTGGCAGAACACCCGGGCGCTGACTTCGCCGCGCACGCCGGCCATCGCCCGGCCCCGCAGCGTGCCGTACACGTGCACGCAACCGTCCGCCATCACCTCGGCGCCGGCGCCGACCGCGCTCGTCACGACCAGATCGCGATGACGCGCGTAAATCTTCTGGCCCGAGCGCACGGGACGGTGGTGCATCAGGGTCGGCAGCGCCACGATCTCTTCCGCGGGTGCGGCCGGGGCGGCAGCAGGAGCGGCGGGTGCAGCGGGGGCCGGAGCCGGAGCTGCTTCCGGTGCGGGAACCGCCTTCACCGCGGCGACGGCCGCGCCGTAGCTCTTTTGCGCGCGGAACTGGGTCAGCACCGGCAGGTTGAGCTCGCGCGCGAGCGCATCGATCGCCGCCGTGCCGTGCGCGAGCCCGACCGGCAGCATGCCGGTGCGTCGGATTGCTTCGAACACGGCACGCAACTCGGCTGCGGAGATGTCGTGATCGAGAGGACTCAGGTCCAGGCAGAGCGCGGCGCGCTCGAACAGGGCGGGGGCTGCTGCTACACGCGCCGTCAGTTGGGCCTGCACCGCTTCGGCGTCGGTGCTGCGGATCCGCATTTGCGCCAGGCCCACCTGGCCGAACCGGATCTCGAATGCTGGCTCGTGCGCGACGGCAGCAGGATTGTTCATCTATCGATCTTGCGAGTCATTGGTCTGACCGGGCCTCGCGGCTTCCGTTCACGCGCGGAGTGTACCCATCTTCGTACTTCCTCGCATGCCCGTTTACATGAATCGTGCTCGATACTTCGTCGCGCATGGGCGCCGGGGGCGAATCGCTGCGCATCGGCCGAGTGCCGGCGCTGCGGCGCTTGTCCGGCGCGATGCTGACGTTCGTCGTGCTGCTTGCCGGCGGCACGCTGACCTGGGTCGCTGCACGCACCGCCATCGAGAGCGAGAAGCAGCGAGCACGCGCCCAACTGCAGCTGCTTGCAGCCGACACTGAATCCGCACTCGGCGATCGTCTGCTCGCCTATGAAGCGCTGCTGCGCGCCGGCGTCGGGCTGCTCGATGCCTTCTGGCCGATCCGCAGCGACGACTGGCAGCGCTTCACGGCGCAGATGCGGCTCGCGACGGTCTACCCGGGCCTGCAGGGCGTCGGTTTCGCCGGTCGGGTCGGCGATGGCGAGCAGCTCGCCGTCGTGTTCCTCGAGCCGCTCGATGAGGGCAACCGCCTGGCGCTCGGCTTCGACCCGACGAGCGAGCCGCGCCGCCGGGAAGCGCTCGAGCGCGCGCGGGATTCCGGCTCGCCGGCGTTGTCGGCCAAGGTCATCCTCGTCCAGGACCTGCGACGCGGGCTGCGCACAGCCGGGTTCCTGCTCTTCCTGCCGGTCTATTCAGCGCCGACCCTGCCGCCCAGTGTCGCCGAGCGGCGCACGACGTTGCGCGGCTTCGTCTACAGCGCGTTTCGATCCGAGGATTTCTTCCGCACGGCGCTCGCCGGCTCCGCCGACAATGCGTTAACTGAAGTGTTCGATGGCTCTGCGCCGAGCACCGACACGCTTCTCTATCGAACCGGCAGCGCGCCGCCGCCCGGCTCGATGACCGAAACGCGGCGCCTGCCGCTCGCGGGCCACGAATGGACCGTGCGCGTCTCCGTCCCCGGGACCGCCTTGTCGATGACCAACAGCCCGATCCCCTGGATCGTGCTCGGCGGCGTGTCGACGACTGCGTTGCTGGCGGGCCTGGCGCAAGCGCTGGCCTTGAGCCGGCAGCGGCTGCAGGAGCGGATCCGCGCCGATCTCGCCCTGGCGGAACGCGAGCGCCAGGCCGCGCAGGTGCTGGAGAACGCGCTCGATGCGTATGTCGCGATCGACACCGACGACCGCATCGTCGAATGGAACCGGCAGGCGACGATTCTGTTCGGCTGGTCGGCGCACGAGGCGATCGGGCGGCGCCTCACCGACACCATCATTCCGCCCGACATGCGCGAGCGGCACCTCGCGGCCCTGGACACTTTCGCTGCGCGCCCGGAGCACCAGCTGCTCGGCAAGCGCCTGGAGATGCCGGCGCGCTGTCGCGACGGCAGCGAGGTCTTCGTCGAGCTGTCGATCGTGCAGATTGCCGCGCCGGCGGGCCCCCGCTTCGCCGCTTCGCTGCGCGACATCACGCAGGCGCGCCGGCAGGCGGCCGAGATCAGGCTGCTGAACGAAACTCTGGAGCAGCGGGTCGCCGAGCGCACGACTCAGCTCGAAGTCGCGAACCGCGAGCTGTCGACCGCGAATCGCGACCTCGAGGCTTTCGCATACAGCGTGTCGCACGATCTGCGGGCACCGCTGCGCGGTATCGACGGCCACGTCATGCAGTTTCTCGGGGACACCGGCAACGTGCCCGAAGTGCAGCGTCATCACGCGGGAGCGATCCGCCGCAACCTCGCGCACATGGGCAAGCTCATCGACGACCTGCTCAACTTCGCGCTGATCGGCCGGCGTCCGCTGCAGAAGCAGCCGGTGCTGATGTGGGACATCGTCCGCGGCGTACTGCACGAGCTGCCGCATTCGCCGTCGGTCGTGTACGAGGTCAGCCCGGACGAGTTGCGGACCGTGAACGCGGACCCGGCGCTGTTGAAGCAGGTGCTGACCAATCTGCTCGGCAACGCGCTCAAGTTCTCGCGCAATGCCGACCCGCCGCGCATCCAGATCGGTTGCGAGCGCCGCGGCGACGCCACCGTCTATTACGTACGCGACAACGGCGTCGGCTTCGATCCGCAGCACGCGGGAAAACTGTTCGGTGTCTTCGAGCGCTTGCACACCGGGAGCGATTTCGAAGGCACCGGCGTCGGGCTGGCGATCGTCAAGCAGATCGTCGAGCGGCACGGCGGACAGGTGTGGGCCGACGCTGCGCCCGGGCGCGGCGCAACTTTTTACTTTACGCTGCCGTGAGTCACGGGAGATTTCGCATGCAGAGCGATTGGGCCGCGCCGATCCTCCACTACTGGTTCGAAGAGCTGCAGCCTGCGGCATGGTTTCGCAAAGACGAGCGCGTCGATGCGACGATCGGCGAGCGCTTCGGCGCGCTGTACGAGCAGCTCGCACAGATTCGGCCGAACCAGCTTGCCGCGCCGCTCGAAAGCCTCGCCGCGGTAATCGCGCTCGACCAGTTTCCTCGCAACATGTTTCGCGGCTCGCCGCGCGCCTTCGCGACGGATGAGCTGGCGCTGTCGATCTCGCAAGACGCGATTGCCGCCGGCTGGGATTTGCAGCTCACGCAGCAGCAGCGCTTGTTCCTCTACATGCCGTTTCAGCACAGCGAAGCTCGCGCGGTGCAGGCGCGCTCGATCGAGTTGTTCACGCAACTCGGGCTCGCCGACAATCTCGATTACGCGCAGCGTCACAAGAACATCATCGATCGCTTCGGCCGCTTTCCTCATCGCAACGCCGTGCTCGGTCGCGAATCGACGACGGAAGAAGTGCAATTCGTCGCGACGCATCGCGGCTTCTGAGCGTCCGCTGCAAAAAATACAACGCGAAAAAAATACATGCGCAGTGCGCACTGCGCGTGCAGTTCCTTCCCGAGAATTTTTCGGACAGCGCCTAGGATCTTTGACGCGCGTGGAAGCGTTGTCATGCACAGCGCGCCGGGTGCCGGCGTTTTTGACAGGGGAAATTTTTCCATGCGCGGAATCAAGAGCGTTCTTTATGTGAGCGCAGTGTTCGTCCTTGCTGCGTGCGGCGGCGGTGGCGGCGGTGGCGGTGGCAACAATCCTCCGCCTGCTCCGCCGGCGACCAATACGGCGCCGTCAGTCAACGCAGGCGCGGACCAGACTGCAACCTTGCCGAACGCGACGGTGTCGCTGTCCGGCTCGGCAACCGACGACGGCCCGGCCTCGTCGTTGACATATCAGTGGTCGGCGAGCCCGGCGACGGGCGTGACGTTCTCGGCAGCCACGGCTGCAGCGACGAACGCGACGTTCACGACTGCCGGCGCCTACACGCTGACCCTCACGGTCGGCGACGGTACGCTGACCGGCACCGACACTGTTGCGGTCACGGTGAACGACGTGCCGGCGACGACGGATGTCTGGCCGGCCGACGACGATGACTCGGATGCGACGTTCCACGGTTGGGCCAAGGTGGATGCCGCGACTGTCGGCATGACGCAAGCGGGCCTGGACACTGCTGCGACGTTCGCGCAGAACGTGCCGGACACCGTAGTCAAGGATCCTGTGATCCCCGGGAAAGAGCCCGGCAACGGCATGATCGTGCGTCACGGTCAGCTCGTGCACTTCTGGGGCGACATCGATGAGAAGCTGGAAGTGAAGTCGGTGACTAAATCGATGGGCGGCATCGTGCTCGGACTGGCCTTCGACGAAGACAACGCCATCCTGACGAAGAAGGGCGTCGACTTCATACCGACCTTCGGTACACCGCCGGACGCGAACGCCGCGAATGGCGCCGATACGATCACTCTTGCGCAGCTGGCGACGCACACGGCGGGCTTCGACAAGGACGGCGGCTTCGTCGCGCTCCAGTTCCCGCCGGGCACTCACTGGCGTTATTCCGACGGCGGCTTGAACTGGCTCGCCGACGTGCTCACAACGCGCTATCAGCAAGACCTGAGCGCCCTCGCGCAGGATCGCGTGTGGAAGAAGGTGGGTTTGAACAATCTCGGCACCAATACGGACGACGTCTTCTGGCGCCCCGCCAGCAAGCGCCCGGCCACCCGCAATGGCGGCACCCTGCAGTACCGCGAGCTCGCATCCGGAATCCAGACCAACGTGAATGCGATGGCGCGAATCGGCCTGCTGTTCCTGCGCAAGGGCATGTGGAAGGATCAGCGAGTTCTCTCAGAGGCGTTCGTCACCCAAGCGCACACGCCCCTGCCGGAGAATGCCAGCCTGGAACTGTTCGAGCCCACCGGCGAGCATTTCCCGGGTGCGCTGACCGACTACGGTGTGCTGTGGTGGACCAACAAATCCGGAATCATGGCGAACGTGCCCAAGGATGCGTTCTTCGCGTGGGGCCTCGGCGAAGCGCTGATCGTGGTGATTCCGAGCCTCGATCTCGTGATCGCCCGCAACGGCGGTCAGGATTCCGCGAACAGCACCGGCCGCATCTGGAACGACAACGACTGGGACGGCGACGTGCACGTGCTCGAAGGATTCCTGAATCCGATCGTCGCTGCGACGACACCGTAAGCGTTAGGGGCTGGCTGCCGGCTTCGATACCGGCAGCTAGCCCACTACCCCAACGCAATCTCCAACCGGTTCTTCTTCGCCTGCAGTCCCTCACGCACTGCCGCTATCGGCACTCGCGCCGCTCCCTCGCGATACGGATTCGGCTCGCGCTCGAACGCCAGCGTCTGACCGTTCAACTTGATCTTGCTGACACCACAGCCCTTCGCGCCGACCGCGTAACTCACTTCGATCGGTCTGCCGAGCAGCGTCGTGGCGACGCGCAAGCCGTCGAGCGCCGGCGGAATCACCGGGTCGACACTCACCGCATTCGCCTCCGCGCTCAATCCGAGGAATCGGCGCACGATCAAGCCCAGCGCGATTCCAGCGCCGCTGGAATAGATGCGCCACCCGCCGTCCAGGTCGACGCGGCCTTCGACCACACGCCGATACTCCGCGCTCGCCTCGTAGCGATCCGCGAAGGCTGCATCGGAGCTCGAGTAGTAGCAGTTCGCCTGGCGCAGCGTCGCGGGCGAGACGATCGCGCGGATGCCGATCGGGTTCGCCTGGCAGAGCGCCTGGAAGAAGCGATCCGGTTCGCCCATGTGCGCGAGCGCCTGCGCATAACGCAAGTGCGCATGCATGTACATCAACCCGATCTCACGGCCGAAGAACGTCGCGCTCTCGGCGCGCTGGAACAAGCGCATTGGTCCGCCTTGATACGGCAGCGGCCGGTCGAACAAGCGCACGCCGTCGGGACCGCGGAGGTGCGCGTCCATCAGCTGCAGATGCTTGCGTGCCTGTTCGGGCGTCAGCAGATCCTCGAGGATCGCGTGGATCATCGCGAGCGAGCTGTAGCGCACGCCCGTGGTCGTATCGCTCGGATGTAGCAGGTAACGCACTCCGCCGCTCTCGAACACCGCGTAGCCGGTGAGCACGTCATCGACGACCAGCAGTCGCTGGAAGTCACGTTTGACCGCAGCCGCTCGCTGCTCGAAGGTCGATGCTTCTTCCGAACGGCCGATCGAGCGCAGTGCGCGTGCGAGTGTAGTCAGCGTCTGGTAGTGCAGCGTGACAGTCCAAGCGCTGCACATGTGCTCTCGCATGGCGAGGTCGGCCGGTTGCAGAGCGTCGTTCCAATCTCCATGGCCGTATGCGGCGAGCGCCGTGTCGCGCACGACGCGCTTTTCGATCAGCGCGAGCGCTCGCCCGGCGTGTTGCCACACGGTCGCGCCGGCAACTTGCTCCTCCAGCAACCCTTTGTCCCCGGAAGCGATCAGGTATTGCGCGAGCGCGAGCACCGGCCAGAACACGATGTCGCCGTGCGAGTCGCCGGCGCGGATCGCGCTATCCCGCTCGAAGAACATGAACCACTGCGGCCAATCGCCGTCGGCGTTCTGCGCGCTCATCACTCGCAGCAGCAGGTCGCGGATCGGCTCGACCCGCCCGAGTGCCAGCAACAACTCGACCGGGCCCTGGCACACGTCGCGTGTACCCCAGCCGCCGCCGGAGTATTGCTCCAGGCCACGCGGCGACAAGTAGTGCACGAAGGCGTTGTGCGCGAACCAGGGAACGATGTCCGCGATACGCGCCAAGTGTTGACTCAGCGGCCCCGCCGCGGGCGCACTCAGCTGCAGTTGCGGCGCAAGCGCATTCGGCTTTTCGACACGCAACGGCGGCGGGTCGCTTTCCGCCACGAGCTGCCCACGGATCCGCAGGACGGCAGCCCGGGCGGGGGCGGTGACGATACATATATATGGCTGTTCCCGGGACCTTCCGTCCGCGAACAGCAGCTCATCGCCGCCGACGCGCTGAAACTCGGTGCTGCCGACCGGCGTCACCCCGAAGCTGCCGTTCGGGAAGCGGCGCGCCAGCTCGGTTCCCGGCGCGGGTGCAGCGATCACGCCGTCGCCCTCGGTCTTCCACGAAGCCGGGCCCGGGCTGCTGCCGTCGTCGCCGTTCATCGCGACGTGATGCGAAATCAGCAAGCGCAGCGGCTGCGGCGGCGAGATGTCGACAGCCAGCGTCATCTCGTGCGCATCAGTGCTCGCTTCCGCTCGAACCTGGATCCGCTGCTCGCCGTGCGCGTAAATCCAGCGACACGCATTGCGTGTCATCTCGAACGCCGACGGCATGTCGAGCAGCTGCCACGCGGCGTCGATCTCGACGAATATCCGCTGGCCGTGCGAGCGGAACAGCCCGAGATAGCTGTGGGTCGTCGACAGGAAGCGGTTGAAGCTGACGTGACCCTGCGTGAGCATCGCGTGGAATACGCCTTTCATCCACACCGTCGAGGTCAGCGCAGTTTCATCCGGCGTGAGGTGCAGGCCGGTGCGCAGCATGTGACCGTGCGGTCGCTGCACGCGCAACTCCTTCGCGCGCAGCACGACGTGGCAGTCCTCGCCATGGAAGAACGAGAGCAGCGCACCTTGCTCGTCACGCTCCTCATGACGCCACTCGCCGGGAAAGAGCGCTTGTGTTGCAGCGTCATCGAGATCCTTCGACTGCAAGGTCGGCGCCGAAGCGAACAACGTCGCGGTTGTCGTGACGTCCGCCGGCACGAAACCGATCGTCCCTTGCACTGCCTCGGGCAAGGCCGTCGCCTGGTCGACACTTTCGAGATCCGCCGGCGAGGTTGCTCCCGGATGATCCGGGCGATACAGCCCGAAAAATCCGGCGCTGATGCTCTGGCCCGCGTCGATGTGCAAGGTCGCGTCCTGGATCGCGACCAGTGAATGCTCGTGCTGCAGACGTCGGCCCGGCAGCGCTTTCGTCAGATCGCGCAGCTGCATCGCGTCCGTCGCGAATGACGTGGCGCTGCGCAGAGATCCGATCACGCACCAAGGATTGCGACCCTCTGCCGGCAGATTCTGGCGCGAAGCGATCGCGCAGCCGCGGGACTGATGCTGGAGCGGCGTGTGGTCCACGTACTGACTGACGTAGTACTCGTTGAGCCGCACGGTGCTGTACGGCGCGAGCGCGACATCGTGCGCGTAGATCAGATCGAGCTGATGCTGCGACGGCGTCGTGTTCAGCAGACGCACGTGCCAGAACCACGCGGGCGCGTCTTGCGCGAGCACGAGCGCGATCACGTAGTCGATTCCCAGCCAGTTGCCCGCGCCGATGAGTCTGCTATCCGACTGCCGCAGGTCGAAGCGCGTCGGGCTGCGCGGGCCGAGGAGCGGAGTGAATTCGGTGGTGCCGCCGCGGTGTCGGCGCAGATAAAGGTTCGTGGGGCCGCCTTCGAGCTCGTTGCCGACGAACAGGTTCAGCGCAGTGCTGCCGCAATCGAAGCGGCGCACTGCGCCGCGCGAGGTGACTTCGAGGCTCAGTCCGGAGCGGCTCGTCAGGCGCCTGGCCGTATCCACCATGTACAAAATTCTCGCGGCGATGCTGCAGAGCTGGCAAGCATACTGCGGCTCGCGAGAGAACGGGTGGGGTCAACCGGCGACGGCGACGTCGGCTACGAACAGCACGGGTCCGGTCGGTGCGCCGGTGGGCGAGCCGCCGAGCGGCTCCAGGCTGATCGCGATCTGCCGCGAGCGGGACAGCGCCAGGCGCTGTGCGTCGTTCAACTGCAGCGTGGTGCGGCCGTTCTTCGGCATCAGGCCGAGCGACACGGGCGCAGCACCCGCCCCGGGCAATGCCCACAGCTCGTAGGCGCGAGCCGGGTCGAGCTGCATATTCTCGGTAGCTGCGACGCGCAGCTCGCCGCGACTCCGCGGCGCTTCGATCGTCCAGAGCTGACCCTGCTGCTCGCTCCAGAAACTTGCGACCGGCTGCATCGGGCTCGTGCCCAGGCCAGTCCACAGACCCAGCGCGATTGCGAGTGCCGCGATGCCGGCCGCCAACGCGAAGCGCCAGTTGCCGAACGTCGCGAACACGCGCTTCGGTCGCAGCGCCCGGTCGCGTCGCACGCGGAACCTGATTTGCTCCCACACGACTGCTGAAGGCGCAACGGGCACGACGCCCGCGAGCAGATCGACGAGGCGATCTTCCCAGCGACGCACCGCATGCAGCGCATTCGCATTGCTCGCGCAGTAGCGCTCGAAGCGCCGACGCGCACGCCCGCGCAGAGTGCCCAGCACATATTGCGCAGCGAGCTCTTCGATCAGTTGCGGGTGCTGGTAGTTCATGAGTCCAGGCACCGCTTGAGGCTGGCCAGACCGCGACGCATCCAGCTCTTGACCGTACCGAGCGGACTTTCGATCTCGCTGGCGATCTGATCCTGCGAATAGCCGTCCACGTACGCGAGCTCCAGGCAGCGACGCTGCTCAGCCGTCAACCGGCTGAAACAATCGTTGAGCGCTTTGCGCAGCCGCGCAGACGTAGTGGTGTCGACGAAGTCGGCGGCAGTGATGTCGACCAGCGCCTCGGCGGGCGCATCGTCGATGGGCGAGGCGGCCTGCTGGCGGCGGAGCAGGTCGATCGCACGATAGCGCGCAATCGCGGTGATCCAGGCCATCGCCCGGCCGCGGTACGCGACGTACTGATCGGCACGCTGCCAGATTTTCACCATAACGTCCTGCAAGGCCTCTTCCGCAACGGCGCGGCGCCGCAGGATCCGCATCAGGACGCCCAGCAGCTGCCCGGAAACCAGCTGATACAGCTCCTGCAAAGCGCGCTCGTCGCGCTGTGCGCAACGCCCGAGTAGCAGCTCGAGGCGCTCCGCGTGCGTCGCATCCTGCGACGGCAGCGGACCCGCTTGAGCTGGGAGCGTCTGAGAGTGAACGTCAGCCATTAGTCCCTGTACGTACATGGTTGGCGTTTGGATGCAGCGGATTCTAACTGCCGGTGGCGGCCACCAGGTAGGCCACGATTGCGGCGCGGTCCGCGGGGTCGTTGGCGAGCTGCACGACCATCTTGTTGCCGGGAACCAGTGCGTTGGGATCGGCAATCCACCGATCGAGCGTCTGCGCCGACCACACGATCTTCGAAGCCGCGAGCGCCGTGGAATAGTCGAAGCCGGGTTGCGTGCCGGCCTTGCGGCCGAGCAGCCCGCGATGCTTCGGTCCGGCGCCGTGCTCATCGAGCGAGTGACACGCGTCGCAGCGTTCCTGGTACAAGCGTTCGCCGCGCACCAGTCGATCGTCGGCGTGCGCAACACTTGCGAGACAGAGAAAAAGGCCGGCGCACGCAGCACGCCGGCACAGGGGTGGCATATCAGCCCCCGAAACTCAGTGCTCCGCTCGGCAGCTTGCCGCCGAGGGCCTGCGTCAGAGCGGTGTAATGCATCGTCTCGTCCGCGGCCAGGCGGCCCGCGATCTTCGCGAGATCGCGATCGCCGAACGCGGGAATCACGCCGAGATAAGCATTCGCCGCGCCCAGCTCCAGCCGCTGCGCGAGCGCTAGCACGTCGCCTTGCGACTTGATCGCAGCGACGTTGAGCTTCGAGCTCTTCACGTAAGCGTCCATCGCCTGCTCTGCGACCGGCGTGCCGCCGAGCTTGCGCACAGTGTCGGCGAGCGCATCGCGATGCGCCTTGTGATGGCTCTGGAACAGCACCGCGACAGGCAGCACTTCCTTCGCGAGCAGGCCGCTCTCTGCGCCTATCTGATATGCCGCGATCGCTTCGTGTTCGAGCGCGAGCGCGATGTTGAGGATGCCGCTGTCTTTGGCGGCATCGGCGCCGGCGGTATTCGCGAGCGCGTCATTGCCGGCGAGCAGCGCAATCGCGCCTGCCGACAGCGTCAACTTGCCCGCGTCCGCGAGCAGCGCGCGACGGGAAACGAATCGTGACTTGAACATGAGAGGCAACTCCTTCAGTGGCGATAGCGCTCTCTACTGCCCGGCGCGCAAATCGGATGCACGTGCATCCGCACGCAAAGCGACTGCGTATCAGCGCCCCAGACATCGCAAACCCAGTGGAGACGACGATCATGAAGATTCGAACGACTGCTCTCGTGAGCGCGCTGTGCGCCGCGAGCCTGCCGCTGCTGCCGATCGTGGCGAGCGGCTCCAGCCACCGCGAGGCTCCGGCCATCTCCGGAATGCCGCGGGTGGATTCCACCGACTTCTACATGTTCAATTCGTACGAAGCGAATCGCGGCGACTACGTCACGCTGCTCGCCAACTACCTGCCGCTGCAGGACCCGTACGGCGGCCCGAACTACTTCGCGCTCGATCAGAACGCCCTGTACGAGATCCACATCGACAGCGACGGCGACGCCGTCGAAGACCTGACGTTCCAGTTCCGCTTCAAGAATCGCCTCGGCGAGAACAACACCGGCGCGAAGTTGATGATCGGCGATCAGAGCGTTGCCGTGCCGCTGAAGAACATCGGACCCGTCACCGCGCAGGATGTTTCGAAGCTCAACTTCGCCGAGAGCTACACGCTGACGGTGGTGCGCGGCGATCGCCGCACCGGCCAGGCCTCACCGGTGACGCGCACGAGCGACGGCGCATCCGAGTTCGGCAAGCCGTACGACTTCGTCGGCACCAAGACGTTCGGCAGCATCGCCGGCTACGAGCAGTACGCGAACAGCTTCATCCAGGAAATCACGGTTCCCGGTTGCGGCAAGACCGGCCGCGTGTTCGTCGGTCAGCGCACCGAGAGCTTCGCCGTCAACCTCGGCCAGGTGTTCGACCTCGTGAACCTCGTGCCGGTCGACGCCGACGTGCCGCCGGACCAGGGCGGTCTGCCCGGCGGCATCGGCATCAAGCAGGACAAGGCGAACAACATCATCTCGGACGCCAACATCACGACGCTCGCGCTCGAGCTGCCTGCTGCGTGCCTCACCGGCAACGGTAACGGCGTGATCGGCGGCTGGACTTCGGCGAGCCTGCGCCAGGCGCGCATCCTCAATCCGAACGCCAACTTCGCGAAGCCCGAGGTCGACGGCGGCGCGTGGACGCAGGTCTCGCGTCTGTCGGCACCGCTGGTCAACGAGCTGGTGATCGGTCTGCCCGACAAGGACCGCTACAGCGCGAGCGAGCCGAAGGACGACGGTCAGTTCGCCAAGTACGTGACCAACCCGACGTTGCCGGCGCTGCTCGACCTGCTGTTCAACAAGGCCGTGAACGACATCCTCAAGCCGGCCACGCCGATCGCGAACATCGCGCCGTCGAACTTGCCGCGCCAGGATCTGGTCACGGCGTTCCTGACCGGCTTCGCAGGCGTCAACCAGCAGAAGACGGTGACGCCGTCGGAGATGACGCGTCTCAACACGAAGATCGCGGCGAAGCCCGCTGCCATGCAGAGCACCTTCGGTGTCGCTGGCAACGATCTCGCCGGCTTCCCGAACGGCCGCCGCCCGGGCGACGACGTCGTCGACATCGCGTTGCGCGTCGTGATGGGACGCTTGTGCCATCCGGTGCCGGTCAATGGCACGCCGACCGATCTCAAGCTGTGCACGCCGGAGCAGGCGCCGCTCGGCAAGGTCGCGTTCACCGACGGTGCACCGATCAGCGCGGCGGATTTCGACGAGACGTTCCCGTACCTGCGCACGCCGATCCCCGGCGCGACGAATTGAGCAAGGAGCGAGCGTCATGAATATCCGAAAAAAGCTTGGAGCCACGGTCGTTGCCGTGCTGACCGCCGCCACTCTGGCGGCGTGCGGCGGCGGTGGCGGCTACGGCGGCGGCAATACGCCGCCTGCCGCAAAGCAGGCTCCGCAGATCCTCGGCGTCGCGAATCAGACTCTGCCGCAGGACACTTCGACTCCGCTGCTGACCTTCCAGGTCAGCGACGCGGACTCGGGCGCGAATGCAGTGACAGTCACGGCGACTTCGTCCGATCCGAAGATCATCCCCGCCTCGGGCATCGTGCTCGGCGGGAGCGGTGCGAATCGTACGTTGCAGATCACTCCGGCTCCGGAGGCGTTCGGCAACGCGACGATCACGATCCGCGCTGTGGATCCCGATGGCCTGTTCGCACAGGGAGTGATCGGTGTCACCGTGAACGGCGTGTTCGTGTCGTTCACTAGCAGGACGATCGACACCTTCGCCGACGCTGAGAACGCCGAGCCGCGTACCTTGCGCGGCTTCACGTTCACGCAGGACGCGGACGACAACCCGAACGCGTTCGACTCGCTGTTGCAGTGAGACCATGCGACGCCTCTTTTCCACGGCGTTGCTCGCAGCCGCAGTCTTCGGCACGGATGCCGAAGCTGCGGTCCGCGTCTATCGCCCGGAGGATCCGTCGCAGGTCGTGCTGCAGCTCGGCAGCTCGTCGGGCGAATCCGAGCTGGCGAAGGTGCGCACGGCGAGTCTCGCGGCTCCGGACGACGTCGACGCAAAGATCCGTTATGTCGATGCACTGATTGCCGCCGGCGCGCGCAGCGGGAACGAGCGCTACTACGGTTACGCAGAGCAGGTGGTGCAGGGCGCGCGCGATCCGGGCAAGCCTGCGCTCGCTCTGCGTCGTGCCAAGCTCTTGCAGCACAAACACGAATTTGCCGCGTCCGAGCGAGTGCTCGGCGAACTTCTCGAGATCGACAGTCACGACCGCGAAGCGCGCTTGATGCGCGCGCAGGTTCGGCTGCATCTGCACGAGCCGCAGCAAGCGCTGGCGGATTGCACGGCGCTGATGCCATTTGTCGATCTGCTGACTTCCACGACGTGCATCGCGCAGGCCCGCGCGGCGCAAGGCGATCTGCAGCGTGCGCAGGCATTGCTGCTCCGAGTGCTGGAGTATCAGCGCGGCGAGAACGGCACGCGAAGCTGGGCCGCGGGCGTCGCAGCAGAATTTGCCGTCCGGCTCGGCGATGCCAGCGCGGCGGAACGCTGGTATCGCGAGTCGTTCGATCTCGATCCGCTGAGTCACTACGCCCGGATCACCTACGCGGACTGGCTGTTGTCGGCAGGTCGATTCGACGAAGCCTTGCAGGTCGCGAATCGAGGCGCCTCGCTTGCAGACCGCGCTCGCAGCGTGCTCGCAAGCCGCGACGCCAGAACCCTCGATGCGCAGCGCCTGCAACTGGCGTGGCAGGAAGCCGATGCGCGCGGCGAACGAGCGCATCTGCGCGATCGTGCCCGCTTCGAGCTGCTGCTGTTGCGCGATCCCGCAAAAGCCAACGCCAGCGCGCGTGCGAGCTTCCAGGATCGAAATGAAGCCGACGACGCGTTGTTGTTGGCCGCGACTGCTGCCGCGACTCACGATCGCGAATCCCTCAATGCCGTTCGTGAGTGGCAGCAGCGTAATCGCTATCAGGACGTGCGTCTCGACGCTCTGCTCGGAGCTTCACGATGAGGAAGCTGCTTGTCGCTATCGTGCTGCTCTTCGCATCCGTAGGCGCGTTTGCGCACACGTCCGGCAGCAGCTTCCTCGCCTTGAAGGTGCAAGGCGAATCGACCGTCCATGCGGAGTGGGACTTCGACATCCGCGATCTGCACCAGTCGCTACAGTTGGATGAGGACGGCGACGGCGCGCTTAGGTGGGCGGAGATCATCGCCGCGCGACCTGCAATCGAATCGCTGATACTCGACCGCACGCGGCTCAGCTCCGCCGGCGGCGCGTGCAAGCTGCTCGCCACGGAAGTGCCAGCCATTGCCGAGCACGGCGATGGACCTTATCTGCGCTTCATCGCAACGTTCTGGTGTCCTCCGGGACCGCTCGCGCTCGACAACGCGGGCTGGGTCGCGTTCGACCCGGGTCACCGGGCCTTGCTCGAATTCGAAGCGGCTGACGGCACGCGCGCGCAGGCGATCCTGGGCCGCAGCGCGACGCGGTGGCAGGCGACGGAGTCTCGCGCTGCGCATCTCGTGCGTTTTCTGGTCGAGGGCATGCGACACCTGCTGACGGGTTACGATCACCTGGCGTTCCTGGGCGTCCTGCTGCTCGCGTTGGCGCGGCGTCGGCCATCCAGCAAGCCGTCCTCGCTGCCTCACATGTTGAAGCGTGCCTTCGCGGTTATAACTGCTTTCACGCTGGCGCATTCCTTGACGCTCGCGCTCGCTGCGACTGGCTACGTGCGGCTGCCGTCGCAGCCGGTCGAAGTCGCGATCGCGCTGTCGGTAATGATCGCGGCGCTTTTGAACATGTCGCGCGGCGCGGCCGACCACGGCTGGAAGCTGGCATTCGCGTTCGGCCTGGTGCACGGATTGGGATTCGCCGGAGCGCTGGCCGAGCTGGCCAGCGGGCGCATCGACCTGCTGGCCCTCGCAGCGTTCAACATCGGCATCGAGACGGCGCAGGTCGCGATCGCCGCGGCGGCCGTGCCGCTGATCTGGTGGCTGTTCCGGGGCCTGCGCAGCGAGCGCGTAGGCGTACCGCTCGCATCGGTCTGCGTCGCATGCGTTGCGGCGGTGTGGGTCGGGTCGCGCCTCGCAGTCTGAAAATATTCCGGGGCGCCGCTGCATCCGGCACGCATCCGCACCCGTAGCGGGACGTGAACGGCTGGTTCAAGCCGGACACTTGTCTTCTGGTCGAAAGCGGCCAAGGCCCTTTCGACGACGCCGTCAAAAGGCGTGACTTTTGCCGTCTGGGAGAGGACGTGACAGCAGGAATCTGGAGCACTCTTGCGCTACGATCGCCGGCCATGGTCGTGCAAGCGACAGTGAATGAAGTTCCGCAGTCGGAGGCGGCGGCCGTCCGCAACCTGACGGCGCTCATCGAACGGATGCGCGTCGGGCAGGAGCGGGCGCTCGAAGAGCTGTACGACGCAACCGTCGGCAAGCTGTACGCGCTCGCATCGGCGATCCTGCGCAGCGCCGAGGATACCGAGGAAATCGTCTGCGAGACCTACGCGTACGCATGGGCGAATGCCTCGCGCTTCGACGCCAGCCGCGCGAACGCGCTCGGCTGGTTGCTGATGCTCTGTCGCAGCCGCGCGCTCGACAGGCTGCGTCAACGGCGGGCTGCAGCGACTGCGCTCGACGGGGCCGCGATGCGCGGAGCTGGCGGCGCCGGTCCGGACCAACCTTTCGACATTCTGTCCTTGATGCAACAACGGAGCACTGTGCACGCAGCCCTTTCGCAACTGACGCCCGAGCGGCGCCACCTGATTTCGCTGGCCTTCCTGCAAGGTCTGTCTCACCAGGAGATCGCGGATGTGACGCAGTTGCCCCTCGGTACCGTGAAGAGCCACGTGCGACGCGCGCTGACACAGCTCCGCGAAGCGCTGGAGGCCACGTGAGTCGCTCGCCGGACGACGAAAACCTGTTGCAGGACCTGCAGGATTCACTTGCCGCGGCCGTGCAACCCGCGGAGCTCGGTGCCGAGCTGCGCGATCGCATGCGTCGTCGCACGCTGGAGCTGGCTCGCGAGCAACCTCCCGAGGGCACGCGGACGCTGCGCGAAGCAGAAGCAGTATGGATCGAGATCGCGCCGTTCGTGGAAGTGCGCGAGCTGCGCCGTGACGAAGTGGCTGGTACGCATACGAGTCTGATGCGCATGCGTCCCGGCGGTTTCGTCCCAGGGCATCGTCACGAGCGCGAGGAAGAATTCATCGTGCTCGAAGGCGAATGTCACATCGGCACGCACAAGCTCGTGGCGGGCGATGTGCACATTGCGCCGGCCGGCACGGTGCACGAGCCGGTCACGACGCAGACCGGTGTCCTGGTTCTGCTGCGAGGGGAGTATCCGCATCCGACGCCGTTGAGATGACGTTCGACGTTGCACGTTGGTACGCAAGCAGGAAGGAACGCATGAACCTCTTTCCGATATTCGTTGTCATTTTGCTCGTGTTGATACTGAATCGGCTTTCTTATCTTGCTCATGCCGGAAGCGTGAGCGTCTCAAAAGAAGCGTTCCTGGAGTCTGTCCGTCGCCTGGATGCGCCCGTTGTGCTCGTGACAGAACGCGCTTTTTCCTGGGTGCTTGGCGAGCCTAGGCACCATTACACGTGCACATACAAGGACCATCGGTTGCACGCGAGATCTTATTCTCCTCTCAGCTTGCCTTCGTCGGCTGACGTGATTCAGGTCCGCAAGTGGTGAGCGAGGCATGCCCCGCCATGAGGGGAGTATCCGCATCCGACGCCGTTGAGATGACGTACTGGGCTGTTACACAAGTGTCACGCGAGCCCAGGACAATTCCGCGATGCGTTGGTCGCCCCGAACACTGGCCGCTGTCGGCCTCGTAGCGCTGCCGTCGCTCTCCTCCGCCGGCGGAATCCCCACCTCGACTCAGTGGCTCGAAGAAGTCGTCGTCTCCGGCAAGCTCGAGCGCCTCGGCGGCGACCCGGCGTCGGCGACGATCGGCATCGCGACGTCGGAACAGCTCGACCTGCGGCCAGTGCTGCGCACGGGCGAGCTGCTCGAAGTCGTGCCCGGCCTGATCGTCACGCAGCACAGCGGCAGCGGCAAAGCGAACCAGTATTTCCTGCGCGGCTTCAATCTCGATCACGGCACCGACCTTGCGACCAGCGTCGACGGCGTGCCGGTGAACATGCCCACGCACGCGCACGGCCAGGGCTACACGGACATCAACTTCGTCATCCCCGAGCTGGTGGAGTCGATCGACTATCGCAAAGGGACTTACTACGCGGAGACCGGAAACTTTTCGGCGGCCGGTGCGGTGAACATGCGGTACCGCTCGGTGACCGACGCGCCGTTCGTCGCGCTCGAGACCGGCGACAACGACTACATGCGTGGGCTCCTTGCGGCGTCCTCCGAAGTCGGCGGCGGCGACTTGCTGGTGGGTATCGAGCACTCCGAGAACAACGGCCCCTGGATTCTCGAAGAGCGATTCCACAAGACCAACGCGCTGCTGCGCTACTCGCACGAGACCGAGGGCGGGCGGTTCGCCGTCACTGCACAGGGTTACGATGGCGAGTGGCGCTCGACTGACCAGATCCCGTTGCGCGCAGTGCAATCAGGCGCCATCGATCGGTTCGGCTTCGTCGATCCGACGGACGGTGGTGACTCGCACCGTTACAGTCTCGCGGCGGACTGGTACCAGCAGCTCGCGACGGGCCGCATGCATGCGCTGGCGTACGCAATCGACTACCAGCTCGACCTGTTCTCGAATTTCACCTACGCGACCGATACCGAGAACGGCGACCAGTTCGAGCAGTTCGACAACCGCCGTGTGTACGGCGGGAAGTTCGAATGGGATCGGCCGCTGACGCTGCTGGGGCTGTCGCACGACCTCGCCCTGGGTGCGGAGCTGCGGCGTGACGATATCGGTACCGTCGGCCTCTACAAGACCGTCGCGCGTCAACGCATCGCGACGACGCACGAGGACGACGTCACGCAGAGCAGCTACTCGGCTTATTCGAGCCTGAAGAGCCATTGGAGCGAGCACCTGCGTACCGAGATCGGCGTGCGCAGCGATCGCTTCGAGTTCGACGTGCGCAGCAACGTAGCCGCCAATTCGGGCAGTGCAAGCGATTCCATCGTCAGCCCCAAGTTCTCGCTGATCCTCGGCCCGTGGCGCGAGACGGAATTCTTCTTCAACGTCGGCAAGAGCTTTCACAGCAACGACGCGCGTGGCACGACGATTCGCGTCGACCCGACCGATGGCGTGACGCCGGTGGACAAGGTCGATCCGCTGGTCAATGCATTGGGCGCCGACGTCGGTGTGCGCACCGCGGTGCTGCCGAACGTGCAACTGACCGCTTCTGTGTGGACGCTGAAGCTCGATTCAGAGCTGTTGTTCGTCGGCGATGCTGGCATCACCGAGGCGAGCCGCGAGAGCGATCGGCGCGGTGTCGAAGCCGGCGCGATCTGGAACCCGGTCTCGTGGCTGATTCTCGATGCCGACCTCGCGTGGTCGCGCTCGCGATTCACGCAATTCGATCCCGCCGGCGATCGCATTCCGGGCGCGGTCGAGCAGGTCGCGTCGGTCGGGCTGGCCATCGATCATCCGAGCGGCTGGTTCGGCGGCGCGCGTCTGCGGCACTTCGGCAAGGCGCCGCTGATCGAGGACGGCAGCGTCGAGTCGGACCCCACCACGCTCGTCAACCTGGAAGCCGGTTATCACCTCACGGACAACCTCCAGCTGAGCGCGGCACTGTTCAATGTCTTCGACAGCCGCGACAACGACATTACCTATTTCTACGAGTCGCAGCGCCCCGGCGAGGCACAGCCGGTGAGCGACCTTCATTTCCATCCCGTCGAACCGCGCACCCTTCGCCTGACCTTGAGGGCGACCTTCTGACCTCACAGGGATTGGTGCTGCGCTTCCACCGGTCTTTCAGTATTATCCTATATTAGGATATACGGAAGATCCGCCCATGGCGAAGCAATCGGACGAGCCGCTACGGACAAGCGAAGTGGCGGCACTGCGGGAAATCCTCGGGCGCTTCAACGATGCACGGTGCGTGCTCGAATGCGCGGTGCGTTCCCTGGAGCAGTGGCAGAGTCTCGATGAATCGGAGGACGACGCGCGCCGCTCGTACGACCCGGAGATCGTGTGCCTGCGCCACGCGCAGAAGCTGCTCGCGGAAGTCTACGATCAGGTCGACAGCACGATCTCGCGATTGGCTGCTACTTGACCGCGTGTCCGCCGCATCTCCTCTTCGCGCGAACCGGATTGCACACGGTCGTAACGCCATCGGGCAGGCTCACCGAATACTTGCCGAAGCGCGGATCGGGTTGCATGTAATCGGTCGAGACGTATTGCGCGCCTGACCTCAGTGCAGTCTCGCGACGCTCCGTCTTTCCTTCACGCGCTTCGAGCGTGTCCGCATCCGCGCGCGTTCGCACGATCAATCCGGTTTCGACAGCTTCACGAATGCGGCTCGCATCCTGCAGTGGCTCGTTCAGCGTGATGTACGCTGCGGCCGGCGAGTCCTCGTCGATGTTCACGAACATCTTGCGGCCTTCGAGCGAGCGCCGCTCGCCGCGATAGATCGCCACTTTTGCCGGCGATTCATCCAGCGCGAAAAACACATGACCGCGCGCCGCGCCCAGCTTCGGCCAGCCTCCGGCAATGACGGCCTCGCGCAGTGTCTTGTACTTGCCCTGCACCTGATCGGGCGTGATGAGCTGCTTGTCCGAAAACACCGAGGCCACTTCCGCGTCGAGCGCATCGAAGGCAGCAGCATCGAACTTCAGCACCGCGGCGCCGCTCGTGCCGAGCGGATTGTCGTCCTTGGCGTTGATCAGGATCAGGATCGGAGTGTGATCGGGATGCGCGGTGCTCCATGCCTTGATCGTGTGCAGACACCAGACGAAGCGGACGCACGTGGAGCGGAAGTCGAAGTCCGGGATGTGCATCACCTTGAATCCGGGCTTCGCGAACTCGGCCGCCATCTCGGCGTCGATGTGCTGGCCGAGCGCGCGCGGACCGGCCGGATCGGCGAAGCGTCCTCCCTGCGGATCGTAGTACACGTCCAGCTCGAGCTGACGCGCGCCGGTCTCCAGTTCCTGATCCAGAGGACGATGCGAGTAGTCGAGAACGATCGCGGCCTTACTCGAGCGCGTTCGTAGCTGCGCCAGCTCCGCATCCGGAATCGCGCTCTTGTAGCTGTTGTGCGTGCCGATGCTCAGCAGGTCGTTCATGTGCAGGTTTTCGTCCATCCACGCGCGCACGCACTCCGGCTCGCGCGGTGCCTGCCAGGACGTGAGATCGCACGCGGCGTGAGCCTGCGAGACCAGGAGCAGCAGTCCTGCGGCGAGCAAGGTTTTCATTCGGCGCCTGCCTTGAGGTATTTGTCCAGGAACACAACGTACGCGTTGGATGCTTCAATCTTGTTGGCGCGCTTGGTGAAGCCGTGGCCTTCGTCGGGGAACACTTTGTACTCCGCAGCGACGCCGTTGGCGCGCACGGCCTCCACGATCTCGTCGCTCTCGACCTTCAGCACGCGCGGGTCATTGGCGCCCTGCACAACCAGCAACGGCGCGCGGATGTTCTTGGCGTGGAACAGCGGCGAGATCGCGCGATGTCGCTCGCCATCCGTCGCCGGATCGCCCATCTCGTCGTACAGCGACTCTTTGAACGACGCCCACCACGGCGGAATGCTGGTGAGCGTGCGCACCCAGTTCATTACGCCGAAGATGTCGATGCCGACGTCGAAGGTGTCGGGCGCGAACGCGAGGGCGGCGCCGACCATGTAGCCGCCGTACGAGCCGCCGATGATGCCGACGCGCTCCGGATCGACCCAGTCGAGCCCGATGAGATACTGCTTGGCCGCGACGATGTCCTTGAGATCCACATCGCCGTGTTTGCGATCGTCCATGTGAAAGAAGGTCTTGCCGTAACCGCTCGAGCCGCGGTTGTTGGCGGCGAGCACACCGTAGCCGTGATTGACCAGGTGCTGGATCGTCGCAGAGTAACCGCGGCGGCTCTGCCCGCCGGGTCCGCCATGCACCCACACGAGCACCGGCACCTTGTGGGTCGCCGATGCAGTCTGCGGCTGATAGAGAATCGCCGGGATTTTCAGGCCGTCGAAGCTCGCGTAGCGCACGACCTTGGTTTCGACCAGGTCCGCTTCCTTGATCTTCGGGTTCAGCGCGTTCGTCAGGCGCTCGCTGCGTGAAGGACCGAGATCGATCGTGTACACGTCGTTCGGCGACGTGTCCGAGCTCACCAGCAGCGCGAGGCGCGACTCGTCGCGCGAGAAGCGAACTTGCGCCAGATCGCCGGCCGGCAGGTCGGGCAGCGTGACTTCCTTGCCGCTGGTGTTGTCCAGGATGTGCACGGCTGTGCGCGCGTCCTCGTTGACGCCCCAGATGCGGTAGCGGCCGGAATCGGAATACGCGACGAACGCGATGTCCCAGTCCGCCCGGATCAGCGGCGTCCGCGTGCCACTCGAAATCTCGTGCGTCCACGCCTGCGTGAACTCCCCGAACTCGTCGGTGGAATACACGAGCTGCTTGCTGTCGCGCGTGAATGCGAACACGCCGTGCGTCACGTTGCCTTCGTGCTTGGTGATCAGCTGCGGGGCCTGCTTCTTCACCGAGAGGTCGAGCAGATAGACATCGGCGTCGGCACTCGTGCGCGGCTTGACCAGCGCGAGATAGCGGTCGTCCGGCGAAATCTCCGCAACCTGCCAGGCCGCGTCGTTCTTGAAGACGAGCGTGCGCGCGTAGTCCTTCACGGCGTAGCGATACAGGTCGAACGCCTGCGCAGTGCGCTCGTTGGTCGCGACGAAGAAATGCTGCTTGTCAGCGGACCAACCGTGGAACTCGGCTTTCACTTTCTCGCCCGGCGTCAGGTCGCGCGTCGTGCCATCCGCTTCGCGAACATAGAGATGGTTGATCTCGTTGCCGCCGCTGTCCGCAGTGAACAACGCTCGTCCATCGGCAGGAAACCACGACACCGCGAAGGTCGAGTCGGTCGTCGAAGACGTCAGCGGCTGCTTGCCGGCTCCCGCGGCCGGCAGCGCATATAAGTTGTAGATGCCGGTTTCATCGGAGCTGACGAGCAGCTGCTTGTCATCCGCCGACCACGCGTAGCCCGCCGGCATGACGTAGGAGGTCGTGGCGAAGAACGCTTCGGCGTCGTATTGCGTCGGGGGCGGCGGGGCAGGGGGCGGGGTCTGCGCGACAGCCGCTGGCGCAGCAGCGGGCTTGGACCCTGAACCGCAGCCGGCAAGCAGCAGCGAAGCAGCCAACGCACCCAAGGACAGCGACGCCACGCGGATCTTCATAAGGTCCCCCCCTTGTAGTTGTGGCCCTATCCTACGCAATTCTTGTTGTCGGGGGCGCCTTGGGCGACCATGCTCGCAATGCTCACGGCAACCACCCTGCACAGCGGGCCGATCTCGGTCATCGACTACCGGTGCGAAGCCCGGCCGGGCGATCCGTCGTTCCCGGAGCAGCATCGGTGCTTCTCGCTCTCCTACGTCCGCTATGGCACTTTCGGCTACCGCGTCCGCGGCCGCGAGTTCGAGATGGTTGCGGGTGCGGTGTTGCTCGGCTCTCCCGGCGATGAGTTTGTGTGTACGCACGAGCATGCGTGCGGCGACGAATGCCTGTCGTTTCATCTGACGCCCGAAGTAGTAGACACCTTGGGCACCGGCGGCGACGTCTGGAGACGCGGTGCGTTGCCGCCGCTCGCACCGATGATGGTCATCGGCGAGCTGGCGCAGGCAGCGGCTTCCGGAGACAGCGAAGTCGGACTCGACGAGGCCGGCATGTTGCTGGCGATGCGGCTCGCGGCGCTGGCTGGGGCCCGGTCGCAACAGTTGCGGCGCGCGTCACCGCGCGATCGCCGACGGGCAGTCGAAACCGCGTTGTGGCTCGATGCGAACGCTCACGAGCCGGTCGATCTCGAAGGTGCCGCACGCCAGGCGGGTCTGAGCGCGTTTCATTTCCTGCGACTGTTCACTCGCATCGTCGGTGTGACGCCGCATCAATACCTGGTGCGTGCGCGGTTGCGTCGTGCCGCACGCGCGCTCGCCGCCGACGATCGGCCGGTCAGCGATATCGCACTCGATGTCGGCTTTGGCGACCTGTCGAACTTCGTCCGCACTTTCCATCGCGCAGCCGGTGTGTCGCCGCGCGGCTTCCGGCAGGCTGCGCGCACGGGCGATCCGCACGATCGCAAGATTCTCCAAGATCGCCTGGCCAGCGCTGTCTAGTCTCGACCTCCCATGATGGAGGTCCCTATGTACGATCACATCGGTTTGAAAGTGCGCGACCTTGACGCCAGCGTGCGTTTCTACACCGCGGCGTTGGGCGCGCTCGGCCATGAGCTTGCTTCGCACGATGACTCCTATGCCGGCCTCGGCCCACGCGGTGCACCAGCGCTGTGGCTCTACGCGACGCCGGGAAAACAAGCTGCCGGCACACATGTCGCACTGCGGGCGACCAGTCGCGCGCAGGTCGATCGATTTCATGCGGACGGACTGAAAGCGGGCGGACGCGACAACGGCCGTCCCGGCCTGCGCACCGACTACAGCCCGAACTACTACGCGGCGTTCCTCTTCGATCCGGACGGCAACAACGTCGAGGCGGTCTGGCTCGAATAAGGAACCTCCGGCGTCATCGAGGGTTATGAACCCATGACGCAGCAACGCAATCTCGGAACGGCCGAGCGGTGGTTGTCGCTGCTCGGCGGAGTCGGAATGCTGCTGACGACCCGGCGCGGCGGCGGATTTGGCCGCGTGGCGCGCGCGGCGTTGGCACTTTCGATGCTGGCTCGCGGCGCGACCGGCTACTGCCACGTGAAGGCGGCATTGACCAATCGCGCGAGCGATGCGCTTGCCGATCTCACGGGCAGCGAGCGCCTCGACAGCCTGGAAGGGATGTACGAGGCGGAGCTGCAGGAGCTGCACAGCGCCGAAGGGCAGCTTGGCCAGATCGCGAACGATCTGGCGCGGACGATGACGCATCCGGAGCTAGCGTTCCGGCTGCAGGAGTACGCGTCCGAATTGCAGGCGCGGCGCCGGGATCTGGAGAATTTCCTGGCGCGCATCGGCGCCGATGTGCGCGGCGAACTGGACGATGCGATGCACGCACTGATCGCAGAGACCGAAAAGATGTGGCGCATCTCCGCGGCGAATGTCCGCGACGCCGCTGTCACCGCTTCAGTCCAGCGCATCATCCATTACAAGATTGCAGGCTACGGAGCGATCGCTGCGTACGCCACGGCACTCGGACGTGTCGCCGAAGCCGCGCATTTTGCGCAGCTCGCGGATCGCGACAAGACTGTCGACGCTGAGCTGAGCGAGCTCGCCAAGGGCACGCTCAATCCCGATGCAGCAGTCGCGCCGCAGGGTGAGGTGCCGGGCCACGAGGAGCCCGCGACCACTCACTAGAACAAGCCGAAGCGCTTCTTCTTTGCCACGTTCTTGCGCTTGAGATAAACGACATCGTTGATGTCGTTGTGCAGCAGCCGTTCGAGCAGCGCGGCCATGCCCGCGCGTGCGTGCAATTCCAGCTCTTCGCGATACAACGGAACTGCGCTGTAGAAAGCAACGCGTTCGCCATCGATGTCGAGCTCGTAGAATGCAACTGGCACGAGCAGCGAGGGTGCGATGATCACGCCGCACAGCTCAGTGTTCGGTGCGAGCGGCTGCGGCGGATCGCCGTTCGGTACGGTGTGACCCCATCCGAGCCAGCCTGCACGCTCGCGCGACGCCTGGCTGAGGGATTGCAGCAGGCGCGTCGCCCAATCGTCGCTCTCTTTCCAACCTTCGGGCAGCGTCATCATGAGTTCGAGCCGTTGCGGCGCGCTCACGTCGGCCGGCACTTGCATCGCGACGCTGCTCATGCCTGCCGTGATCAGCGTGTGATACGGACGTGAGTTGACCGGCTGAACGTGCAGTACATCGGGCGTGCCTTGGGCCGGGTCACCCGAAAAGACATGGTCGATGCGCCCGATGTACCGCTCGACGTGCGAGCGGATCTGTTGCGACCATCGCTCGCTCACGAGCGCGACTCTGAAGCTACGGTGGAGACAGAGGCGATGGATGTCGCCGCGGGGCGCAAACGGCTTGCCGTGAAGATCATCGCTGCGAGCAGCGGCAACGTCACAAGGTTCAGCGCCTGCCAGCCAATCATCTGGACGGCGAGACCTGCGAGCAGCGACGCGCACGCCTGCGAGCCGAACACCACGAAATCGTTGAGCGCCTGTGCGCGATGGCGGCTCGCGGGATCGACACTGCGCGCCAGCAACGTCGTGCCGGCGACGAACAGCAGATTCCAACCGAGCCCCAGTGCAACCAGTCCCAGCCAGTAATGCATGAGGTGGTGGCCGAACAAACTGACCCCCGCGCACGAAGCCAGCAGCGCGCCGCCCCACATCATCACGGTGCGTTCGCCGAATCGTGCGATCACGTGTCCTGTGAACAGCGACGGCAGATACATCGAGAGGACGTGACTCTGCACGACCCACGTCGTCGCCTCGAGACCGTGATGATCGAGGTTGTGCATGCTGATCGGCGCAGCCGTCATGACGAAACTCATCACCGCATACGCGCATGCACCGGCGAACACGGCCATGCGGAACTGCGGCGTGGCGAAGGGCGTATGCGCCGCATCGCTCGCGACCCTCGGGCGCGGCACTGACGGAGGAGGTACGTGCAGCCGCGACAGCACGGCGATGGTTGCGGCGTAGAGCAGGCTGACCGCGACGAACGAGCCCGCGTATTCCGTACCTGGCACGAGCCAGCGCGCAGCCAACGCGAGCTGCGGGTTGACGATTGCCGCGCAAAAACTGCCCACCAATACATAGGAGACGGCCTGGCTGAGGCGCTCGGGCGGCGCGCTTTCCGCCGCGGCGAATCGATACTGCTGCGTAAAGACCATGCTGCTTCCCATGAGCAGCGTGGCCGCACAGAACATAACGAAGTTGGTCAGGATGACCGCCTCGGCGGCCACCAGCCCGCCAACCAGCCCGATGGACGCACCGAGGATGAAGCCGGCACGCCGGCCAATGCGACGCATGAGCAGGGAAGCCGGGATCGTCGTCAGCGCCGTGGCCACGATCGCCAGGGAAATGGGCACGGTTGCCAGCGAGGGGCGCGGCGCCATCTGCGCGGCAACTATGCCGCCGAGGATCACGACGACCGTCAGGCCCGACGAGCCCAGCATCTGGGCGGCGGCGAGCATGAATACATTGCGCAGTGGATGAGGGGATCGGCTCACGGGCCGTCAGGGTACTGAATTCCGACCCGCACGCGCTAGAATCGATTCCACTCCGGAGCCGTCATGTCGCAGATCGTTCTACGCCTCGCCCGCCTGGGCGATGCCCCGCGCATCGCCGCCATGTCGCGCACATTGATCGAAGACGGCCTCCCTTGGAGCTGGACGCCACGCCGCGTCGCGACGCACATGCGCTCGCGCGAGCATCTCACTGTAATTGCCGTGGCTGGCGGCGAACTGGCCGGCTTCGTCCTCGCGCAGTTCGGCAGTCGCGCGGTGCACGTGGCCTTGCTCGGCGTCGCTCCCGCCCATCAGCGCACCGGGCTTGGCAAACAGCTTGTGAGCTGGGTGGAAGAGAGCGCGTCGGTCGCCGGGCTGTTCCTGATGCAGCTCGAAGTGCGCGCCCGCAATCAGCCAGCGCGGCGTTTCTATGCGGGGCTCGGGTATCGCGAGACGACCCGCGCAGTCGGCTATTACAGCGGCGTGGAAGACGCGATCAAGCTCGAACGGGATCTGGCGGTCACGAGTCCGAAGTTGCGACAATCGATGTAGACGAACGATGTAGATGAAGCGTCAGGCGGAAGCCTGGCCCACAAGGGGAATCGCGATGGCTTTGCAGGCAGCGGCGGCGGATGGACCGCCCGAGGGCATTCACTCGCTCGGCGACATCCCGCGTGTGCATTCGCGTCTCACGCCGCAACGGCCCGCGATGGCGTTCGAGGGGCGCACGACCACGTACGAGCAGCTCGACGAGCGTGCCAGCCAGGTCGCCAATGGACTGATCGCCAGTGGCGTGAAGCCGGGCGATCGCGTCGCGCATCTCGGCAAGAACTCGGATCTCTATCTGGAACTGCTGCTCGGCGCGGCGAAAGCGGGCGCGGTGATGACGCCGGTCAACTGGCGGCTCGCGCCGCGCGAGTTCGCGTACATCATCAACGATTGCGAAGCGAAGGTGCTGTTCGTCGGGCCGGAGTTCATTGCAGCCGTCGAAGGGTTGGCGGAGCCGCTGCGGGTCGGCGAGATCATCGGTGTGGAAGCGCCGTTCAAGGGTCGCAGCTATGTCGAGTGGCGCGATGCGCAGCCGAAGCGCGATCCGCAGACGCTGATCAAACGCGACAGCGCCGCCGTGCAGCTCTACACCTCGGGCACGACGGGCAATCCGAAGGGCGCAGTGCTCACGCATCGCAATCTTGTCGGCATGCCGCAGTCTTCGCGGACGTACACGTGGAGCAAGTGGAGCCCCGACGATGTGAGCTTGTTCGCGATGCCGTGTTTCCACATCGGCGGGACCGGCTGGGCGATCCTCGGCCTGATGCACGGCGCTCTGAACGTCGTTGCGCGCGAGTTCGACCCGACCAAGGTGCTGGACTTCATCGAGAACTGGCGGATCACGAAGTTGTTCATGGTGCCGGCGGCGTTGCAGGTCGTGGTGCGCAACCCGAAGGCGCGCGCGGTCGACTATTCGCAGCTCAAGTACATCCTTTATGGCGCATCGCCGATGCCGCTCGCGCTCTTACGCGAATGCATGGAGGTGTTCGGCTGCGGCTTCGTGCAGCTATACGGCATGACGGAGACGACGGGCTCGGTCACCGCACTCGGTCCGGAAGATCACGATCTCGCGGGCAATCCGCGGATGATCTCAGCCGGCAAGGCGCTGCCGAACGTCGAGCTCGCGATTCTCAACGCGGCAGGCGAGCCGCAGCCGGTCGGCACCGTCGGCGAAGTCGCGGTGCGCTCGATGACGAACATGCAGGGCTACTGGAAGCTGCCGCAGGAAACTGCGCGCACGATCGGCGCCGACGGCTGGCTGCGCACTGGCGACGCGGGCTACATGGACGCGGACGGATATCTGTTCATCCACGATCGCGTGAAGGACATGATCATCTCCGGCGGCGAGAACATCTATCCGGCGGAAGTCGAGAACGCGATCTACGGCCATCCGGACGTGTCGGAAGTCGCGGTCATCGGCATCCCGAGCGAGCGCTGGGGTGAGGAAGTGAAAGCGATCGTCGCGCTCAAGCCGGGCGCGTCGCCGAACCCGGACTCGATCATCGCGTGGGCGCGCGAGCGGATTGCTGCGTACAAGGTGCCGAAGAGCGTCGACTTCATCGCGGTGTTGCCGAGGAATCCGTCGGGGAAGATCCTGCGACGCGAGCTCCGTGGACCTTACTGGCAGGGAAGACAGAGGCAGATCAATTAGCGCGCTGTAGGTCGGGCTTTAGCCCGACTCCGCTGTCTCGCCGTCCCTTTTCCGCAGCGGTCGATTCCTCGTGCGTCGGGCTTCAGCCTGACTCGATCTGAAATGCTGCCCTTCACAAAACTGTGCGAAATGCGCAGAAATGGCCGTGCTGCCGTGGACTGGCAGCACATACAGTCGAAGTGGAGTGGCATGGAGGAGGAGATTCATGGACGAAAATATCCACCGAAGAGCCAGATCATCCTTGCTCGCTTGTATCCGAACGGATACGATGTCGTGTCGTGAATACCTTCGAACGTTCGGAGGTGTTCGATCAGTGGATGACGGATCTCAGGGACATGAAGGCCCGGGCGTGGGTACATGCTGCTGGTTGGCGGCGATAAAGGGAGTCAGAAGCGCGATATCCGACAGGCGATCGAGATGGCGCGGAATCTGTAAGGAGCGCTCATGGCAAAGACAAAGTTCGCACCGTTCAATGCTGCGGAGTACCTCGATAACGAGGAAGTCATTGCGGAGTATCTTGCAGTCGCGCTCGAAAACCCGAATCCAGAAGTTTTCATGATGGCTGTTTCGAATGTCGCCAAGGCGCGTGGAATCGCGAAGGTCGCCAAGGACTCGGGATTGGGACGCGAGAGCTTGTATAAGGCGCTTGCGCCCGGCGCCAAGCCGCGGTTCGAAACCGTGCGAAAGCTGGTAGACGCGTTGGGTGTTCGATGGACCGTTGCGCCTCCGACGACATCAAGGCGTCGGGCGCACTCGCATCCATGACGCACTGTGCCGCTGGGTCTGAACAACACAACAAGAGGACTCAATGAAGATCTACAACATCGCCGGCTGGTTGCTCGTGCTTGCCTACGCGCTGGGCTGCATGTACTTCGCGCCGCCCGACCTCGGTCCCTGGCTCGGCCTCGCTATCGGCGCGACCTACATGATCGTGTCCTGGTTCATCGGCGGCGTGTATTTGTCCTGCGTAATCCACATGGGCATTGCCCATCGCGCACTCGACTACAAAGAATGGTTCGTCAAGGCCATGACGATCGTGAACAACACCGTCGGTGTCTACGTGAACCCGGTCACCTGGGTCAGCCGACATCGGCTGCATCACAAGTTCTCCGATCATCCGGGCGATCCCAACAAGCTCGCTGCCGACGGCTTCTGGCGCACGCTGTACCTCTGTCTGATGCCCTACGAGTGCAAGAAGGACATGGCGGGCGACGAGATACTCAAGTCCTGGTCGTTCCGGCTCGTGTCACACCCGCTGTTCAGTATCGTCGCGCAGGCGCTCAGCTTCGGATTCGTGTGGCTGCTCGTGCGCGACCTGGGGTTCGCGGCGGCGATGTGGATCGGCATGCGCGTGTTCGCGCTGTGGATCAACATGATCCAGAACTACTGGACCCACGACCGGCGTTGGGGCTACCGCCGGTACCACGACGAGCACGACAACGCGATGAACATCGGCGACTGGCTACCCGTGACCGCGACGTTCAGCGCTTGCCTGCAGAACAATCATCATCACTCGCCCGGCTTCCTGCGCCTGAGTCACGAGGATTGGGAGTACGACCTCGGCTTCATCGCCGTCAGAGGCATGAAGGCTCTGGGTCTGGTGAGCGCGACAAGCAAAGGCGCAACGCTGCCCAAGGACGTTCCGCTGACCGCGGTGGGCTTGTAGCTACGCCCGCTTCTTCATCGGCGTGAACGGGTAGAAGAACTGACCCCAGAAGCCTCGCGGGATCGGCTCGTTGTCCAAGCCGTAAGTCTCCGGCCAGCCTTCCTTCGGCAGGTAGTAAGTGCCGAACAGCTTATCGACCCACGGAAAGTGGATGCAGTAGTTCTTGTCGATCGCTTCCTTCTGCGACGTGTGATGCCAGTGGTGGAAGCGCGGCTGCACCAGATACGGCTCGAGCCATTTGATGGTCGGGCCGAAGTTCGTGTGCGCCCAGGTAGCGTGGATCGTGACGAACAACAGGTACGCCGTGATGACGCTCTGGGAAAACAGGAACATCATCGGGATGAGCATCAAGCCACGGATGAGCAGATCGTCGACGAGGTGCGCGCGCGAGCCGGCGATCCAGTCGAGTCCCTTCGACGAATGATGAATGGCGTGGAAGCGCCACAGCCACGGCACCTCGTGCAGCGCGCGGTGGATCCAGTACTCGGCGATATCCGCCACCAGCACGGCCAGAAGAAATTGCACCAGCCACGGCAGGCCGCTCATCGCCTGCTGCAGGCTCTCATTGCCCAGCAAGTGCACGAACTGAGTGGCGGGCAGCAGGATCAGGAACGTCGTGATGCGAATAGGTAAGTGCGTGGACAGAAAGTACCCCACGTCCAGCAGCCACTCGGGCCGGAAGACGCTCTGCTTCGGGTAAGCCGGCCACAGCACTTCGATCGGCGAGAAGATCAGCGTCATCAGCAACAGGTCGAGCAGGAACCAGTCCAGGCCGATCGCCATGCCATCGTGCAGCGGTTCGTTGATCTCGACGCTGGCGCCGCCCAGCAAGGTCGCGCCGAGCGCGAGCAGCATCCCCGTGAACGCGAGGACTTTCTTCCGGCGCAGCGACGCGGATACGACGCCGCAGATGATCGCCGCTGCGATGACGCCCTGGATCAGCATCCGCAGGATCTGCATCGAGTAATAAGGCCGGATTTCCGGCGACGACAGCAGCTGCGGGAAATGCAGGCAGATCACTGCGCCGAGCGCGAGCACGCCGAAGAACGTCGCAAGCACTCCGCTCCACCAGCCGGTGCCGAAGTGGCTGGGCTCGTCATCGCCGAAGAATTCGTTGATCTTCTGTTCGAGCATTGCCGGCTCCTCAGAGTAGCGGCTTGATCGGCAGTATCTGCCACAGCCGCACCTTGCTGCGCTTGCCGAATGAGGCGTGCGAATCCGGATCGTCCTTCGCCGCGTCCCAGCTGTTGCCGGCCTGCATGTCGACGGCGATTGCCTGTTCAACGGCGCTCGCAAGCCTGGCGTCATGGATGATAGCGCCGGCTTCGGTGTTGAGGTTCTCCGAGCGCGGGTCGAAGTTGAAGGTACCGATGAAAACGACCTGATGATCCACGACCAGGGTCTTGGCGTGCAGCGCTGCGACTGGTTTGGTCTTGTGCGCGGCCGCCAGGTGCGCAAGCAGCTCACGCTGCGCGACCGGCTCCGGTTGGACCTCGGTGATCTCGAAGCCGAGCTGCAGCAGGCGCTTGCGCTGGCTGCGGTAGCCTGAGAAGGCCATCAGGTTATCGGTAGACGCGAGCGAGTTGGTGTTGATGCGCACCTTGACGCCGCGCGCGACGGCGCGGCGGAACAACTCGATCGCCGCGTCCGAGGCCACGAGATACGGCGACTGGATCGTGATCGTCTCGTTCGCGCCCTCGACCAGGCGAGCCAGTGCTGCGGTCGTCAGTCCGCCGCCGCCGAGACTGAACTTGTTGTCGTTCTTGCCCGGCAAGTCGCTGATGAACTCGACCTTGCCCCACACGGTTTGAGCGCCGAGCCGCGGGAAGGCTTGAGGCGTGGCCTCGATCGCGGCGCGGACCTCGGGCGCGAAGTTCTCCGGCGCCGCGGCGTACGCGTGCAGCCCGCGGTAGACCTCCTGGACTTCGGCGTCGCCGACTTCGACGTGCTTCTGCATCAGGCCGATGCCGTCGTAGAGCTGCTCGACCGGCACGCTGAGCGGACTGGCCCAGAACTGCTCAAAGCTCGCGCCGATGCTGCGGATCACGGAACCGACCAGCAGCACGTCGCGATCGCGGAAGTTGTACTCGTGGTCGTAGTCGAAATACTCGTCAGCCATGTTGCGGCCGCCGGTTATCGCGACCTTGCCGTCGATCAGCAGCACCTTGTTATGCATGCGCTGATTGACGCCGCGGAAATCGGTCGTGACGTTCACCACTTTCTTCTGCAGCGGCGTGCCGACCGAGGACTTCGGGTTGTAGATGCGGATGTCGATGTTGGGATGATGAGCGAGCGCGAGCAGCGATTCGTCCGGCGCGTCCATCAGCAAGTCGTCGACGATCACGCGGATTTTCACGCCGCGGTCCGCGGCACGTAGCAGTGCTTCGGCTGCCAGGATGCCGACGTTGTCGGTGCTCCAGATGAAGTACTGCACGTCGAGCGTGCGCTCGGCGTGATCGGTCAACCACGCGCGGGCGATCAGGGCCTCGTCGCCGGTGTCGAGCACGTAGCTGCCGCTCTGGCCGGGATGCGCGGTGACTTGATCGTCGAGGAAGCCGAAGGCGGCGTGGCCCCGGGCGCTCGGCACGGCCGAGAGCAGGACGAAGGCGCAGATCAGGATTCTTGTGAGGGGGCCCCGGACCATCGAGCGGCAGCCTAGCACCGGGAAAAGCCCAGGAGCGTGGACTTCATCCCGGTTTTTTGCCTCACGTGTATGCGCTCCGCTGATCCTTGAGAAACGGCCGATCGATCTGCTGTGCGTACAGCTCGATGTCGTGGCGCGAGACGCGCTGGCTCTTGAAGTGCTCCTGCCACTTGTCGACGACGCGAGCGACCGTGCGAACCTCTTTCGCCGCCTGGTTCGCGTCGAGCCCGAACATGCGCGACATGGAGAGAGCATTCTCGATAGTCGAGTCCGCTTCCGACTCACCGACTCTCATCTGCTGAAAGCCGAGCGCCTGACCTGACGGCAGCACGTCGTAGGCGGGAGCCAACGCGTATTGCTGGGCATCGGTCATGAGCAGCGCGTGGTTCTTTTCATGATCGTCCGTGTTGTCGATCAGAATGTTGAACACCATTCGGCGGAACAGCTCGCGCATATCTGCCGCGTAGACATCGCGCTCGATGACGCCACGACGTCGCAGCAGCTGCGCCAGCTCCGGATAACCATAGCTCTGCGCTGCCGCTCGCAAAGCGACGTACGCCGTTAGGCTGTGGATGCGCCGGCCGGCATCGCGATCGAAGCGGCGGATCGCGACGGCATGACCGTCGGTGAGGCGCACTGCTTGCGTCTGCGCGGTCTTGATCTTCGCCTTGGTTGCCAGCGTCATCGTCGCGTGCTCGATCAGCGGCACATCGGCCGGATCGCCCGCGGAGAACTTGATGACCCATTGCTCGCCGCCAATCTCGACTAGCGCCTTGGGTCGCGCGCCGCCGAAGCTCACGCCCGGTGACAGCAGCCGCTTCTGCGCCTGCGGAACGGGCTCGTTAGCCAGCACTTTGCGCACGATTTCCTGGAGCTGATCGGCATCGCCGAGGCTTGGCAGCGGCCCGATCTTGCGCGGCTGATAGGCGTCGGCGCTGGTCGAAACGCCGAGCGCGCCGAAGCGATCGTCGCCGGCGAAGTACAGGAACTCGAGCAGCGACAGCCGCGGCGGCTTATCGATGAAGCGAATGACCTGCTCGCCCCAGCGATCCGGTCGCGCGTCGTCCACTGCGCCGACGGCAGTGCCTTTGTCGGCCGGCAGAAATTCCTGGTCGATGAGCGGCAGATCCTCGCTCAGCGGAAAGCCGCTCTGCAGCCACGACTGCGCATAGCGCAACGAGACTCCCTGGTTCGAGCGCACCAGGTGGAGCTCGCCGATCAGCAAGGGTCGTTGCGGCTGCGTGAGGAGCCACAAGTGCAGCCGATCGGTGGGCGTGTAGCTCACGCTACTTCCTCGCGCCCGCTGCTTTGCGACCTAGGCGTCCCTCTACAGAAGCCGCCGACCTGACCGCGCGTCGCTGCAACGCGCGGCGAACGTCGGTCTCGAGCGCGCCGCGGTCGGTGGCCGGGGCGGCCAGATCCGGCAGCCCGCTGACGGTACCCATCAGCCACAACGCGGTCGCGTAGATGCCGGCACCTACACCAGGGTCGCCGCGCTCCATTCTGATCAGCGTAGGGATCGAAACGCCGAGCCGTTTGGCCCAGGCGCGCTGGGACTCACGTCGGCGCGTCCGTGCGATGGCGAGGTTCTCGCCCAGGGCGCGCAGGGCCTGGGCAGCCGCGGGGGGAATCGTCAGCAGGGCCTGGGGGGTCTTTGGCATAACATAGAGTTTATCGATTGACCAGAAATGATCAAGTCTATGTTACTTCAGGAGGGGGTTAGATCAGGGATTCGGGGCGCGCGGTGCGGACGACGAGGGTGCCGGCGATCTTGTCGTGCCAGGCCTGGCGGTCTTCGTCGAAAACGATCCACAGGAAGCCGAGGCCGGCGACGACCATCGACAGGAAGCAGCCGAGCGCGCGCACGATCGCCGTGTCCCAGTTGATCTCCGCGCCGTCGCGACGTACGAGTTTCAGGCCGCACACCAGGCCGCCGATCGTCGTGCCTTTGATCTTCCACATCAGCGCGCCGTAGCCGGCGAGGGCGACCAGCCAGATCTCGCCGGGGGCGTTGAGCATCGCGGTGATGACGCCGATGAGGATCATGTCGATGAGCAGCGCGCCCATGCGGATCCAGAAGCCTGCACGCGGCGCGCTCGCGTCAACGGTCGGCGCCGGAGTCGGCGTCGGTGCCGGGGTCGATGTCTGTGCTTGTGCTGCTGAGGGTTCGGCTGCTGGTGCGGCCGACATTGCAATTGCGGCTGCAGGTGCGGCTGCAGGTGCGGCTGCCGCCGCCGCGACCGGCGCACGACTCGCCTGTCGCTGCCGGAGCGACAGCAGGATCGTGTACACCACGACGCCGAGGCCGATGATGCCGAGCAGCTTGTACGCGATGACACCGACGACCGGGATCACGTACAGCCCGAGCGCGATCAGCCCGCCGACGAACGTCGCGAACGCGATATGACCGAGCGGTGCGACACCGGTGAAGCGAGTCACTCTGCGACCGAGCGCCGCGAGTGCCACGGCCTTGCCGAACAGCGAAGCGACGAAGAACGCCATGCCGACGAACGGAATGACCACGAGGCCGATCACGCTGATGGCGAGCACGATGAACAGCACCGGCGTCAATACCACCGTCATGAGCGACGCTACCGTCGACTGGCCGGGCTGAGTCTCGAGCGTCTCGACACAGCGCACGACGCTGCGGTCGAACATCAGCGCGATCACGACGTAGAACAGCAGGAAGCCGAACGCGATGGTCCAGGCCCACCACAGGCCGGGCTCGAAGGCGAGCAGCCGCCCGTAGAACAGACACTTCTCGATCCACAGGCGCACGCTCTCCAGCGCAGGAAAGCCGCCCGCGACGATCTCGCTCTTGCCGTGCACTTCGGCCGCTGGATCTCGGGTCAGCTTGCCGGCGACGACTGCGATGTCGCCATCGATCTTCGCATTCGGCCCAAGCTCGAGATCGCCGAAGACCGCCACCGCCGCTTCCTCTACCGGACCGTCGATATAGGTATTGCCGAACAACGACACGACGCCGCCGTGCACCGGCCCCGTCACATGCGCATTGCCGAAGACCGTGACGACCGCGTCCTTCACTTCGCCTTCGACGTGCGCGTCGCCGAAGACAGCGATCACACCATCGGCCATGTCTTTGGCCGCGAGCCGCGCCTCGCCCCAGACGTTGACGACAACGTTGCCGGGGTCATCCGACACGCGGATCTCGATCTTGTGCTCCGTCTCTTTCTCCTGTTCCACGGGCTCCGTGGGCTCCGCGGCGATTGCCACGCCGCTTACGAGCACGAGAGACAAGAACAAGGAGCGGACAAGTCGATTCATAGGAGCTCTCTAATGCGCAACGCGCACCATTCGATAGGCGGAAGCGCCGATGCCGAACAGCGCCACGTACATGATTGCGAGAACAGCGAGACCTGCATGCACCCACACCGAAGGCACGGTGCGCACGATGCTGCCGATCGCGACCAGCAGCGTCTGCAGCCAGGAGATCTGCGACGGCAACTGGACCGACACGGCAGGGGAGTCGAGCGGCGTCGCGAGCCACATCGCCAGCAACAAGGCGACCTTCACGACTCCCACCGACGCGACGAAGAACCCGACGCGTGCGGCCAAGGGCCAATGCGCGAAGCCGCGGCGCCAGCCGATGGCCGCTGCGCCCGATTCGATCTGCGCAAGCACACGACGTTCGAGCGTGCTCGGCGCGCGTCGCGTGGGCTGATCCCGCAACGCGCGCGTTAACTGGCGTTCGAGCTCGTCTTGTCGGTTGCGGTCAGGGCTCATGGTGCATCCAGGCTCGTTGCCGCCGTCACGCCGCGTTCGGCGAGCACCTTCGCCAACGCTGCGCGTGCGCGAAAGATATCGGTCTTGACCTTGGCGAGCGAGACCTCGAGCTGCTGGGCGATCTCCTCGTACGACAGCTCTTCGAAATGGTAGAGCACCAGGGGCAGGCGTTGCCGCTCCGGCAGTCGCTGCAGCGCTTCCTCGATCAGGCCGTGACGGACGTCGGCATCCACGCCGGCAAGCACATCGTCGGGCAGTGCGAACTCGACCTCCGGCTCGTCCTCTTCGCTGTCCTCCCGCCGCAGCTCGCTGAACATGCGCCAGCGCCGCCGATAGCGAAAGATGTGGTTCAGGGACAGGTTGCGGGCAACGGTCTTGAGCCAGCCGCCGGCCGAGGAGCTGGTGCAAAGCTGCCCGAAGTTCTCATAGGCCTTCAGGAACACTTCCTGGGCGATGTCTTCGGCCTGACGGTCGTCCCCGACCAGGCGGGCGGCCGTCGAAAAAACCATATCCTGATAGGCACGCATGAAGCTTGCAAAGGCGTCGAGGCGGACGGGATCCGGGGGTTGCCTGGCCACTTGAAAGGTCGTCTTTAAGCCGAGAACACCATCGCGCCCGGAAAGTTACACTTCCCGGCCATGACCCTGAGCCTACGCAAGCTTGTCATATTACTTACGGCCGCCCTCGCCATGGGGAGTGCAGCCCAGGCCGCCTCCTTGCCCGAGATCGAGAGCGCCTATGCCGACTTCAACGACGCCTCCGGCGCCATCGGACTGATCGAGTCCGGCCTGCGGGACAGCCACGAGGGCCGGACCCGCAGCGAATGGCAGCGGCTCCAGGAGGACGCTCGCAACCAGGTCGAGAGCGGCCTGAAGGACCTCGCGGAGGCAGGCCTCTCGCCGGTCGACCGGCGCGCCGTCGAGATCATGCGCAAGAGCATGGCCGACGCCGCGGAGCAGGGCTCATTGGCCCCCGTCGGCAAGTGCGAAGACGCGCAACGCAAGGACATCGAATACGCCCCGCTCCGTGAAGCCTTGTATGCATGCTTCGGCGCCCTCTCGAACTCCCTCGACTTCGAAGGCGAGAAGGTGACGCGCGTCGGAGCCTTCGACCTGCTCACGCGCATGAACGAGCCGGAGCGCCGCAAGAAACTGTTCCTCGCATTCGTGCCGCTGTGGCAGGCGATCAATGGCAAGAGCGAGCGGGACAGCCCGTATCGACGCCTGGTCGCCATGGCCGCGGAGCGTGGCCGTACCGAAGGCACCGAGATCGACGCGGCTGCGAAGACCGTCGGTGCGTCGACGGCGGAAGTCGAGAGCTGGCTGATGCAGATCCTCGATGCGTGGCGCAAGGCGAGCGGCGATACGCCGATGGAGCCTTGGGACTATCGCTATCGCGGCGGCGCCACCGAGCGCGAGCTGGGCGACGCGATTGCGCGCGAGGCGATGCAGCCGATCAACGAGCGTTACTACAGCGATCTCGGCGCGCAGCTCAGCGCGTGGAACGTGATCTACGATCTCGATCCACGGCAGGGCAAAGCGCCGCTCGCATACACGGACTACGTCAAACGCGGCCGCACGCGCGCCGGCAAGTGGGATCCGACACTCGTGCGCGTCAATGGCAACTACGCGCATGGCGGTCTCGGTCTCATCAACGAGCTGGTGCACGAGAACGGCCACGTCGTGCACATGATGGCGCTGCATACGCGGCCCGCGTTCATGGATCTCGGCGACCCGCTGTTCTACGAAGCGTTCGCGGACGTGCCGTCGTGGAGCACGTACGAGCCCGCTTGGCAGCAGAAATATCTCGGCCGCAGCTCGGCTGAAGAATCTTCACTGCGCGCGCTGTATTCGAGTGTCATGCTCGATGTGGCCTGGGCGCTGTTCGAGCTGCGCATGCTGCGCGCGCCGACACAGGATCCGAATGCGGTGTGGACCGAGATCACGAGCAAGTACCTGCACGTGAAGCCGCACCCGGAGCTGTCGTGGTGGCTGGTGCGTGTGCAGCTCGTGCACGAGCCCGGGTACATGGTGAACTACGGCCTCGGCGCAGTCGTGACCGCGGATTTGCGACAGCGGATCGCGACTCAACTCGGTCCGTTCACCACCGGCGACAAGCGTTGGTTCGATTGGTTGGCGCAGCAGCTTCTGAGCTCGGGACAGACGCACGAGACTGCAACGTTGCTGCGCGAGTTTCTCGGCCGGCCCGTTGCGCCGCAGGCACTGCTGGTCGAGATCGGCAGAATGCAGAAGAAGAACTGAGACCAGAAGAATAGGGAATTCAGTGCACGACACAGTTGTCTACCTGCTCAGCAACGTGCCTGGGCTGCCGCCGATCGTGCAAACCGTCCACCTGCTCGGCATCGCCGTCATCATGAGCTCGGTCGTGCTGCTGGATCTGCGCATCCTCGGCCTCGCGTTGCCGAGCCAGGACGTGCAGGAGCTCACTCGACGCGTGATGCCGTGGGTGTGGTGGACCTTGCCGGTCATGCTGCTCACCGGATCGATGTTCGTGTTCGCGCGGCCGCAGCGCTATTTCACGAATCCGATCTTCAAGCTGAAGTTCGCGCTGCTGCTACCGGCGATCGCGCTCGCAGCGGTGCTGCATCTCGTGAGCGTGCGCAAACCCGACGATTGGCGCACCAAGCTGGTCGCGGCGCTTTCGCTGCTGCTGTGGATCGGCGTCGTGTTCGCGGGACGATGGATCGCTTACGTCGATTATCTCTTTCCGGAAGAGTGATGGTTCTCGAAGAATTCTGGACCTGGCTCGAGGCGACGCCGCTGGCCGCGCACATCGGCGAGAGCGCGTGGTTTCCATTTCTCGAATCCGTGCACGTGCTGAGCGCCGTGTTCCTCGTCGGCACCGTGCTGATGGCCGACCTGCGCCTGCTCGGCTGGTCCGCGCGCCGTCATCCCGTGACGGTCATCACGAGTGAAGTCGTGCCGTGGACGTGGGGCGCATTCGTCATCGCCGCGCTGACAGGCGTGGGATTGCTCCTGCCGCGTGCGAGCTGGTATGTCGCAAATCCTGCTTTTCTCGCGAAGGTCGTGCTGTTGCTGCTCGCGGGCGTGAACATGTTCGTGCTGCATTTCTTCGCGCTGCGCACGGAGCGCGTACGTCTGCAAATGACGACGGGCGCATGCTCGCTCTTGGTGTGGGCGGGTGTTTTGCTTGCGGGACGTTGGATCGGACATCTGTCGTGATCGAGTGACAGTGTGATCCAGTCGTGTCGGCAGCGTGCCGACGGGATCTGGATGATGGAAGCACGCACGCGCAATCCATAAACTGCGCGGACGAAAAGAACTGTCGATCTGGCATGACATCTTCGCGGGTGCTTCTACAACTGCTGCTGCCGGTTGCGCTGAGCGCGTGTGTCGCTGCGCCTTCGGACCAGCTCGAGCCGATCGCGGTCCACGCGAACAAGCTCACGCCCGAGCACTCTTCGTTCAACGCGCGCGTCTTGAGCGATGCAGTCAAAGTCGAGCACAGCTTCACAGCCTCGCTCGATCCCAACGTCGAGCCGCTCACTCGACTCGAGTCGGCGTACACGCAGCAGATCGGTTCCGACTCGGGGCAGCGCATTCGCGTCGGCGACACCGTCAGCACTTCCGGCATGTGGGGCAGCAGCGTGCGTTACGGCGGCATGCAGTTCGGTACGCGCACCAACGCGCGTTCCGATGTCATCACGAGCTCCGAGCTCGCGACGCCGGGACTTGCAGTGTTGCCGACCGTGGAAGAGACATTGTTCACTTCGCTCGGCGATCGCAGCACAGCGCTCGCCGAACAGGACGTCGCATCCGTCGCCGCGCCGACGATCGCTTCGACCCGACTCGTCGCCGAAGGCTGCTCCGATTTTTCCGTCGGCCTCGGCAAAGTCCGCCGCGACTACGCGTTGCTGAGCAACGAATACGGCCCGCTGTTCGCGAATACGACGGTCGCATGCGCCGTGCCGCTCGGCTTCACGATCGAAGGGCACGGCGAATATCTCGACGACGATGTCGCTGCACTCGGCGTCGGGCTGGCGCGGCAAGTCGGTCCGCTCGGCACGGCCTCGGCTGCGTTCGCGTCGAGTCGCACGATCGCGGGCAGCTCAGGCTGGCTGGCGCGCTTCGGCTTCGAGCATACGAACGAGTTGTTCAACGTCGCGCTCCGCTCGCAGATGCAGAGCCGCGAGTTTCGCGACATCGGCGGCGCCGTGCTGTCCGATCCGGTCATGCAGCGCGACCTGGCGTCGGTCGGCCTCAACGTCACCGACCGCACCAACCTGTCGCTCGCCTACGCTACCCAGACGACCTGGGAGCGCGTACGGGTCGACGTGATCGCGCTGAAGCAAAGCGTCAGCGTCGGGCGCGGTGCACTGTCGATGAGCGCGGGTCATTCGTTCTCGGAAAACTTCGGTTCGTCACTCTTTATTTCTTACAAACGTCCGCTCGGATTGAGCACGCCCGCGCGCTCGCCGATCCGCGAATTCGATCTCGATACGATCGATTCCCTGTTCGTGCGCTGACGCCCGGGCTTGTAAAACATTCCCAGCCCCTTGCGGGAACTCTGCGGTGGGTTCGTCGGTATTAGTCCGACGCCGTTGAGTGAGGGTGCGGTCATGCGAGTTCCGGTCCGGGTCGTGGGCGCTGCAGCGCTCGTATTGGCTTTCGCCGGTCCCGCGCAGGCGATGGAATGGCGCCTAGGGGTCTCCTATGCGAGCGGCGTCAGCGACGTCGCCGACCTCTACGAGGAGAACCTGCGGCTCGACGGCCGCGAGGCGAACGTCGACCTGAAACTTCCGCTCGGCGTCGCCGCCAGCTTCCTCTACGACTGGACCACCGAATGGCGCACCGACGTCGGCGTCGGTCCCGTCTTCGCGATCGGCGGTGACGTGCGGCATTTCGAGGTGCCGCTCTCGGTCACGATGGGCTATCAGTTCCTGCCGTATTCGCAGTACTCGCCGTATGTTCGCGCCGGCGTCATCCATCACTTCGCGAGCGGCGATCAGTACGACAGCTCGACGCCCGGGCTGTTTCTCGCCGTCGGCGTGGACTTCACGCACTTCACGCTGGAGCTCGCCACCGATCAATCGAAGGTGACGTTCGACAAACTGTTCTGTCCCGCCGGCGGCAGCTGCACGCTCGGCACCACCGACCTGAACACTTACGACGTAATTGCCAGCTTCTATTGGCGTTTCCGACTGAACCGCTGACAACCTGCAACCTGCAGGAGGTGCACTGTGAACACGACAGGCGCACAACATCATCTCTGGCTCGCCGCGCTAGCGCTCGCGGTGCTCGCCGCATGTTCGAATGGACGCGGCAGCGTGAGCGATCCCGCGACCGGCCAGCAGCCGCCACCGCCGACGGTGCCGCCGCCCACCAATCCGCCACCGACGAACCCGCCGCCGCAACCTCCGCCCGCGCAGCCGCCGACATCGGCGGCGATGGCGGGATATTGGAAGGGGACCGCGACGGAGGAGGACTCGGACCGCAGGTTCGATGCTGTCGCGTTGATCGACGCGGAGGGCGACGCACAGTGGCTGCTCACGCGCGGCGGGTTGTTCAACGACGACGGCTTCGCCGTTTTTGCCAACGTGTGTTGCGAGGCGCAGTTCGAGGATGACGCTACCGGGAAGAATCTGGGCGAGACCAATACCCGCACTGCGAGTGTCAGCGCGGAGGCCGCCGGTGCTGTGCTCAGCGGCGAGCTGCAGTTCCGGGGCAATCGGTATCGCTTCTCGTTGAACGCATCGTCGGACTACAACCGCACCCTCTCACTCGCAGATCTAGCGGGCGTGTACACGCGCCGCGACAACACCATCTTCGGCGAGGAAGTCACACTGACGTTGACGATCGAGTCGAACGGCCAACTGACAGGCTCGTATTCGAACGGCTGTGTGTTCAACGGCACCGCTGCGATTCCGGATGCCGCGCACAACATGGTGCAGTTGCAGATCGATCTCGCGAACTGCGGCAGCCGCGGCAGCTCTAAGACGTGGAACGGCTCTTATGCGGGACTCGGCGTGCTGCTAGCGGGCGACGACACCTTCTATCACAGCGTCATCGGCCCGACCTGGCTCGGGCCGCAGAGCGTCGAGCGCTAAGGCATCAACAGCATCTCGACGTGCGGGATGCCGTCTTCCAGATACGGCTCGGACACGGTGCCGAACCCGAACGAGCCGTAGAACTTCTCCAGATACTTCTGCGCGCTGATGCGGATCGGCCGCCCCGGATAACGCAGGCGCGTGCGCTCGATGCCTCTGGCCACGACCTCGCGGCCGAGTCCCGTGCCGCGAAATTTCTGCGTCGTGATGATGCGGCCGATCGACGGATCCGCGAAGCGCGTGCCGGGAGCGAGCACCCGCACATAGCCGGCGACTTCGCGGCCCGACCACGCGATCAGATGCTCCGCGTCGAGGTCGAGCCCGTCCAGATCCTGATAGGCGCAGTTCTGCTCGACGACGAAGATCGCGACCCGCGCTTCGAGCATCGCATAAAGCTGCACGGCGCTGAGCTCGCTCAGCCGGTACCACTGCCAGTTGACGTCGGTGGCGCTCTTCACGCGGTCAGTGCGTCATCGCGTAGAGGATGTAGTTGATGGCGTATTTATAAGCGCGCGTAGTGTACTGCAACGCGTACTCCGGCACGTCGGCGTGTTCCCAGGCGTCGCCGAGGTCCATGTTGAAGTTGATCACCACCATCAGCCGGCCTTCATCGTCGTAGATGCCGCGCCAATGAGGGGTATAGCCGTCGCGCTCGTACGTGAGGCCGCTGTACAGCGACTGGATGCCGGGGATCTGGATCTGCTCGGGCAAGTCGTAAGCGAGATGAAAGACTGCATCCTCGATCGGGATCTCGACGATCGCGCGATCTGGGAACACGCGGCTCATGCTCTCGACGAAGCCCGCCCATTCCATGGTGCCGTGGAAATCATCGACGACCAGGAAGCCGCCGCGCAGCAGGTAGTCGCGAAGACGCGCGGCCTCTTCGTCGCTCAGCACCCAGCTGCCGACTTCGACGGCGTAGATCCACGGGTAGTCGTACAAGCTCTCGTCCATGATCGACAGCGATTGGCCTTCGTCTGCCGTATTGATGCGCGTCAGGCGCTGCACGCCCTTGATGAGATGCTGCTCGGCATCCGGCCAGTCGGTGAGCCAGCCGCCGCGGCTGCCGGAGCGCGCGCCGACGCTGGAATAGGCGAGTCGCACGAATCGCCATTCAGCGCCCGAGTCGATCGAGACGCCGCCGCCGGACTGCGACCACGTGTCGGAGCACAGCACGCAGGCCAGTGTCGCACCCGTTGCGGCGAGACCCAGCCCTAAGCGGCGTTTGCGGCGCGGCTCCATGCAGTCACGATGTCACCAAGCGTCGGGCCGCGCAAGAAGACAGGTGCCGGGAGTCAGGTGCCGGGAGAGAAAACAGGGGGAAACTCAGCTGTGCAGCATGAGAGACGTGGTCGGCCTCGGTACTTGCCTGCGATCACATGCTGCGCTGCTG